>JAISHK010000006.1 GCA_031262585.1 Endomicrobium sp.
AATTACAACACCTGAAAGTTTTGAAAACGGATTGCCTGTTTGTTGGAGTATTGAAGGAGATAGTATATCAGTAAGTACAGATTTAGGAGGCTATGATGGAACTCATGCTTTAAGAATGGCTCCTTCTGATACTTCTTTTTTAATTCTTCCAAAGGTAGAAGGAAGTATTAGAGATTATAGAATAAATTATTTTGCAAAAGCTTTAAGTGATATATCCGCAAGTAGAACAGTTCTATATGCTGTAAATGATAATGGAGATAAAATAGAAACTGAAGCGTTTTATAGTTTAGATGCTGCAGGTACTTATTTGATTAGTAGTACTGATTGGAGCGAGCATACAATGGGAATATCAGAAATGGATAATAATGATTACTCTGGCTATAATAGGCTTGCAATACAGCTTAAAAGTAGTGCAACAACAGCTATTTTCTATGATAATATTACCTTAATTTATTTAAAAAATATATTTACAAATAATGTAGGAGATAATTTATGGTTTAATGATACTAATTGGTCATTAGGACATATTCCAACACAATATGAAAATGTTGTTATTCCTGCTGGAAAAGTAGTAAATTCTACTCCAAATTCAGAAAATCCAGTAAAACCAATAGGTAAAGTAGTAGTATTAGAAGACAATCTAACAGATGGTAAGGCTCAATTCCCAATTTCTAATTTTCATAAGCATTTTTCTATTCAAGCTGCATTTAAAGGTTATTCTAATTATGAAGAAGCCTCACAAAATTCCGCAGGTTGGTATCTTTTTGGCATACCTTTATGGGTTGATGGGGGTAATGTAGTAGAGATGCGTTCAGTATTTAATCCAAAAGAAGGAGTAGATGATCTTTATTATTGGGATGCTTCACAAGCATCAGAAGAGAATATGGGAACTTGGATAAATTGGTTTGATGAAGAAACAGATCAAACTAATTTCTTTATCTATACAGCAGAGAATAGGGTAAGATGTTATTTAGTTTCTTATGCAAAAGATACCACAATAACATTTACTGGTAATGTTTATGATGGGATAAATTACACTCCACTTTACTTTGATAATAATTCTTCTTCATTTACTGCGGGTAATTGGTATTTATTCTATAATCCACATACAGCAAAAATAAATCTTGATAATATTAAAAGCAATTATTATAGTGTTCCACAAATTTTAAGTGTTGATAATGCAACATATCAACCATTAGAAGAAGATGAGGGTATAACTACAATTGATCCTTATCAAGGATTCTTTGTCCAAATGGAAACTGTACCAGAAGGCGATACACACTATTTTTATACTTCTGAAACAACAATAATTCAAGCCAAAGCCACACAACAACCACAACCCAATAAACTAACTTTAAATATTGCTTCTAATTCTTATCCTAAATTAAAAGACCTTTTAAGAATAAAGATAAAGGATGATGCAACTTTGGGATTTGATTGGAAAACTGATAATAGAAAACTTGAAGGTTTGGGAAATAGTCCTGAAATCTCTCTTTTAGCAGAAGAAGAACGCTATATTGTTAATGCAATTCCTCAAATAGAAGATTCAATTTCCTTTGATATTCACCTAAATTCTAAGTTTGCCGATAACTATACACTAAGTATAGATAATAAATTAGCAGATTCTTATACCGAAATATCACTTTATGATAAGCAAACAGGAACACTTTTAGTAAATTTCCTTGAAGAAAACACCTATACTTTCTATTCTGATATTTATAATGGAGAACGTTTTGTCCTAAAAATGACAAAGAATCCACTAACATTGGATAATATTAAAAAAACAGATGAAACAATAACCTTGCAACAAAACAAAGAACTATTAAAAGTTATAACAAAAGATAGGGTTAAGCATTTGGAACTTTTCAATATTAAAGGACAAAAGGTAAATAGCAATACAAATAATAATGAGATAACAATTCCAACAAAGGGATGCTTTATCTTAAATGTTATAACAGAAAATAAAAGACAAGAATTTAAGGTAATTAATTTATAATCTTTTTTTTAGCTTTTAAATAAAATAGATAATAATAAACAAAACAAAATAGAAGAAATGAAAAACTTAAATAATAAAATAGCAAAGACAATATTTGTTTTTACTTTAATGACTTTTGGTATAACAGGAACAATTTTAGTAGGAGCACCACAGCCACCTTCACAACATGGTAATACAACAAACCAACCAGTATCACAAGGTGCAGCTCCAATAGGTACAGCAACCCTATTAATGCTTGGCTTAGGCGGAGCGTATATTGGAGGCAGAATATACTATAATAGAAAGAAAGAAAAATAAAAAAACTAATTCACATCATAATTAATCAAGGTTAATTAGTAGTTTACTAATTCCAAAAGGGCAACTTTTTTGTTGCCCTTTTTTGTCGGCAAGCCTGCAACAGGCTTTTAATTTTCCTAACTGACCACCAAGTGGCTTTTATTTTTCCTAACGGAAGTCTGGTTCTATAATTACATATCCTTAATCCGACAGGTAAATAAATGCCGCTTGGCGGTCGGAAGTATAGTATTACATTTATACATCAATAATTTTATAAAGATAAAAACGCTGTATTAAAAAAATATATTCAAGATGCTTTAAGGAATATTAGAAAAAACAATAGGGAAAAAAATACCCCATTTTTTAGCTTTTTCATTTTTCAATTTTTTTTAACATTTTCAACCCCATTTTTAGCCAAATTTTAACATAATTTCATCAAAAAAACACAAAATTTGACGAATTTTTAACATTTCACTCATTTTTTCAATTTTAGAGCTTCAAAATTTGTTAAAATTTTGGCAAATTATTAATCAATTAATCCTCAATACAATCCAAGCAAATTTTAATTAATTTTTCTGTGTTTTTAATTAAAAAACAAAAATCCTTATTTTTCCAAAATAAAACGCTGTTTTATTTTACTAAAACGAAGAAATAATTTACTAAAACCTCGTTTTAATTTACTAAAACGAAGAGTTAGTAAAGCGTAACACGCTAATAATAAAGTTATTATTTTGTAAATATAAAGAAAAATGAAATTTGGAAATATTAGAGCTTTATTGCCCTAAAAAGAAACTTTGTTTCGGCAAAGATACAAAAAAGATTTGATAAATGCAAATGGCGATTTTCAGTTTTGGAGTTTGAGAATTTAACATTTGAAGGGAAAAATGTTAAAAATTTTTTGAAAATGCAT
>JAISHK010000009.1 GCA_031262585.1 Endomicrobium sp.
GCGTTAAAAAAGCTTTCCGTTGATAATCTTTCAAATTTATATCCTCATCCGTTTAAAGTATTTTTGGAATACTCTCATCCACCAATTTTAGAAAGAATTAAAGCGATAAAAAAGATAGAACTTTCTACTGAAAATAACAATAATGCATTTTAATATTATTTATGGAGAAATTAAATGGAAAAACTGTTAAAAGACTTACTTATGTCTGATGGAATATCAGGTTACGAAGAAAACATTGCAAAAATTATAAATAATTCACTTTCAAAAGTATGTGATAACGTTGAAAACGACAATTTTGGAAATGTTATTGGTCAATTGGGCAAAGGCAAAAAGAAAATAATGATTGCCGCTCATATGGACGAAATCGGCATGATTGTAAAACATATTAACGAAAAAGGATATATATATTTCATCAAAATTGGTGGAATAAATGACTCTATTTTACCGGGTAAAACTATAGAAATTATTAATAAAAAAGGCGAACACATAAAAGGAATAATAGGAACTAAACCACCCCATTTAATGACTGCCGAACAGGCCAAACAACCCGTTAAATATACAAATATGTTTATAGATATAGGATTTTCTTCTAAGTATGAGGTACTAAAAGTATTAGATATAGGCGATCAGATAATTTTTGAACCTAATGCCGGAATTTTAAATGGAGATTTTTATTATGGCAAAGCAGCAGATAACAGAATAAGTTGCTATGCTATGATAAAAACTATGGAAGTACTTTCAAAAATAAAAAACTTAGATGCTACAGTTTATGCTTGCGCCACAGCTCAAGAAGAGGTTGGCTTAAAGGGTGGAAAAACTTCATCGTTTAAAATAAATCCAGATTTTGCTATTATTATGGATACTACTATTGCCGGAGATACACCTGAAATTGAAGAAAAAGTCTCATCATTAAAACTTGGAAATGGTGTTGCTATAACAATGATAGAAGCTTCCGGAAGAGGAACAATAGTATCTCAAAAAGTTCGCAAATTAATTCTTAAAGCTGCAAATGAAAATAAAATACCTTATCAAATAGATATATTAGATGGCGGCATGACAGATGGGGCATCAATATATATAAATAAAGAAGGTATTTTAACAGGAATTTTAAGTATTCCGACAAGATATATCCACGCTCCAACTTCTGTTTTTAATATAAAAGACATAAACTACACTGTAAATTTAGCTGTTAAAACAGTAGAGAAAGCGGCAAAAGAACTTTGAGTTTAAATTTTTGTATTCTTTCAAGTGGTTCAAGTGGAAATTGTTCCATAATCTGGACCGAAAAAGTGGCAATATTAATTGATTGTGGTTGTAGTTCTAAATACATCATAAAAAACCTTAATTACTTAAATATTACACCACAAAATATAAAAGCTGCTTTTATAACACATGCTCATAGCGATCATATAAGCACACCAGGAATTAATTTTTTACATAATAATGATATTCCTATTTATTTGCATCAGGATATATATTCAGATATTCTAAAAAAACACAGAGATAAAATTGAAAAATGCAATATTGTACCTTTTTACAAAAGTGTTGAAATTGAAAATATTTTTGTTCAATCTTTTGACGTTCACCATAAAGACAAAAACATTTCGCATACACTAGGTTTTACATTCTCATCCACAATAAATGAAAGAAAGTATAAAATAGGATATTTAACGGATACCGGGAAAGTTTGTGACAAAATTATAAAAAACTTAGTAAACAGTAATATATTAATAATTGAATCAAACTATAATAAAACAATATTAAATTCAAGCTTCAGAACTTATAATAATAAAAAGTGGATACTAAGCGAAAAAGGACATTTATCAAATGAAGATGCTGCAAACGCTATTTATAAAATAAGAAGTTTGTCTACAAGTAAAGATAGTTTAAAATATGTTTTTCTTGCACATATAAGTAAACATCACAATACAAACTCTCTTGCTATAAAAACATCAAAAAAATTACTTTTAAGCAAAAACATACACGACGTAAAGCTATTTATAACTAAACGAAATCAAAAATGTCCCACAATAAGAATTAATTAATATTGAGCATTTTTTTAATATTTTTGCTAAATATTTTTTGTTTATTTTCTTCAGAGATACTTAGCGTTTGAATAAAATTTATATCTTCTTTAGAACTTCCTATAGGGAAATCCGAACCATAAATAATTTTATCAAATCCATGTTGGTTAAAGAATTTGTTAAGTAATTCTTTTTTCATAAATCTTACGCTATCTGAAGTGTCAAAGTATAAACTCTTTCCACAAAGTTTTTCTAACGACTCTTTCCACATTAAATATCCACCCATATGTGCACCGATAATTTTAATACCAGGAAATTTTACAATAATTTTTTCAACTTTATCTGGAGAACTTTTTATATCACCACAAGAACTTACACCACAATGCAATAATATAGGCAACTGTAATTTTTCAAGTTCTTCATAAAAAGGAAAAGCTTTCTCATCATTTACATAAAAATTTTGGAAGTCAGGTTGCAACTTTACACCAAAACAACTGTCTTTAATTCTTTTTAACTCTTCTTTAAAATTACTAAAAAAAGGGTGTATTGCGGCAAAAACAATAATCCTTTCATACTTTAAAGAAAAGAGCCAATTATTTATAGAAATCACTTGATCAGGACGGGAAGCAACTGAAGATACAATACTTTTAGAAACACCATTTATATCCATATACCTTAACAAGTTGTTTACTGTAGGCAAAATTACTATCTGACGGTTTATTACATTTTCAAGATAAGATTTAGCCTTGAATACTATTTTTTCAGGCCATACATGAGTATGAGCATCTATTATATCCATAACATTTTCATACAATATAAATATACATAAAGTAAAGACACATTGAAATATTTATTATAATAAATAAAATTTATTTTAAAAGCATAATTGCAGCCGTTAAATATATATCTTCAGCAGTTGAACCCCTACTTAAATCGCTTACAGGAAGAGAAAGTCCTTGAATTATAGGACCTAGTGCTTGGAAACCACCAAATCTTTCTGCAATTTTATAACCAATATTACCAGAATTTAAATCTGGGAAAATCAAAATATTTGCACTGCCGGCAACAACAGAATTTGGTGCTTTCCTTTTACCAACACTAGAAATAACAGAAGCATCAAACTGAAGCTCTCCATCAACATCTACATCAGACTGTCCAGCAAAATGCGTTTTTAATAACTCTGTCGCTTCTATAACTTTCATTAAAAGTTTATTATTTGCACTGCCTTTGGTTGAAAATGAAAGTATTGCAACTTTTGCTTGTCTTCCGGGAAAAAGTTTTTTGAAATTCCCAACAGTTGCAATCGCAATATCTTTTAAACCTAAAGCATTAGGATCAGGATTTACAGCACAATCAGCAAACATAACAGGATCTTTTACTATAAGATGGTTGTCAGGAGGTACCATAAGAAAATAAGAAGAAACTAATTTTATACCTGTAGCTGTACCTATTGTACAAAAACTCGTTCTTAAAACATCGGCAGTGTCATAAACGGCACCTCCAACACATGCGTCACATTTACCACTCTTTAAATATATCATTGAAAAATATAAAGGCTTCTTTAAAAGTTCTAAAGCCTCTCGTTCAGATATACCTTTTTTTATTCTTGCATCAACAAATTCTTTAATTTTGTTTTCATCTAAAAAAGAATTATCTATTTTTATTATCTCCACTCCGCTCAAATCTATACCTGCATTATAAGCATTCTTCTCAACTTCTTGCATATTGTCAGTAGGCAAAATAACAGAAGCTATATTATTTTTTACAAGCATACTTGCAGCTTTTAACACTCTTATATCAAAACTTTCAGGTAAAATAATTTTACCTTTTACTTTTTTTGCCAATGTTAAAATATGTTCCTTTATGTCCATATATTTCTCCTGATATTCAGTTGTACAGTTTTACACATGTGGAAACAGCTAAAAACAAATTAAAAAATTATCATTTATTTCCCCATTTTTCTTATTTCTTTTCTCTTAATTTTACCACTTATCGTCTTAGGCAATTCATTTACAAACTCTATAACTCTTGGATACTTGTAAGGAGCAGTAATTTTTTTAACATGATTTTGAAGCTCTATAATAAGCTTTGAACTCGGTTTATATCCTTTAGCTAAAACAACTGTGGCTTTCACAATTGTTCCGCGAACACTATCTGGCATTCCAGTTATAGCACACTCAAGTACACAGGGATGTTCCATTAAAGCACTTTCAACTTCAAACGGACCAATTCTATAACCAGAACTTTTTATAACATCATCAGAACGTCCAATAAACCAAATATAACCATCTTCATCCTTATATGCCATATCTCCTGTATCATATATACCATCATTCCAAACACTTCTAGTCATAGAAATATTTTTGTAATATCCACAAAATAAACCTAGAGGTTTACAATTTTTAGTCTTTACTACAAGGCGACCCTCTTTACCAGGTTCACAAGAATTGTTTTCCTTATCAATAATATCTAAATCCCAGCCCGCTGATGGTTTACCAATAGAACCAGGCCTCACTTTCATCCAAGGGAAAGTGGCGGCTATAACAATTGTCTCTGTTTGCCCAAAACCTTCTTTTATATCAATACCAGTCATTTTCTTAAATTGATAGAAAACTTCAGGGTTTAAAGGTTCACCTGCTGTTTCAGCATATTTTAATTTGGACAAATTATATTTAGAAATATCTTCTTTTATAATATGTCTGTAAACTGTAGGTGGTGCACAAAATGAAGTAACACCATATTTTGCCACTCTTTCCATTAAATTATGATGATTAAACCTTTCATAATCGTAAACAAAAACACATGCTCCACAAAGCCATTGACCGTATATTTTTCCCCAAGAAGCTTTAGCCCATCCTGTATCAGCTACAGTAAGATGAAGACTATTATCGTCTAAATTTTGCCAAAACCTTGCAGTTATAATATGACCTAAAGGATATGAATAATCATGATATGCCATTTTGGGCAATCCTGTAGTTCCTGATGTAAAATATAGAATAAATTTATCTGAAATTTTAATAGCATTGTCTCCTGTAGATTTTTTAAAAACATCGGAAAACTTCTTAATTTCTTTAGAATACTCAATCCATTCATTTACATGGCCATTTACGGAAACAATGTTTTTTAATTCTGGCAAATCTTTCTTTGCTTCATTTATAACTTTTACAATTCTGCTATCTGCAATTGCAACAATAGTATTTATTTCGGCAGCCTTTACTCTATACTTAATATCTTTTACTGTTAAAAGGTGCGTCGCAGGAACTAACACTGCTCCTATTTTGTGAAGCGCAACTGCAAAATGCCAGTATTCGTAACGCCTCTTTAACATAAGCATTACAGTATCACCTTTCTTTACACCTAAAGATTTTAAAAAATTTGCTATACGATTACTTTCTTTCTTAATGTCCAAAAAAGAAAATATTCTCTCTGCTCCTTCTGAATTACACCATATTATCGCCTTTTTATTTGGTTCAATATTTGCAAGCTCATCAACAACATCAAAACCAAAATTAAAATTTTTTGGAACACAAATTTTACAATTTCTTATAAAATCATCATATGATTCATAGTTAATTTTCACATATTTTTCAGCTAGCATATCCCTCTCTTTTAAATAAAAATTATAAAGCTTAAAACATATTAATTAAACTCATAAAATTACGCACAAAAATTTTGCAGACTTGCCATTCAAAGCAAACATTGCATGTTCATATCCTGAATCAAAATAAACAGAATCTCCCGCTTCTAAAATATATTCACTACCATCATAAACAACTTTTAATGCACCTTCAAGAATATAATTAAACTCTTGTCCAGAATGAGAATACATGTGCTTCGATTCATATTTTAAAGACTCTACTGTAACTAAAAAAAATTCTGCTTTTTTATGCACAAAATTCAAAGCTAAGTCCTGATATTTATATTCTTTTCTACGTTCTATCGCTAAATCTTTGCCTTTTTTAACTATCGCAATTCTTTTAAGATGAGGCTCAATTCCTGTAAGAAGAGTCGTTATTTCAACATTATACTTATTAGCAATAGTAAAAAGTACATTTACTGGAATATCAACTTGTCCATTTTCATATTTTAGATATATCTCACTATCTAAGTTAATACTTTTGGCAAAATCTACTGTAGACAAATTTACTACTTCTCTAACTGCTTTTATACGCATCCCTACCTGTTGCCATAAAGTTTTCGACATTATAAATCTCCAAGTTTAAATAAAGCAAAGAAAGCATCACAAACATAACCAACTCACACAATTCTAACACACAAAACAACATCTCCACTATCTTTAATAATTTCCACTTTATTAAAAAGTATATTATATTTTTTTGAATAATGCTTAACTTTTTTTTTTAAAATCTTTTCAAACACATTAATAGTTTTTTGATCTATTTCATTAAGAATAACTAAAAATAAAGTATCATTTTCTACTCCAGCATACCGTAACTGCAGCATAGATATTAAAGCTCCTAAAAAAGGATTTACATTTGAAAGCATGTTTATTTGAGCTATAATTAATCTCCCAACAAATTCTTTATCACTTATATCATGTTTATCTGATATGACCTCTGCAGCAACTTTAGGCCCTATTATTTCAAAAAGATTTCGTGATTCATAATCAGAACGAGATATGCGCGTATAAAAATATTTTTTTACATCGTCAATATTTTGTAATACTCTAAAAACCAAGCTTTTGTCATGACTATATACAGTTGCAACCATATATTTTATAACTGTATTACTACTCAAGACAACTCTCAATAAAGCATTAGTTACAAGTTGAATTTTGCGTAAAGTATCTGATGCTATTTTACTATCCCTAGATGTTAGTCCTTCAAGCTCCATATCTAAGTACAAGGTTCTACCTACAATACATGCTTTCGAATCTTGATTACACTCTTTACTTATTAATTTTTCTAAATCATAAGTTAGAGCTTCTTTTTTATAAGTCACACCACAAGAATTAAATATAAGAGCCACTACTAACAAACATATCGTAACAGTGCTTTTTAAAAAGCTCACAATATAAATTTTACCTCACAACATAAACTTCAATTATTCTTTAAAACCTGAAACGATCAAACCACCTGTTTTAGAATTTCTTTTTCCTACTGTTTCCATTACTTCTTCTAATTCATCAAAATCCAATTCTTTATCCTTTATAAGTCTTTTGACTATTGCTTCTACAGCATCCCAATTTGCTTTTAAAAATTTTTCTACTTTAGAATAACAAGAATTTATTATCGACATAGTTTCATTATTAAGTTTTTCTTTAAGTCTTTGAGACATTTTTTCTTTTGAAATAACAGAAAAATCACCTACAAACCCCTTGCTTCCCATACCCAAATTCCATACCATTGTATTTGCTATAGTCATAGCACGTTTAAAATCTGCTGAAACGCCAGTCGTTGTGGTATTATACTTAATTTTTTCCGCTACATATCCTGCAAGCGATACCATAATATCGGCAAGTAATTCATTTTTATTCTCGCTATGCAATTCTTCTTTAGGTAATCGAGCTACAAGTCCTAAAGAACCTTGATGTGACTTCAACGTAACTTTAAAAACATCATCAGTAGGATGCATTAAATATATAGTTGTGGCGTGACCAGCTTCATGGTATGCGGTTATTTCAAGTTCTTTAGGAGTCATATCAATATGCGTTTCCAGACCTAAATCAATTCTATCCATTGATTCTGATATATCTTTCATATCAATAAACTCTTTTTTTTTCCTTGTTGCAATCAATGCCGCTTCTTTTACTATGTTTTCAATATCAGCAGGAGATTTATAAACTGTTTTTTTTGCAAGTCTATCTACTTTAACTTCAGGAACAACTTTAACCTTTTTTAAGTAAAAATCAAATAATTGTTCTCTCGTTCTCAAGTTTGGAAGTCCAACTGTAATTTTTCTATCAAAACGACCAGATCTTAACAATGCTTTATCTAAAACATTCTCATCAGCATTCGTAGCAGCTATTACAATAACATTGCTTTTTTTATTATCAAGTCCATCCATTTCTACAAGAAGTTGATTTTGTGTGCTGTTTGTCTCTTCTCCACCACCCATATAAGAAAATGTTCTCCCTCTGCCTATAACTTCAATTTCATCAATAAAAACTATACACGCACCTTCTGTATAAGCATATTCTCTAGCTTTTTTAAAAAGATTTCTCACCCTACTTGCTCCAACTCCTACAAACATTTCAACAAACTCGCTACCTGCCATTGAAATAAACGGGACTTTACATTCTGCAGCTATAGCTTCTGCAAGTAAAGTTTTGCCACAACCAGGCGGTCCCATCAATAAAATACCCTTAATTATCTTACCTCCTATTTTTTGGACTTGCTTCCTATCTTTTATAAGCTGAACTACTTCTAATGACTCTTTTTTAGCTTCCTCAAGCCCTATCACTTTCTTAAATGAAATCTCTATATTTTTAGTCTTAATTCTTCTCTTTTTTAAATTTGTAAAACCACCTTCTCTAAAACTAATCATATACATAAAAACAAAAACAGCTGCACTCACAAAGACCAATAAAATCTGTATAGGTATTGTTGCAAGCGTCATAACTCTATAAAAAGATTCAAGCTTACTTAATCCGTAAATTGATAATATTACAAGCACAAAAAGAATTATAACTATCGTACACCATATTTTGTTGTTTTTAAAAAACAACTTTAACTTACGCATAATCTGATACACTCCTCTTGTCCTTATCCTTATTATAACTGCTAACTGCTAATCATAAATAAAATTAATGACTACTTTACTTTCCCCTGATTAGCAATCGATTCCATAGCCTTCTTAACAACTTCTGGATCACCTAAGTAATAATTTTTAATAGGTTTCAGATTATCGTCAAGTTCGTAAACAAGTGGCATCGCAGTAGGTATATTCAAATCTACTATATCACTATCAATTACGTTATCAAGATACTTCACCAACGCTCTTAAACTGTTACCATGAGCAGCTATAATAATTTTTTTACCCATTTTTATTTTGGAGACTATCTCTTCTTCCCAATATGGAACAACTCTTTTAACTGTATCTTTTAAACATTCTGTTAAAGGAAGTTCATTTTTTGACAAAGCAGCATATTTTGGATCTTTCCCAGGATATCTTTCATCACTCTCATCCAAAGACATAGGAGAAATATCATAACTTCTTCTCCACAACTTTACTTGTTCTTCACCATATTTCACAGCTATTTCAGTTTTATTTAATCCTTGCAGTATCCCATAATGCTTTTCGTTCAATTTCCAACTTTTAATTACAGGTATCCATAATAAATCCATAACATTAAGAATATTCCAAAGAGTTTTTATTGATCTTTTAAGAACTGACGCATAAGCTAAATCAAAACTAAATCCCTCTTTTTTAAGAAATTCACCAGCTTTCAATGCCTCTTTAATTCCTTTTTTAGACAGATCCACATCCATCCACCCAGTAAATCTATTTTCCTTATTCCAGATACTTTCACCATGCCTTATTAAAACAATTTTATACATTTTTAACCTCCAAGCTAATCATTATATTACATTTAAAAACAACAAACAACAAGCATAATAAAAACTTACTTGATTACAATATCAACATCACTTTTTAATCTAATATCTGTTCACTTTATAAAATTCAAATTTTATAAAGCTTTTTCATCGAAAAAGTTACTGAGATCTTTTAATAATATAGTTTCTATTACTTCCTTATATTCACACTTTTACAAGCCTTTATAAGACATCCTTCTAAACATTTAAGTGTACACGTATTATCACAAGGTTCTACATGAATTGTGACTATAGAATTTTCAAGCCTTCCAGACACTTCAAAATTTATTTCTCTTGTTATCTCATGGGATCTATAAACAGTCATTTTAGGATTAACAAGTATATGAAATTCTACAAATCTTTTATTCCCTGACTTCCTTGTTTTTAAGGCATGATAACCAACAATATCATCATTTTGACATATAACATTCTCTATTATACTAATTTCTTTATTGGGAAGACTTGCATCAAATAAATCTTTCGCAGATTTACTTATAAGTTTCCATGCAGTTTTTGTTATCATAAATGCTACGACAAAAGCAGCAATAGAATCAAGCCAATAAAAAATATTTGCGTGAAATTTAAAAATATCTATAAAAGTTATTATACTTAACACAAACATAATTCCAATTGAAGTATAAACATCAGCTCTTAAATGCCATGCATTAGCTTCAAGTGCCACAGAATCCATTTCCTTTGCCACATAAAAAAGTTTTCTAGAGACAAAAAAATTGACTAGAACCGAAAATAACATAACCAAAATACCAACAACTGGCATATTAATAGATGAAGGATATAGAAGTTTTTTAATTGATTCGTAAACAATATAAATTGCTGCAATAAAAATAAGTAATGCTTCTATGATACCTGAAATATTTTCAAACTTACCATAACCATATGGATGAGCTTTATCCGGAGGCATTGAAGCTTTTTTTACTGCATAATAAGCCATTAATGCTGCCAATAAGTCTACAAATGAGTGAATAGCTTCCGAAATAATAGAAATTGATCCAATAATTATGCCTATAATAAACTTACTCAATGTTAAAGAAATGTTCGATAAGATTGAAAATTTGGCAGTTTTTACTGCAACAAGTTCTATTTGCACTATTACTCTCTTCCTTAGTTATTTGTTTATTTATCTAGAATTCATGATAAGCTTTCATAATATTAATAGCATATTTATTATTTATTGTTTAACACCAAACGATAAATAATTTAATTTTTACATAAAAATTTGTTTCAATCATTCAATTAAACCGTCTTTCATTTTTATCTCAAATCTTTTAGTAATAAATTTGATTTATTATAACAAATTAACAAATATAAATGTTTACAGCTTAATCAAAGCAAAAAACAACGAAATTAAATCAATTTTGTATTAATTGAAAAGAAAAAATACAATTTTTAAAAACATTTTAAATTAATTAGTTAAACGTACTTGTAAAAAGTAATAATAAAACTTACTCAATATAGACAACCTCTTCTTTACTTATTCACCTAGTATTGTAACTCAACCTCAAGGAATTTCAGCATTTTATCTAAATTATTTGCTAACACTTGTAGCTTGCTAACAAAAAATTCCATTTATTTTATTTTTTTGTTTTGTCTGTCAACATAAACATTATTATCTGTTGCTCTAGTTAATAATTTATAAAATGACTAAATACCATAAACACTAACTATAGTAACAATAGCTGATACTAGTTACTACGATTATTTTTATTGACAATTGACATGATTTTAGCAATAATTGTTTTGTTTTCTGAAACATTATAAATAAACTTCCGATAACAATCTATTAAAAAAAAGCATTAAATTTCGTTACTTAGTTTCAATTGTTATTATAGACCTTTGTCCAGTATTGAGTTTTTAAACATAGTTCTACCATCTTTAAAGTATTTTTTGCTTCACCTATAGACGTAAAGTTGCCACATTATCCATTTATACAACGAATGTTGCCTTTATATTTTATTATACGATAAATTTAACCTACAACGTAAATCATACTATTTTTTTATATACTTGTTTTGACGAATCATTTGCTTTTCTCCTAGCTAGGCATTTTCTACATTACTGGACTCTGCATAGATATTTTTTGCTGTTTTCCCCAAATTCTCAACATTCTAGGTTATTCCCATTGGATATTCTCTCATCTAAAATAAACTTTGCACTTCAACATGAAGACAACAATATATTTAAAATTGCTATTACTCATTCTTCTTAAATTTCATTCCCAATATTCATTATTTGACATAATTGAATTTTTAATACACAGTCCACTATCATTTTAACTTAAACATTATACTATTTTAAAACATTACCTTTTTTATTCGACATACATATAAATTTTATGTTAAAATTAAAGTCATCAACGATATTAAGGAGTTTATATGAATAATACAATTCAAGAAGTTATAAAAGAATTTATATCTCAACCTAATAAAGATAGAGCGTTACTAATAAACGGAAAGTGGGGGAGCGGTAAAACTTTTTTCATGCAAAATAATTTGCTAGAAAAACAAATACTGTCAAAAAAAGACAAAATATTAAAAATTTATATATCTCTCAAAGGTTTAACGTCAATTGAAGAAATTGATAACACCGTAACTAATAATCTAGCATTATTACAACTTGCTAAAGATAGATATGATAAGAACTCGTGGAAATTATTTGGCAATTCAGGAAAGAATTATTTGCCAAATAACAAATTCATAACGAATTTTCAAAAAATTGTAAATTTCATATTTTTTGAACTAAAAGACTTTTCTAATTATCTTTTTATTTTTGACGATTTAGAAAGATTACCTGAACAACTTTCGTATACGGATGTTTTATTCCATATACACAGTCTGTTACTGGAAAACAAAAATGCTAACGTAATTTTTATTGTAGACACATCAAAACTATTTATTAGCGATAATAGGAACAATGAAAATGAAAAAAAAGCTTACGAAAATGCAAAAGAAAAAGTCATAGCAAGAGAAATTGTTTTTGAACAAGATATAAAAGACATCTTTAAAGAGTATATTGATACTAGGTATGATTATATAGACAACAAAATTAAAGAATTTATTACTAGCAATGAGATAATAAAAAAAATAAGAAATAATTCAGAAACCAGAAATATTAGACAATACAACTCCTTTTTTGATGCTTTTATTAAAATTTATCAAGCCTACCAAGAAGCAATTAAACTTATGAAAAGTTTTGAAACGTATGAACAAAATATTTTAGATGAAATTCTTGCTTATTTGAGTTATATTTATTTGATTAAACCGAATGAGGAACCAAAAAATAATGATAAAGATTTTGAGAAAGCAATATGCATAAAGTTAAATTGGTTTTATGAACTTGGCATTAAAAATAATGTGGTTGAAAAAAATGATATATTATCATCATACAGTTTTTTAAAAAATTATAAAGAAAACGGATTTTTAGACAAAAAATTAATGCAACAAGGAATAACAGAACGTGTTGAATATTATAAAAATGATAAAATTAAAATTATTGAGAAGCCTGAAAAATATACATATAAAGAGTTTATTGAAGCATTAAAAGATGTAAAAATCCTTATAAAAAGTATTAAAGATGTTACTAATCTTGTTAATATCTACGAACTTTTAAAATGCCGCTTTGAGATTAACGGGTACATCAAAAAAGAAGATTTTGAACAATTTAAAAACGACATTTTTAATACTATAAAAAATCTTGTCATAAATTCTAATGATGAATACAATTCATTACTACATAATATCAACTTACATCCTAATTGCAAAGAATTGCTAGAATTTTTCAATAAAATTGAAAAAGAGAAAGAAGATAAATTACATAAAGAAAAAGAATATCTATTAAAAGAGTGCTTTGTAAATAGTGAGAGACTTGATGAAAATTTGAAAGAATTAACAGAATACTATACCTCAAATAAAAAAGAATTTCTAGATTGTCTTAAAAACAATATTAAGTTTATAATTAAAGAACCAAATTTCTACAAATATTTGGAATATTTAACTGTACCTATCTTAAAAAATAGTCCCAACGAAATAAAACACTTAATAAAAAATATTATAGATAATTTAATAGAAAATATTACTGAACCAACTCACACCGAAAGTATACGATATCTTACAATGATAATTTATGCTAATTATAGCACTGATGAATATGCAAATATTGAAAAACAACTAAAATTAAAATCTCAAAAACTAATAAAAACGCATAATTTTTAATTCTAAACTTTATTTAAATTATGGTTCTACTATAAGTTAAACTAACAGCTTATTTTAAAGTTTCACGTACTGTAGCAGATTTTCTATAATTGTGTTTATCTTAATAAATATGAGAGCAATAAAATAAATAGCATTAGTTTTCATTCATATCTTTTTAAGAACGATGAAAGTTATGTGTATTTTTTGATTTCTCATGCTGTCTTTATTTTAATATCTTATTTCCCAGTAGAACCATTAAATTCCGCGGCAAAAATGCACCTAGAGAATATGATCAAGCTTTTTAAAAACTTAACCTTAAAATTCATTTTTAAATTAACATTTTATACTTAAAAATTATAATAAGCCACAATTAACTTTTTACCTAATAAAGTGTAGATCATTTCTTTTAATCTCTCAAGTTTTTGTTCTGAAATTATATCAGCAATCATATAATAACTGTATGTTCAACATTTTTAAAATGATTCTTTAAGGATCAACATTATCAATTATCATATGTTATCATATATAAAAAACTATCCCCACATTTAAATATCAATTTAATATGCTTTATTAATATTAACCAACCTAACAATCAAATTTTTATATATAACTTCATTTATTTTTTAAAAAAGTTATATTAATTTATAAAACTTCTAATTTACCAAATTATACACACATTCTTAAAAATCTACTATAATTAACACAACATAAAATACTGATTTCTTAGATAAATTATCTTAAACAACACATAAATTTAACATAAGCATATAAATTTCCACAATTCTTTGTTTTTTTGATATTTGATACAATATATATATGAATACTGATATTACAGTCATACTAAATAAGGGTAGTATAAAACATACACTGAATAAAAGTGAAATTTTATCCCTTCTTAAAACAAAAGATACAAATAAGCTTTTTAAAGTCGCAAATAAAATTCGCAAACTCTATGTTGGCGATGAAGTACACCTAAGAGCGCTTATAGAATTTTCAAACTATTGCCAACAAAATTGTTTGTATTGTGGTTTAAGAAGAGACAACACCAAATTGATAAGATATCGTATGGAACCAAATAAAATAATAGATTTAGTTCAAAAGGCAAAAGATTATGGATATAAAACAATAGTTTTACAATCTGGTCAAGATTCATATTATACTATTGAAAAAATGAAAAAAATTATTTTAGCAATTAAAAATTTAAATGTTGCACTTACTTTAAGCATTGGCGAAAAAACTTTTGAAGAATACAGAGCCTATCGCAATGCAGGAACAGATAAATATTTATTAAAAATTGAAACTACAGATCAAAATGTTTACAATAAGTTAAATCCTGGAATGAGTTTAAAAAATAGAAAAAACTGTATTAAAAACATAAAAAAACTTGGGTATGAAACCGGATCAGGAATAATTGTTGGATTACCTGGACAAACACTAGAAAGCATTGTAGAAGATATTATTTACATGCAATCAATTCCAGTAGATATGGTCGGGATTGGACCTTTTATTTATAATCCCAACACTCCTATAACATGTCCACCAAAAAATAATAATAATACTTACTTTGAATTATCACTTAAGATTATAGCTATATTACGAATATTAATACCCGACATTAATATTCCAGCTACAACAGCAATGGAAACAGTAAAACCTAATGGTCGTTTAATTGCTCTACAAAGTGGAGCAAACGTGGTTATGCCAAATGCTACTGAAATAAATTATAAAAAATATTATGAAATATATCCCGGGAAAATTTGTCTTAAAGATTCTCCAGAACATTGCAGATGTTGTATAGAAAGCAAAATTAAATCTATTAAAAGATATATTTCTACAGACGTAGGGATTCCACAATAAAATAAATGATAACTTCAAATAAAGAGGTGTGTATGAAAATATTGGTAGGATTAAGTGGCGGTGTTGACTCTGCAGTTACAGCTTATCTATTAAAAAATCAAGGGTATGAAGTAATAGGTGCAATAATGTCTATATGGGATAATTCTATTCCCATATCCAAAACTAAAGAATATGAAGCATGTTTAGGTCCTGAAGATGAAGATATTAAAACCACACGTAGAATAGCTGACTTTTTAAAAATCCCTCTATATATATTAGATTGTCATAAAGAATATAAAAAAATTGTTATTGAAAATTTTAGAAATGAATACAAAGAAGGCCGCACTCCAAATCCTTGCGTATGGTGCAATACTTATATTAAATTCGGTGTTCTTCCACAAATGACCAAAAAAATGGGTATTTCTTTTGATAAATTTGCTACAGGGCACTATGCAAACATAGAATTTAATAATTCTATAAATTTATACCAACTAAAAAAAGCTGTAGACCAAAATAAGGATCAAACTTATTTTTTATACAGACTTTCGCAAAAAATTTTGTCAGAAACAATTTTTCCCCTTGGAAAATATTCTAAGGAACAAATAAGAACTATTGCAGAAAAAATAAAACTTCCCGTTGCCAAAAAACCAGATAGTCAAGATTTTTACTGTGGAAATTATAATGACATCTTACAATTGCCAGTAATTACTGGCAATATTATTGATAAAAGTGGAAAAATTTTAGGAAAACACAATGGAATATGGAACTACACTATAGGCAAACGCAGAGGACTTGGACTACCTGGCGGAACAAAAAAACCACTTTACGTTACAAATATTTTAGCTAAGCAAAACGTTATAGTAATTGGAACAAAAGAAGATTTATATTCCTCTTACACTACTCTAGCAAAAGTATTATGGTGCTCTATACCAGCCCCAAAAAAACCTATTAAAGTTAAAGCTAAAATAAGGCAACAACATAAACCTGCAAAAGCAATAGTTACTCCTCAAAAATCAGATATTGCAATAGTGGAGTTTGAAGTTCCTCAGATGTCTATTACTGCGGGACAAAGCGTCGTATTTTATAAAGATGATATTGTATTAGGTGGAGGAATAATCAAGTCAAATTAAAATCCAAATCAAATATTTCTTATTTTATATATAAAAGATTAAAAATATAAATCACAACTACTAAACTACAAAAAACATAACGTCCAATAAAGATAATCCACTCTCTAACAATCTTAGATCTTCCACTTTGAATCTCTTTTATAACTCTTTTTGAAGGTAAGATCCAAAAAACAAAAACACCACTCATCAAAGCACAGAACGGAACTAAATGAATTTGAAGAATATCCATAAGACCATCTATATGTCCATTTGCAAGTACGCTAAAAATAGAAGATATAACAATTGTAACTATTACAGCCATTAATCTAGATGTTTTAAATTTATATATAAGAGATTCAATTATAACCTCAAGTATACTTATAAGAGATGTAATGGCTGCAAAAAAAACAGCTATAAAAAATATTCCCATACATAATCGTCCAAATGGTATTGTTTTAAAAATATCAGGCATTGTAATAAACATGAGGGAAGGCCCAGAATTTAAATTTTTACCAAAAGAAAATACTGCAGGGATTATCGCTAAAGATGCTAAAATTGAAGCAAGAGTACTTAAAACTGCAACGTTTTTTGCAGAATATATTATATCTTCACTCTTTCTAGCGTAAGAACCATATACAATCAAAATAGATCCCATAATAGAAAGAGAATAAAAAGATTGTCCTAAAGCTAAAATCCATGTTCTTGCATTAAAAAGCGCACTTAATTTTGATACGAAAAGAAATTTATATCCATTTATTGCTCCAGGCAAAAAAGCAACTCTAATAACTAAAAGAACAAATAAGATAAAAAAAACCGGCATCATAAATTTGTTTACTTTTTCAATTCCTTTTTCAACACCACCTATAATTATAAAACCTGTTATTAAAAGTGTCCAGATAATCCAAAAAGAAATATTATCGCCTATAATTGCCTTAAAATAGCGAACACTATCAAAAGCAATAAAAGCTGAACCCATTATTGCGCCTACTAAAAAACGAAGAACCCATGCAACAACAATGGCATATCCAAGTGCAATAATAAAAACTACTGTCACAGGTATCCAACCAATAAATTCTCCTGCCTTATAATAACCACAACTTATTCTTAAAGCTTTTTTAAAAGCACCTAAAGGTCCTTTACCTGTAAGTCTACCAAGAGTAATTTCACCAATTACAGCTATTAATCCTAAAAGAAAAACACACACAATATATGAAATTAAAAACGCCGCCCCACCAAGCTCTCCAACTCTGTATGGAAATAACCAAATACTCCCCATTCCTATGGATGAGCCAGCAGCCGATAAAATAAACCCCCATTTTGATGAAAAGAGATCTTTAACAGAAGACACTTTTTTCCCCTAGCACGAATAAATTTTTACTAGTACGAGCAGTAAATAATTATATTGAAATTATTATTAATTTAATGCTTAAATAATTTCTAACATATGCAAAAATTAGTTTATCGCTTTAGTATCCATTTCTTTAGTACGCACTCTCATAACACTACGTAAATCATAACTAAATATTTTACCATCACCAGGGTTACCTGTGTAAGCAGCTTTTTGTATTGCATCTATTGTTTTTGCTTCCCATTCTTTAGAGGATACTATAATTTCAAATTTTATTTTTGGAAGCATCGTTATACTTACCTCTGTAGCTCGTACAAGTTCTTTATAACCTTTTTGTTTTCCACAACCCATCACCTGAGAAATAGTAATCCCACTAACCTCAATTTTACTAAGAGCTTATTTTATATCTTCTAGTTTTTCTTCACGAACAATAGCTTCTATTTTTATCATAATAAGTAATCCCCCCATCTTAATTATACACTATTTTGCAGAAAATATTATACTTACTAATCTAATCCTGTAAATGAAGGATATGCATTTTCACCATGCTCTGAAATATCTAAACCTATAAGTTCTTCTTTTCTTTTAACTCTAAAAGTTGTAAACATTCTTACTATTCCTGCACATAGTAAAGTTCCAACTATAACTATTATAAAAGTCACAATTATTCCTTTTATTTGCGCAATCAATTGTGTTGATTGTCCATAAATAAGACCAGGTTGTCCACCATTAATTTCAGGATTTACGAATACTCCTGTTAAAATTCCACCCCATACACCACCAAGTCCATGACAACCAAAAGCATCAAGAGCATCATCAATTTTAAATATCTTTTTTATAATAATAATTCCACCGTAACATACAGGACTTACAGTTAAACCTATAAATAAAGCTGCCCATATATCAACAAATCCTGCAGCCGGAGTAATACCTACTAAACCCGCTATAACACCAGTACAGGCACCAATCAATGTAGTTTTTCCTTGCTTTATTGCATCTAGAAGAATCCAAGCCAACATACCACCACCAGCAGACACAGCTGTAGCTATAAATGCATGAGCTGCAAGTCCATCGGCTGCAAGAGCACTTCCTGCGTTAAAACCAAACCAGCCAAACCATAAAAGTCCCGTTCCCAAGAAGACGAAAGGAATATTGTGTACTCTATAAGAAATACTCATATAATCTATTCTTTTCCCCATTAAAATCGCAAGAATTAGACCAGTTGTACCTGAACTTATATGAACAACATCACCACCTGCAAAATCTAAAGCACCTATTTTTCCACCTATTAACCCACCACCCCATACCATATGAGCTAAGGGATAGTATACAAATACAGACCATAAAGCTATAAAGAAAAATAAAGCTTTAAATTTCATTCTACCAGCAATAGAGCCAGTTATAATAGCAGGAGTAATGAGAGCAAATGTCATTTGAAACGCTACGAAAACAAATGTAGGAATTGAACCAGTAAGAGATGCTTTTGATATACCTAACAATCCAAAATATTTAAGAGAACCTATAAAATTATTGTTACTTTCGCTAAAAGATAATGAATAACCTATTAACATATATAAAACTACACCAAGACCCATAATAAATGCTGAATTCATCATATTATTTACCATATTCTTTCTACGACCCAATCCTCCATAAAAAAACGCTAATCCCGGAGTCATAATAAATACTAAAGTTGTACAAACAAGAATAAAAGCTGTATCTCCTGCATTAAACATTTTACCACCTCCAAATAAAATAATTAAAAAACATATATTTTTTATTTTTTTACTATATATTTTTAAATTTTTAACAATTCGTAAAATAAAAAACGCTCAAATACCATAAAATTGTATCTGAACGTCCAGTAATACATAATTTTAAAAACAGTATAATAACTTTTATCTAATTTGTCAATTAGAGTTATTTCATTACTGCATTATTGTTAATTGCAATTACACAATAATGATCCCTTTAAAATTTATTTATCCATCAAATATTTATTGGAAAAACACACATAAAATTTACATTTAAACTTCTTTAACATTAAATAACTCGATGCAATACGCATAAATAAAAAGAATTTATAATCAATAACCAACAATTGTGCAATAAATAATGACACAAAATTCAATAAATTTTATACAAAAATAAAAAAAACAAAATATCCACACTACTATACTATTTACATGCAATATAATAGAATCATATTAAAATATAATTTTTATCTATTAACAATAAAATTTAATTATCAAAATATATTTCTACTAATTATTATGAACTCTTTTTATATCAGCTCCTAATTTTTTTAATTTTTTTTCAAGTGCTTCATAACCTCTATCCAAATGATATATTCTTGAAACTGTAGTTTTACCCTTAGCAGCAAGACCAGCCAAAATAAGAGCTGCTCCAGCTCTTAAATCAGAAACCATTACAGGTGCCCCTGAAAACCTCTTAACTCCTTTTATATATGCAACCTTACCATTCATTACTATATCAGCACCAAATCTTTGCAATTCAGCAACGTGCATAAACCTGTTTTCAAAAATATTTTCTTCTATACGAGCCTTTCCATCCAAAAGACTCATTAGTACCATCCATTGAGCTTGAACATCTGTAGGGAATCCAGGATAAACTTCAGTTTTTACATTTTGAGGTTTTAAATTCTTTACCCACTTTACAAAAATAGTATCTTTCTTTTCTTTTATAAATAAACCACATCGCTTTAACTTATCAATAACAGCTTTTAAATGTATAGGTTCCACTTTATTAAGGGTAACTTCACCTTTCATTACTGCTGCTGCTATCATATACGTAGCAGCTTCTATTCTATCTGGAATTATTTTATGAGTAAACCCACAAAGCTTATCAACACCCTTTATTACAATTTTATTGGTTCCAGCACCTATAATTCTAGCACCCATTTTATTTAAAACAGTTGCCAAGTCTTCTATTTCCGGTTCACAAGCAGCATTAATAATAGTAGTAACCCCTTTAGCTAGAACAGCACTAAGTAATATATTTTCAGTTGCACCTACACTTGGCAACTTAAAATCAATTACGGCTCCTTTAATACCATTTTTCGCAAAAGTCTTTACATAACCATTTTCAACATAAATATCAACTCCCATTTTCTGAAACGCATCTAAATGAATATCTATAGGTCTTGCCCCTATAGCACACCCGCCAGGTAAAGATACATCAACTTTTTTAATTCTTGCAAGTAATGGCCCCATTATTAAAATACTTGCGCGCATTTTTCTAACTAAATCATAAGGAGCTATATGCTTATATTTACCTGAAAAACATGTTTTTACAACATTTTCCTCTTTAATAATATTTTTGCCTATAAAATTTAAAAACTTTATTGTAGTATCTATATCTGCAAGAGAAGGGACGTTAGTTATAATTGTAGGTTCATCGGTCAATAAAGTTGCAAATAAAATAGGCAAAGCTGAATTCTTTGATCCTGATATATCTATTTCACCTTTTAATTTTTTACCACCGTTTATTACTATTCTATCCATTCATATTCCTATAACAAACATCCTTCGAAAATTTTATAATTAAGTGATTAATTTATTATTATATTTCAATTAAAATGTAAAATTTTTATTAACGATTAATTTTAGTTTTTAATATTCTTGACAATCCAGAATAATCGTTCATTATTTCTACGTTTTTATACTTACTATTACTTAAAAATATATGCCTTATTTCATGGAATTTATTTGCATTTAATTCAAGCAAAATAAACCCATCATTGTTTAAATAATTTAATGCTTTAGAACTTATTTCTTTATAAAAAAACATTCCATCATCTTGTGCTATTAAAGCAAGCTTTGGTTCATATTTAAGTTCAGATTCTAATAAGTCATACTCTTCTTTTGATACATAAGGAGGATTTGAAATTATAATATCAAACCTTTCTCCATTTATATTATCAAACATATCACTTTTAACAAATTTTATGTTAAAAACATTATTAATTTGTGAGTTTTTTTTCGCAACTTTCAAGGCATTACTATTTATATCAGAAGCAACAATATTTTTAAATTTTCTAAGTTTTGCTAGGCTAATAGCTATACAGCCTGAACCTGTACATAAGTCTAAAACCGATTCTTTGTTTTCATTTTTTGCAAGTTCTAACGCAATCTCAACCAAAAGTTCAGTTTCAGGTCTTGGTATTAAAACACTCTTATTTACTTTAAACTCAAAATTCATAAAGCCTTTAAAACCAGTTATGTATGCGATAGGTTCTCTTTTAGAACGTCTCAATATACATTTTTCATATCGCAATATTTGATTGTTTGTAAGTTTCTGATTCCTTACTAAAGGAAGTCTAGTTTGTTTAATTTGCAATACATAACTTAAAAGTAATTCACTATCAAATTTAGGAGTTAACAAATTTTTTAAACTTAAAAATTCTTCAGAAGCTTTTAACAAAGTATAAACACTATTAGTGTCACTATTAAATATCATTTATTTTAAGCTTAACTTCTATTTCATTTTCAATTAATTTATTCACAAGCTCTGATAATTTTCCATCCAGAACTTCCGTGATATTGTGCACAGTATATCCTATCCTGTGGTCCGTAATTCTATTTTGAGGGAAATTATATGTCCTTATTTTTTCAGACCTATCTCCAGAACCAATTTGCTGTTTTCGCTTATAAGAAAGCTCTTTTTCTTGTTCCAAAACTTTCTGTTCATAAAGTTTTGCTCTTAAAACTTTAAAAGCTTTTTCTCTATTTTTCAGCTGACTTCTTTCATCTTGACAAGCCACTACAAGTCCTGTAGGCAAATGAGTAATTCTTATTGCCGAATCTGTTTTATTAATATGTTGCCCACCCGCTCCTGATGCTCTATAGGCATCTATACGTAAATCATCCATTTTTATTTCAATATCAACTTCTTTCGCTTCAGAAAGAACAGCTACAGTCACTGCAGAAGTATGAACTCTCCCAGATACTTCTGTTACAGGTACTCTTTGTACTCTGTGAACACCTCTTTCAAACTTAAAATAACGCCATACTTTACTTCCATATATTTCAAAAATAATCTCTTTAAAACCACCAAGTCCAGTAGAATTTGAATCCAAAATTTCATGCCGCCAACCATTACGATCAGCAAATCTTGTATACATCCTATACAAATCTCCAACAAATAAAGCTGCTTCTGCTCCACCCGTTCCTGCACGAATTTCGACAATAATATTTTTATTTTCATTTAGATCTGGCGGTATAAGTAAAATCTTTATTTCAGATTCCATTTGATTTTTTTTCTCAATAAGTTCATTATACTCCGAAAAAGCCATCTCTATGATTTCATCATCATTTGATCTTTTTAACTCTTCTATTTCTTTTATATCGTCAATAAGCTTAATATACCGAACACATTTTTCAGCTAATGGACGCAAATAAAAATATTGTTTTGTAAGTTCTCTATATTTATCTTTATTCGCAACAATAGAAAAATCTTCTAATTCTTTTTCTATTCGTTGAAATTGACTATTTAATGATTTTAACTTATTTAAAAACACAATTTGCCATAACCTTTAATTTATACTTAATAAAAATACAAAAATTTTTTCTAAAAAATTTTTCATGTAACTACTTTAAAAACTACTTGTTTTTAACTTCTTTATTTTTTTTAGCTATATTTTTTGTCCTTTTAGAAGATGTAGCAAGTATTTTTACTTTAGTCTTTTTCACAATCAAATTTTTCTTTGCATGTTTTTTATTTACTATAGTTTTTCCATCAGTTTTTGCAAAACGCTTTTGAAACTTTTCAACTCTTCCGGCTGTATCTATAAGTTTCTGTTTACCTGTAAAAAATGGATGACAATTAGAACATATTCCAAGCTTAATCACAGACTTTGTAGAACGAGTTTTAAAAGTGTATCCACACGCACATGAAACTATGCTTTCCTCATATTTAGGATGTACCATTTCTTTCATCTTATACATCTCCTTTTATTTTACAGATATATATACTTTTATACATCATTATATAACTTTTCAAATTGCAGTCAAATAAATTTTCTTAAAATTATCTTCCTTCCATACTAGAAAGCTCCATCTGTTTTAAAAAGTCTTTGTTACTTTTTGAATTAAGAAGCCTTTTTCTCAATTCTTCCATAACCTCTATAGAATTCATCGAATTCATCCATTTTCGCAAAATCCACATTTTATTTTTTTCATCATCATTTAAAAGAAGTTCTTCTTTTCTTGTTCCTGAACGCAAAAGATCTATAGCTGGGAATACTCTTCTGTCAGCAAGTTTTCTATCAAGGTAGATTTCGCAATTTCCAGTTCCCTTAAATTCCTCAAAAATAACATCATCCATTCTACTTCCAGTTTCAACAAGAGCAGTACCTATAATTGTAAGACTACCACCTTCTTCTATATTTCTTGCAGATCCAAAAAACCTTTTTGGCCTCTGCAGAGCATTTGAGTCAAGTCCCCCTGAAAGCACTCTTCCACTCGAAGGCATCGCCGTATTATATGCTCTTGCAAGTCTTGTAATAGAATCTAAAAGAACAACTACATCTTTACCATTTTCAACCATTCTTTTAGCTTTTTCTATAACCATTTCCGCAACTTGTATATATCTATCTGAAGGTTCATCAAAAGTTGAAGATATAACGTCACCTTTAACTGAACGTTGCATATCGGTAACTTCTTCAGGTCTTTCATCTATTAACAAAACCATAAGTATAATATTAGGATTATTTTCTGTTATGGCATTAGCTATTTTCTGCAAAAGAACGGTTTTGCCTGTTCTTGGAGCTGCATTAATTAAAACCCTCTGCCCCTTTCCAATAGGAACAAGCATATCTATAATCCTCATTGATACTTCTTCTTTTTTTGTTTCAAGAATTATTTTTTCATTAGGATAAAGAGGTGTTAAATTATCAAACAAAGCTCTATCTCTTATTCCTTCAAGATTTTCTTGACCGTTAACTGATTTAACCTGCAAAAGAGCAAAATAACGCTCCTGTTGTGCTTGAGGAGGACGAACATAACCTGCAACAGTATCACCTTTTCTTAAAGCAAATTTTTTGATTTGAGAAGGAGATATATAAATATCATCTGGACCTGGAAGATAATTATAATCTGTTGAGCGCAAAAATCCAAAACCATCAGGTAAAATTTCTAAAACACCTTCATCATAAACTAACTTATTTTCCTTTGTTTGCGCTTCAAAAATTTTTGCTATAAGTTCTTGCTTTCGTAATCCCGCCATTCCTTCAAGTTTAAGATTCTTCGCAATAATTATTAGTTCTGACATAGTGCGTTTAGATAATACTGAAACATTCATGGTTTTATCTTTTTCCATTAACTACCCTCCAGAATTTGACACATTTATTATACTTGACTTGTTTTTACTTGTTTGACTTACTTGACTTGTTTTTACTTGTTTGTTGTAAAGAAACTTATATATTTATATTTTTAATTATTTCATTATCTTAATTATTGCATTTATCACAGTATTCTTTTGTTTTGACTTGATTTGAAAAATACAAAAAACAAAATCACAATTTTTAAGATTTTATGTTATTTTTTTTTAATTGTCAATATTTATAATACACAATATTTTAAAATACATACTCATCATTTACCATATATCAAAAAATTAATTAATGAAAAAGTAGAAGTTTTTTGTATTTTTACTTTAAGTTATACATAATTTGTAGAAATTATATATACATTTTTTTAAAGCTTTTTTTGATCCATTGTTATTTATTACAAAATCCGCAAGTTTTATTTTTTCTTTTACAGGCATCTGCGAATAAATTCTCTTTTGAACATCTTCATCATTTAAACCATCACGCATGGCAAGACGTTTCCTTTGAGTCTCATAAGATGCCCATATAACTATAACTTTATCACAAATTTTATCCAATCCTATTTCAAAAAGAAGTGGTGCATTTATCATTATATTGGCATATTTACTTTTTTTTTGTGAAACTATTTCATTTATACGCATTATAATTTTACCATGAAGAATTTCTTCAACAATTAATTTTGCATTTTTGTCAGAAAAAATAATATTGGCCAATTTTTTTCTATTTAATAACATATTAGAAAACAAGATATTTTGTCCAAAAACTTGTACTATTTTATTAAAATAAGAAGTACCAAAAACTGTAAGCTCATGCGATATAGCATCTGCATCTATAGAATAAACTCCTAATTCTTTAAAATACTTAACACTTTCACTTTTTCCACTAGCAATACCTCCCGTCAAGCCTATTATCATATTTTCTTTATTTCCCTCAATTATTTCTAATTTTGATATCAACCAAACAATAAGACTTCTAATTTTACTGCCTTCCCATTTTATTTTTTATAATACTTATTATATTCCTAACTTACTTATCAAAAATTTCAAAAAGTAAATTATCATGAACTTACAAAATTATAAAAGCTCTATATTTTTTCGTTTGAGCATTTGCTCTAAATATAACCCAAACATATATCTTATTTTGTCTATAATTACGTAAACATAACCATCCTTTATAGTATTTCTCTACAACATTTTTCACCCATAAATTTATTCACTATGTTTAACAAAATATCCGTTTTAGAACTTTTAAATCACCTTGAAAATAATCAACACATATAAAAACTTTATTATCATTCGGTACAAATGATTTGCCAAATTCCTTTCTGTGACAAGATATTATAGAAATATTTTGTAAATTTAATTTCCTAAATAATAATTTCCCCATAAATGTCACAGCTTGTTTAATAATTGCATAAACTCTATCAACATAATAAGCACACAACAATTTAATATTAATTATATATGTGTTTTTTTAATTTTTGTAATTCGCAATACTCTAAAACTTCAGAAAGTAGTTCATAAAAGATAATTCAACTAATATTGCTTCATCCACAAAATAATCAGTTTTATTTTTTAATTATAGAAGTTAATTTTATTTAACATCATAGAAACAAGTTATTTTGAAGAATTAGCATTAAATTCCTTTTTATTAATATCAAAAATATTTTTTTATTAAAATTACGTAAAAAAGATGTGTTAACTTTTATTCCAGAAAATTCTACTTTAGACTAAACTTTAATTAAAGAGATTTTTATATCAAAAAAGCGACATACTTTTTTCTTAACTAAATAGCAGGCTAAATATTTCAAATATGGCAAAAATTACTGACATAACTGAATTTGTATATTTAACAACATGTTTCACTGAAAAACTGACAAAAAGTTTTCTCTTACTCTCCCTACAAAAAAAATTTTCATCATTAATAACAAAATTTAAATATTCTTTTGATATCTCACCAATATTATGTGATTTTATAGAATACAAATAATTATAATACAGACACTACATTAAAATATATATAATTTAAATCTATTCCAGATATTTTATACAAATTTCTCTCTTGCTTTAAATCATACTCAACTTTTTTATTTTATTTAAAGATAATACAAAAATACAAACTCTTTAAAATTCTCACAATTTCAACAACTATTAGAAACAACATTTTTATTTTCAACAAGTTTTTTCTTCAACTACAAATATTTAACTAACAAACTCTTAAACTCATATTTTTCAAAAAATAAACGCAGTTTACTTTCATTAAAATTATTATTTATAAAATTTTCAAGATGATACTCCATAGGAACTCGCTTATTTAATTCTATCAATTTTTTGCTTAGCAACACTTCTTCCCTACCATTTTGCAATAATTTTCCGATATTTCCTCTTATATAACCACTATTTTCTAAAACATTTTCGAGCGTTTCAAATTTTTTTATAAGTTTAACAGCAGTTTTTTCACCAATTCCTTTTATTCCAGGAACATTATCTATAGAATCACCCATTAAAGCAAAAACATCTAAAAGCTGCTTTGGAAAAACCCCATATTTTTCCTTTACTTTTTGTGCATTATACATAACGTTCTTAGAGTCATTCCAAATTAAAACATTTGCTTCTTCCACTAATTGAAAAATATCCTTATCTCCAGTAACAATAATTGTTTGTAAATTATTTCTTTTATTCTGCTCTGTAAGTGTAGCAATTAAATCATCAGCTTCATATCCTTTAAACTCTATCTTTGCTATATTTAAAGCTTCAACAGCTTCTCTTACAATAGGCATTTGACTTATAAGAGCTTCATCTAATGATTTTCTGTTTACCTTATAATCTTTAAATATTTCATGCCTAAAATTTTTTGACGGATAATCAAAACAAACCACAATATAATCAGGTTTAAAATTATTTTTTATTTTAAACAACAACTTTACAAAACCGTATACTGCATGAATTTGCTGATTATCTGTAGTTACGAGTACTGGCAAAGCATGATAAGCTCTATGAATGTATGCATTACCATCTATAATAAAGAATTTTTTCATAAATTTTCTAAATAATACTGAACGCTAACAGCAGCTTGAGCACCATCTGCTGCTGCTGTAACAACTTGTCTTAATTGTTTTTTCCTTATGTCGCCAGAGGCAAAAATGCCTAAAATAGAAGTTTTCATATTTTCATCCGTCACAATATATCTATTCTCATCAATGGCAATATCTGCAAGAAATGAATTATTTGGAATAAATCCTATAAAAACAAATACACCATCAATTTTTAAACTTTTGACCTCATTCGTCTTTACATTTGTTATTATTACTTTTTCAATAAAATCTTTGCCAACTATTTCTTTAGGTACTGAATTATATATTACAGATATATTTGAACATGATAACATCTTATCTTGTAAAATTTTCACAGCTCTTAATTCATTTCTTCTATGGACAATAGTTACATTTTTTGCAAATTTAGCTAAATATATAGCTTCTTGAACAGCCGAATCTCCACCACCTATAACCAACACATCTTTGCCTCGATAAAACGGAGCATCACATGTTGCACAAAAAGATATGCCTCTTCCTATAAAGGCTTTTTCTCCTTGTATATTCATTTTCTTTAAATTTGTTCCACTGGCAATAATAACGGTCTTAGCTTCATAAGTTGAATTTTTTGTCATTATTTTTTTTACACTTTTATTTTTAATACTTGTAACTTCATCATAAATTATTTCAGCACCAAAACCTCTCGCTTGCGTTTCAAGCTTAACAGCAAGCTCAAAGCCATTAACTCCTCCGTTAAATCCTGGATAATTTTCAAGTAAATTTGTTATAGTTATTTTTCCTCCACAACCATTTTTTTCTATAAGTAGCGTTTTTAATCTCGCTCTTGAAGCATAAATAGCTGCAGATAATCCTGCAGGACCGCCTCCAACAATAATAACATCATACACTATGACATCTCCTCTCAAAATATTTTCAATTCTTAAATCCTATCCAAAATAACAATTCTTTATAAAGCATCATCTATAATTTTTTTAATATCATTTTTAGATCTAAACCCCACTATTTTTTGTTTTATTACACCATTTTTAAATAAGATTAAACAAGGAATTGAAGTTATCTTAAATTTTGTTGAAAGAGACATATTTTCATCAGTATTAATTTTATATATTCTTGCTCTGTCTTTATACTCAATAACAAGTTCTTCAATAATTGGAGCAAGCATTTTACAAGGACCACACCAAGGTGCCCAAAAATCTATCAACACCGGCTTGTCTGAAGATAATACCTCTTGCGAAAAATTGCTTTCATTAATTTCAATTGCCATATTAAGACCCCTTATTATTTATTGTCAAATAATATTCAATCTGGAATACAATGACAATATAAACCACTATTATCCTAAAATTAACATATTTTTTCCTTTTAAAACTCGTAAAATTTTTTATAATAATTTACAGCGCCTATCAAAAATCTGCATATCAAAACATTGCCATAAATATTATGGCAATGTTTATCTTTACGTTTTCATAAAAATTATTAATTCAAAAACTATCTCCTATTACTAATTGTCCACATTGAATAAAGTCCCAAGCCGACATAACAGATTTATTCTCAGGTTGAACCTTAGTAACTAAAATTTTACCAAAAGCACAAGGTACAGTAAAACCTCGGTTTTTTTCTAGAGAAAAAATAAATCCAATTTTATCATTAACAGAATTATTTTCAAATACTTCTAAATTTATAAATTTGATTCTCTTTCCAACAAATTTTCCTTTAGAAACAATAGAATATAAACCAGGCCACATACATAATCCTCTAAATAAATTGTATATTTCTTGTGCACTTTTATTCCACATTACTAAACCCGCTTCTTTTTTAAACATTGGAGCAAAGCTTACCTCGCCTGTCTGTGGTATAACTTTTACACAATTCATTTCAAATAAATTTATTGTTTTGTTCATAATTTTCACACCTAGTGGCACAAGTTTATTAAACAAAGTATTCGCATTATCTCTTATATCTATACTAATCCTTTCTTGCATTAATATATCACCTGTATCTAAACCTTCTTCAATACAAAAAGATGTGACGCCAGTTTCACTTTCTCCATTACATAAAGCATATTGAACAGGGGCGGCACCTCTATACTTTGGAAGAAGAGAAAAATGTATATTAAATATGTTGTTTTTAGGTAAATCAAAAACAGCTTTCGGTATAAGTTTTCCATAAGCCACAACAATTCCAATATCTGCATTAAATTTCTTTATTTCTTCTATCAACTCAATTGTAAACTTTCTAACCTGTATAAAGTTAATTTTTTTCTCAATAGCAAAAATTTTTACTGCAGGTAAAGTAAGTCGTTGTCCTCTTGATGCAGGCTTATCAGGCATTGTAATTACAAAAATTTCATGATTATTTTTATACAATTCTTCTAGATAAGCTTTAGAGATTGAAGATGTTCCAAAAAACAAAATTCTCACCAATTACCCACTTTTTTCTTCCGTTTAATTTCTTTTTCAATAGATTTCCTTTTAAATTCAGGCAAATAATCTATAAAAATCTTCGCATCCAAATGATCTATTTCATGCTGTACAGCTCTTGCAAGAAACCCTTGTACTTCAATTTCTTTTTTCTTGTTATCTAGATCCATATACTCTACAATAATTTTATTAAAACGCCTAATAGATGCAAAAAATCCAGGCAAAGACAAACAACCTTCTTCTTCAAATGTTTTGTTTTCTCCTAAAAGAATTTTTGGATTTATCATAACAAAAGAAGAGTTTTGCTCTTTAGATATATCAACAACACAAATTCTTGCCAAAATACCAATTTGAGGCGCTGCAAGTCCAACTCCAGGAGCTGCATACATTGTTTCAAACATATCATTTACAAGCTTTTTTATATTATCAGTAACCTCATAAACAATACTCGATTTTTTTCTTAAAATAGAATTTCCATATTTTTTTATATCTAATTTTGACATAACAATTTTATTCTAACATTTTATATTAAAAAGTTTCAATAAAACTATTTACTATGTGATTATTATTAAATTTTATTTAAAAACTTACAACTACATTTTCATTATAAAAACTCATAAGATTAAGCTAATATGGATACTATACAATGCCAAGCTATAAAAGATAAAAAAATCCATTTTTATTTCTTCACGTGAAATTTTTCACAATCACCACACAAATTGTATCAAACATCATAATCCTCTGTTTTTAAAAATATATAGCAAATCATTATTTTTAATATTACACAAATTAGACACTTTTATAAATTCTCTAAAAAATTTCATATGTTGTTAAAATATTGTTTCACATTTAAAATCTTCTTGTTGGGAATAAATAGACATTCTCAACATAACTTGTTCGCACTTCAAACCAAATCATTACTTCTTTTCTTTCAACTTTTTATAATTAATAAAATCATATCCTTTAATAATTGCATCTTTTATTTTATCTTCAATTAAAGAATTTATAGATGCTATTTCATTAAATAAGATAAATCCTCTTTATAAGAGCTTCTTTACGATTATTACATAATGGATATGTAATTACTTGCAACTGCGAATAGTAAATTTATTATAAAACCGTATAACAATTTGTTGTAAGCGCGATATGAAATCATCATATTATTGTAAATTTAAGCTGAACAAGGTGGATAATGGAGAATTACAAACAATTACTAAAAACCCAAATTTCATCATACTCAGCACATAATTATCATGCCATTACTTAAAGTAAAATTTAGTAGATTTATCTTGCAGAAAGTTTTCCTGTATTATCACTCGAAAAACTCCAGTTTATACCAACATCCAATTTTTCATTTTTGCTCTTCTTATTACTATTAATTTAAATTTTGCACGGCATTTCTTTTTAAATACTCTATCGCAGTTAAATTAACAACTAAAAATAAATATTACCTTACTCATATTGATCATGATTACAACAAAAAAATTAATGGTTTTACACGTTTCTATTTGTAAAATATAGTATTTAAATTAATGTATAAAAAAAAATCATATAAGGACTTAATTATACAAATCTTAGTTTTTTAAAATTTTCTTTCATACTCATCGTAATTGTTATATTTTTCAAATATTTCATTATTAAAATATTGTAACACTACACAAGAACACAAAAAAATAAACAATATCAATACATTAGAAACTATTTAAATTTTATACATAAAATAAAAGTGGAATAAAAAGCAACTATTTCTGAACTATACTCACTAAATCACAAATAATTTTAACAGAACAAAAACTTAAATTAATAAATAAAATGATACAATAAAATTTTTCAATCAAAAGTAACCTTTAAAGAAACACATCTCGTGTTATCTCTCTAGTTCTTCATTAAAATTTTTAAATAATTATATCTCCATTGCCAATACAATTTGAACCAATTAGACTCATGATTTAACGATTGAAATATCTTTTCGAGTTTTAAAAAGACTTGCTTATATCTCGGTTTTCATCACATAAAAACACTTGTTATCTGAGAATGATTGATAACATATTATAAAAAGTTAACTCATTAGAATAATATAACTCCTATTTCAAGAAGTTACATAATTAAAATTTGGGAATATTAAGTCTTTTATAGATTTGTTTCATATCAATAAAAATTGTAGATCCTTCAGTTTATTATACCTACCAAAAACAACACAAAATCCTCTAAATATGCATTTATTTACCTTAAATTTTAACTGAGTTTATTTCCATCATTTTTTATTTTTAGATTGTATTTTTTATCTGAACTTACTAATTTCGAAGATTTTTATGATTAATTTTAGAACTATATACAACTTAAATATTAATATAAGAAAAACACTAAAACTAAATCAAAATACATTTAGGCAAACTTTTTTACTCATCGCTCCCATAACACATAATGGGCAGTGCAGGATTTGAACCTGCGACCTCTTCCTTGTAAGGGAAATGCTCTTCCACCTGAGCTAACTGCCCGGAGAATCGATGTAAATAAGCTATCAAATTTATTTTATAATGTCAAAAAATCATAAAACAACTAAACAACAAAAAGGAAATATTTATTAAACTTCATACAAAAAATTGCCATTTCACAATTAACCCATATAATCCAATCAAAGACGTTAGTTATAACCAAACATTCTAAAATATTAATACTTTTGCTTAAACATAAGCACTAAAGGTACAACACTAGGTTTATTAATAACACTTATAACACTGACAATATTTATAATATTATTCGTTAATTAGATTATAAATATTTGAGATTTTGCAATCTTTTTTAAAAATATGCATAAGATCGGACGATTTATATAATTTATAATGTAAATTTCAATACAATTTTAAATTTTATTTTATTCTATATTCTCAAATAAATCCAAATCATTTCCTGAAGAATTTGAAAATTTTTATGATATTCTTGATTTTTTATCATTAAAAACATATCGCTTTTTAAATAATCCAAAAAAAACTATACTCAGGAATTTTAAAAGTACAAAACAAATTAGAACTCTTTTAGGATATTTACAATTACTTAACAATTGCCAAATTTGTGCTATAAAATAATATTTTTTTATTTGCCGTATTAAAAGACATAAATTTATTACTTACTTTAGTCATACATAAAACATATAAATTTCTTTTAAAATCAATCTTTATTTCCGTATTATTCTTAATTATATTAACACCTATAATTTTATATTTTATCAACTAATAAATATTATAAATTATAAACTCACTTTCAGTCAAAGGTTCTACCGCATAAGAAAGTTTAACTGTAATTTTTTCATACTCGGAACAATAGTTTGTATTTTTACCTCATTCATAAGAATAAACTGTTATAAACTTATCATATTCACCTTATATTTTTGAATTAGGTAAAAACCCTCTTATTGTATAATACATTTTTTTAACACAATCCTATTAACTTTTTTAAAATCTGCATCTTGTATTTCTATTAAATAATCTTGCCAATTTATTCTCTCACCATTACTAGGAATCTTACCAAACAACTCTAATATCCAACCATTAATAATAGTATAACTCCCTTGAGGAATGTCAATATTTAATGCGGCATTTACATTAAGTATTGTCTCATAAGCCTGTACAACATATACATCTTTACCTATAGGTGTTATAGTTTTTTCTTTTAAATCATATTCATCCATGACCTCGCCAACTATTTCTTCTAGTAAATCTTCTATTGATACTATTCCAATTGTTAACCCAAACTCATTAACAACTATTGCAATATGTTGTCTTCCTTTTCTAAACTCTTTTAACATTTTACTTATTTTTGAATTATAAGGAACATAATATGCTGGATGAATCAAATCTTCAAGAATTAAGGAACTAGAGGTTCGCCATACAATAGCTAAATCCTTTGTATGTATAACTCCAATAATATTATTAATACTTTCTTTATAAACAGGCACTCTTGAATACCTTGCTCGAATAATATCTTTAATTATCTTCTCTTTGGGCAAATTAATATCTACAGCAAAAACTCCAGAAATATGAATCATAATTTGCGAAATCCTACATCCTGTAAAATCCATTATATTACCTATTAATTTTCTTGAATCAGCAGGGAGAGGGCATGTGTTTTTATTTGAAAGTAAAAAATCTATCTCTGAGGCCTTTATGTATTGACTCTCCTCGCTCTTACCAAATAATTTCATAATTTTATTTGAAACTTTTAATAAAGAGACTATAACTATTTTAAAAATCATTGCAAATCTTATTACAAATGGAAGAGTCGTTAATCCTATTTTTTCGGAATTATATCTTGCTATTGTTTTAGGAACAATATTCCCAAAAACCAAAGCAAAAATTATTGAAATTATAGGCAATACTATATTTAAAATATTTGAATTAATTTTATAGTAAATTAAAATATCATTCTTTAGCGAAGAAAAAATAACACTCATACCAACAAGAGACAAATTCATACCTATAATCATAGCCGTCATAAGCTCTTGCATATGCATCTCCAAAAAACTTATTTTACTTATATGTTTTATATTCTTCTCTTTTATCTTTTGCAAAGGTAAACTTGAAAGACTTGTAATAGCTGTTTCCGCTCCGCTAAAAAAACTCAAAACACATAAAAGTAGTACAAACAAAATAACTTTAATTATAATAATGATCATTTTTAAAGTTCACATTCATCCATAATTTTTCCAACAACCTCTTCTAATATATCGTCAAGAGTAATCATTCCTATTATATTATTGTTTTGATCTTTTACAAACGCTATATGCGTTTTTCCAGTTCTCAATTTTTTTAATAAATCACTTACATTTTGATCCTCACTTATGTAATAAGGTGATCTCACAAGTGAACGTACAAAATGACTTTTATTTTCTTGTAGTAAAGCTAAAACATCTTTTATATGAACATAACCTACAATATTATCTTTTGATTTAATATATACCGGTATCCTACTTTTTGAAGTTTCAATAGTTTTATTTAAAAATTCGTTTTCTTCTAAAGATAAATCAACTGAATCAATATTTTCAAACAATGTCATTATTCTTTTAACAGATAAATCGCCAAACCGTAAAGTACGTTCAAGCATAATACTTATATCTTTATCTATTTCGCCGCTATAACTGCCTTCCGAAAGCAAATTTTTAATCTCTTCTTCACTTAATTCATAAGAATTTCTTATATTTGAAGTTTTAATTGATAAAAATTCAGCAAATTTAATAACAGGATACATAAAAGGTTTCAAGAATTTTTCCATTTGCGAAAGAATAGGCAATGACATTATAGTAATCCATTCAGAATTAGTTCTTGCATAAAATTTAGGTAATACTTCTCCAAAAATTAAAAGAGTTAAAGAAGTTGAGAGCCATGCAAAAAGTTCTATAATAGTTCTATTGATCATATAAAAAATTGATGTCATAAGATATGTCGTCATAAAACTTATGAACATATCAGTCATAACATTAACAGTTAAAATAATTGTAAGAAGATAATGTGGTTGTTCAAGCCACAAAGATAAAGATCTAGAGAGCTTTGGAGTTTGTACGATAAGTTTTTTAATTCTATATTTTGATAAACTTGTAATTCCTATTTCAGCCGCAGAAATCCATGCAGATAAAAATAAAAGAAAAAACAGTATAATCAAAAAAAAGAAAATAAACATTGAAATATCTTATCCTGTTTTTTAAACATTTTGATTTTATCGACAGGTTCATAATCAGTATATCCGCAAAGATGCAATACTCCATGAATTATAAGATAGGCAAGTTCTTGTAGCCAAGTATTACCATATTTTTTTGCTTGCTCTTGCGTATATTTTTTGGAAATATAAATATCTCCTATAAAAAGCCTTTGAACCACCAAAAAAGATATAATATCTGTTACATGTCCTTCTTTTCTATATTTAGCATTAAGTTTTTTAATTTCCTTATTACTCACCATTACAAAGTTTAATTGATATCGTTTAATTTTTTCGGACGTTAGTGTAGCCAACACCGCTTGATTTAGCATAGTTAAATATGCTTTTGGAAAATTTACAAAATTTACAAAATTATTACATTTATTATACCTATTCGTACTCAATTCTAGCATGATATATACCTATTATAGTTGAAATAATACTGTATCTTATAGCATCTAAATCTTTTAAAGTAATTGGACATTCTGAAAACTGTCCGTCTATAAATTTATTATTTATTATCTTTTCCACCATATTTTTTATTCTTGTGGCAGTTGGTTCTTCAATACTGCGACATGCTGCCTCACAAGAGTCTGCCATCATCACCACAGCAGTAATCTTAGCTGTAGGTTTCGGTCCAGGATATCTAAAATTTTCTATATTTATATCATCGTCGCCACCCTCTTCTAATGCTCTGTGATAAAAAACATGCATTGGTGTTGTTCCATGATGTTGTTCAATAATATTAATGATTTCATTATCAATATTATTTTGTCTAGCTAAAACGATGCCATCTTTAACATGAGAAATTAAAATTAATCTTGACATAGTGGGAGTTAAGCTATCATGAGGATTACGTCCAGTCACTTGATTCTCTATAAAATATTCTGGATTTTTAAGTTTCCCTATATCATGATAATAAGCTCCCACTCTTGCAAGAAGAGAGTTTTCGTTTATAACATTAGCTGCTTGCTCTGCAATATCAGCTGTCATAATTGAATGATGGTACGTGCCAGGAGCTTCAAGCATAAGTTTTTTAAGCAAAGGATTATTAAAATCTGAAAGTTCTATCAATTTTATATTGGTTGTTCTTGAAAAAACTTTTTCAAATAATGGAATAAACACCAATAAAATAACAATAGCAAATGCACCATTTAACATACCGTAAAAAAGATTATACCTAAATTGAACCATTCCCTTATAAAAATCAAAAAAATAAAACATAGTTGTCAGAGTTGTATTGGCAATAGCAATCTTAATACCTATATTTATAAAATCAGCTCTTTTGCGAATATTTTTTACATTTGAAACAACAACAATACTACCACAAAACATTACAAGAAAAACATCAAAACGCATATCATTTAAAAAAGCTGCAAACAAACTCAAACATATAGCATACAAAACTCCAATCTTTGATGACAATAATATAGCTGTCATAAACGCAAATGCCGCTACAGGCGACAAAAAAGCTGAGACATATTCTTTTGAAATTTGAAGCATCAATATTGCAATAATAAAAAGTAAACAAACTAAGACAACAGCATCATTATCCTCAAATATTTTTTTTTCTTTATTTTGCACTTGCAAAATAAAGAAAACCAAACTTACAATAATAAAAATAGCCGTGGAAATCATTGTTTTATAATTTATTCCCAAATCTACAATAAGCATGCAGTAAACTATCACAATAGTAGGAATTAAAGAAAATATCACCGGAATCTTAATTTCTTTAGAAAATAAATTATCTGATTTTCTTAAAGAGCGATCTTTATTAATACTAGTTTTAATATCTCTTGCAATTCTCAAAAGAAATAACCTAGTCCAAATTTTTATTCTATCAAATAAAGTATTCATCAATTCCTCTTCAAGTATAAAAAATCTTGAAAATATAATCTGCTTAACAATAAACATTATATTTATAATTTAATAAGTTTGGAAATTACTTTTATCCCAAGTTCTTTTAAATGTTCATCATCTACTGGAGTAGGTGCATTTGAAAGAGGATCAAATGATTTTTGGGTTTTAGGAAAAGCCACTACTTCTCGTATTGATTCTTCACCAGTTACCAACGCACATATTCTATCAAACCCCAAAGCTAATCCACCATGTGGCGGTGCTCCATATAAAAGAGCATCAAATAAAAAACCAAACTTTTCCTTTGCAGATTCATCAGAAATATTTAATATTTCAAATATTTTCTTTTGTATGTCTGTTTTATGTATTCTTATAGAACCACCACCAAGTTCAACACCATTTAAAATAATGTCATAAGCTCTTGATTTGACACGTCCAATATTTTCTTTAGTAATAGCGTCTATGTTCTCCTTAGGTGATGTAAATGGATGATGTAACGATTGCCATCTATGTTCTTCATTATTCCAGTTCATAAGTGGAAAATCAACTACCCATAAGAAATTAAATTTATTATTCTTACTTATAAAACCAAGTTTTTTCCCCATCTTAAGCCTTAAAACACCTAAACATTGAGCAACTAATTTTTCTTCGTCGGCAAGCAAGACAATCAAATCACCAGGTCTAGCGTTAAGCTTAGATACAACAGTTTTTACTTCATATTCTTTAAAATACTTTACTATATTCGATTCCACTCCAGAAGACGTAACTTTTATCCATACTAATCCTTTAGCACCAAATTCACATACTAATTTAATAAGACCATCAATTTCTGAACGAGAAAATACTGAACCGTTTGGAATACATAATCCTCTTATAACATCACCGTTACTAATAGCCGAAGAAAACACTCCAAATTCGCTATTTTTAAATTCTTGAGAAAAATCTTTTATTTCCATTCCAAATCTTGTATCAGGTTTATCAGAACCAAAACGCAACATTGCATCATTATATGAAATCCTTTCAAAAGGAGTACTTATATCAATACTCAATACTGTTTTAAAAACTCTAGAGAGCATTCTTTCAATAAGACTTATCACATCATCTTCATCTACAAACGACATTTCAATATCTATTTGCGTGAATTCAAGCTGCCTGTCAGCACGTAAATCTTCATCCCTAAAACACCTTGCAAATTGATAATATTTATCAAAACCAGAAATCATTAATATCTGTTTAAAAAGTTGAGGTGATTGAGGTAATGCAAAAAAATTCCCATGCTGAAGTCTTGACGGTATTAAAAAATCTCTTGCTCCCTCTGGTGTAGATTTAGTTAATAAAGGTGTTTCTATTTCTAAAAACCCTTCTTCATTTAAAAAATTTCTAACTTCATTTGAAATCTTATGACGTGTTATGATTTTTTTTTGAAAATTAGGACGACGTAAATCTAAATACCTATACTTTAATCTCAACTCTTCAGAAGTTTCAACATAATCCGAAATTTCAAAAGGAAGTCCCAGACATGTATTTAAAACTTCCACTTCAGCAACAACTAATTCTATTTGCCCTGTAGATATATTTGGATTTATAGTACCCTCTGGTCTGCATCTAATTAAACCCTTAATTGAAAGTACATATTCATTTTTTAAATTTTCAGCTATTCGAAATGTACCTCTACTTTCTGGTAGAAAAACAATTTGCAAAATACCACTTCTATCCCTTAAATCAATAAAAATTAAACCTCCATGATCCCTGCGCGAATGTACCCATCCACATACTACAATCTCTTCTCCTATATTATTTTTTCTCAAATCTCCACAGTAACTACTTCTTTTCATAAAATCCTCACTTTAGGAAAATTTAATATTTACTAACTCCGTTTTAAAATATTCTCCATATACAACAATGCTATAATAGTTTTTGCATCTGTTATTTTTCCAGATTTTACCATTTTGATTGCAGAATTGAAGTTCAAAACTTTTTGTTCAACAAATTCATCATTATCAGTTTTTTTCATTCCTTTTTCAAGACCAAAAGCTACATATATGTATATAAGTTCTGTAGAAAATGCTACAGTCGGATGAAAAAGTAAAAGTTTTTTCATTTTTTTTACTTTATATCCTGTCTCTTCCTCTAGTTCTCTTAAAGCGCATTCAAAAGGATTTTCACTTTTATCAATTTTGCCAGCAGGTATTTCATAAGTTATTTGATTTATAGGATATCTGTACTGTTTTACTAAAACAATATTCTTTTTATCTAAAAAAGGAAGAACTGCCGCAGCACCAGGATGACTTAAATATTCTCTACTAGTAATAAAACCATTTGAAAGTTTAACCTTGTCACAAAAAACATCTATTATAGATCCATTATATATTTTATTTCTTTTTACTAGTTTTTCAATCATATCTTTACTCGTTTTGTATTTTATCATTTTTTGAATACAAATACACAAATTCAATAATAATTTAAATTAACACATCATAATAATAAATACATAAAATTATTAAATAAATATCCAATACTTCAAGAATAACTAAAATAAACATCTAAAATATTTTCATTTTACAAATCAACTAACGTCAAAAACTACATAATCCAATTTATTCAAAGATAATTTGATATTCCTCTCGTGAAATCTCATAACTTGATTCAATATTAAATTCTACTTTAAACAACTCTTTCAATCTTTTTTTTCTTTCTATAAAATAATCAACAATATCAGAATTTAGTTTTATCTTTATCTTATTATAAGAACCGTCAATGCACATTTGAGCTATCTCATCACATACGTTGACAAAAACAGACTCTTTGGAAGACACGAGACCCAATCCATGACAAAGAGGACATGTATCACTGAGATAAGAAAATAAAGACTCTCTTTTCCTTTGTCTTGTCATCTCTATAAGACCTAATTTGGTTATAGGCCATATTTTTATCTTAGCCTTATCATACTTTGTGACTTGACGTAGTTTTTCTAAGACTTTTTGTTTGTTAAAAGTTTTTTCCATATCTATAAAATCAATTACAATTATACCTCCTATGTTTCTAATTCTTAATTGCCTGGCAATTTCATGTGAAGCTTCAAGATTTGTAAGCACAGCTGTATCTTCTTTAGAGGATTTTGAAATAAACTTACCACTATTAACATCTATTGCACAAAGAGATTCAGCCTCTTGTATTATAAGATATCCACCAGAATTAAGTTTAGTTTTATTTGAATGTAACTTTTTTATTTCCTCTTCAATACCATAAGTTTTAAATATAGGTATTTTATTATCATAAAGCACGATTCTATTAAGAAATTCAGGAGATATTATTTTCACAAATTCTATAACATCTCTAAATTCTTCTTGGGAATCTATACACATAGAAACAACTTCCTCACTAAAGTAATCCCTCACAGTTTGAAAAACTATACCAAGATCTTTATGTATTAAACTTATGTGTTTTACATCATCATTAAATCTACATACTATAGATAACCAAAGTTTTACTAAATATCTTATTTCGTTTTCAATTTCAAATTTACTAGCTTCTTCTGCTTCTGTTCTAACTATTATTCCTCCTGGGATATCTTTTTTTATCTCATTTGCTATACTCTTCAATCTATCATATTCTCGCATATCTTTAATATTTTTTGATATTCCTATTCTATTGCCAAAAGGCATATACACTAAAAGTCTACCTGGAAGAGATATGTCCATTGTTACTTTAGGTCCTTTTGTATTTATAGGCTCTTTATAAACCTGAACCATAATATCTTGTCCGACTTTAATCATATTCTCAATATTATGCTCATCTCGTTGAGCTATTATATCATCAACTCCAAGGTATCCGCTTTTATTAAACCCAATATCAACAAAAGCTGAACCTAAAGCAGGTACAATATTTTGCACTGTGCCTTTATAAATATTGTTTAATATTTTCTTTGACTCTCTTCTTTCAATAAATAAATCAAAAAGTTTCCCATCCTCGAGTACAGCAACTTTGATCTCTTCTAAATTTCTGTTAACTATTATTTCTTTTTTCATTTTTATTTTTTAACATTCTTAATCCAATCACTTATGGTTTATAAATCTGACCATCTTTTGTTTCTATATATAATGCTACTCTTTCTATAGCATATATTCTGGCACATTTTTTTTTATTTTCAAACAGTTTTTGTAAAACCACTTCAGGCTTTATATTTTTACCACTTTCAAAACGAAGTAATAAACTTAATATCCCATTTTCAATTCGTAAAGATTTTATTAAAGATTTAATATCAATTTCAATAATCTTGCCTTTTTTTATTTTTTTAACTATAATTTCTTTTTGAAGTAAAAACTCATTAATTTCTTCATTCGAAAGTTCTAGATCTTGACATTGTATTTTATATTCTGCAATATTAGACAAAATATCCATGGAAGGAAAAGTTAACGGCATCTTTTTTACATCCAGTAACTTAAATCCTTTCGGGAGTTCTTTTTCTAATTTTCTCTTAACCTCTTTAATATAAACTTTTTGCGTAAAATATAATTCCATATATTCACTAGTACTTTCGTACCCTATTGAAAGCGGCGGACCATAAGATGATTTAATTTGTGGACTAAATCCTGCAGTAAACGCTATAGGAAGTCCTGAACGTCTTATAGTTCTTCTTAATACCTCTATCTGTTCCAAATGAGATATAAATTTAACTATGCCTTTTTTTGAAAAGCAAAATCTAAGTCTCATAACAGGTTTATGTACAGAAATATTAGATTTAGTATAATTTACTGGCAAACAACAATTAGTATTATTAAACTGTTCAATAAAAATATCTGTAGTTTCATTTGTACTTTTTATATAATCAGTATATAATTCTTTTTTAGATAAACCAAAATTTAAATGATCCCAAGGAAATATTTCACTATGATCCCTTTTTCTATATACGTAAAAATTTAAATCTATATTACATTCACTAAGAGATTTATTCCATATATTATCATCAAATCTATCGGCCCATTGATCAAACCTTGCCCCTTTTTGCCAAGCTTTATAAATTACAGCTGAAAGTCGTCTATCGCCTCTTGCGATAAGTGCTTCAAAAATACTTGATTTGTAGTTGTGTGCTTTAACTTTTGCTGGAAGAAGTTTATTTAAAAGGTGTATTTTGCTATTTAGTTCATCAGCACCGGCCATATTAACCCACTGAAACGCGGTTTGTGCTTTTGGTACAAAGGGGGAAATAGTAATAGTAAAACTTAAATTTTTAGCCTTAGTTTTCACAAGTTTAATGAGTTGTTGTATACCAATTATATCTTTGTCATCTTCAGTAGGAAGACCTATCATAAAATATAATTTTATTACTTTCCAACCTAAAGCATTTGCGGCAAGTAAAGTTTTTAATATTTGCTTTTCAGAAAGATATTTACCTATCACATTACGAAGTCTGTTAGACCCCGCTTCAAGAGCAAAAGTAAGAGTAGGTTTTTTATTTTTATTTATGTATTGTGCTAATTTAAGAGAACGTTCATTACATCTTAATGATGGAAGAGATATATTAAGATCAGTTTTCTCATACAAATTATTTGTTTCTATTAATAATTCACTCAAATATTTATAATCACTACATGAAAGTGAAGAAAAAGTAATCTCTTCAAAACCTGTACTTTTTATATTTTGTTTTACAAGATATAATAATTTATCAAAGGATCTTTGTCTCCACGGATAATAATACTTTGAAGCTTGACAAAAGCGACAACGACCAGGGCAACCTCTTGCAACTTCAATATTCAATTTATTATGCACAGTTTCAACAAAAGGAACTAGTTTTTTTTCTGGGAAATAGGCATTATCTAAATTCAAAAGTCTTTTTTGTATTACAGAAGGGACTTCTCTAACCACAGAACTAATAGATTTTACAGTTTTATCAATATTATACTCAATATTGTAAAAAGATGGAACATAAACACCTACAATTTTCGATAGTTTTTTTAAAGTTTCAAATTTTGAAAGATTAATCTTTTTTGCATCTTTACATACATTTATTATATCTTCTATACTTTCTTCTCCATCGCCCAAAACAAATAAATCAAAAAAATCACAAAAAGGTTCAGGATTAGTTAGTACAGGACCACCTCCAATTACAAGAGGCTCATCTCTTTTTCTATCCTTGGCAAATATAGAAATTCCTGATAAATTAAGTATATTTAAAATATTTGTAGCTACAAGCTCACATTGAATCGTAAAACCTAAGATATCAAAACTTTTTAATCCACTACGAGATTCCAAAGAAAACAAACTAATATTATTTTCCCTTAATAATTGTTCCATATCATTGTCAGGAGCAAAAACTCGCTCGCAACGAGCGAGCTTTTTTTCATTAATTAAATGATAAAGAATCTCTAAACCTAAATTTGAAGCTCCCACTTCATAAATGTCAGGAAAACATAAAACTATTGAAAAATCTAAAGCCATATTCGCCTTATGCGAATTTAACTCACTATTTATATATCTTGATGGTTTTCGCACAAGCATTAATATTTCATCTATTTTTGATAATTGTTTCATGATAACATCATACACACTATTTAAAGCATCCACAGCCACCACTGCTGTTGCGCGCTTAACTTAAGAGCTATTCAACTTTAGTTTATTGTTTTTATTTCATTCCATTCAACACATATATTTTTTGAAAACTTTATACCAAACCAAATATTTACTTAAATATTTCAATTATACCTTCTTTTTATAAATTTTTTATCTTACTCATAAAAATAAATAGACTATTAAACCATTTTTTAAAAAAAATCACACAAATATACATAAAATTTTCAAATGACTACAGAATATTTTAAATTATAGAATAAAGATTTACCATTTCAATAACAGTCATTGCAGCATCTGAACCTTTATTACCAGATTTAGTTCCAGATCTTTCTATTGCTTGTTCTATAGATTCTGTCATTAATACTCCAAATATTACAGGAACTTTACATTGGAGCCCAATATGTGCTATCCCTTTTGTAACCTCCGCAGAAATATAATCAAAATGAGGAGTATCTCCTCTTATAACACACCCTAAACAAATTATTCCATCAAATTCTTTTGTTTCAGAAATTTTTTTAGCAATAACAGGTATTTCAAAAGCTCCTGGCACCCAATACACACAAATATCATTATCCTCAACAAAATGTCTTTTAAGCATATCTTCAGCACCAGCTATGAGTTTACTTGTTATAAATTCATTAAACCGTGATGCTACTATTGCAATTTTTTTACCTCTTGCATTTAACTTTCCACTAATAATTTTCATTATTTTCTCCATTTTAAACATAATTTTACCATTATCAAATACTGATGAAGCAAGTGAATAATTTATAATGTTTTCAAAAGATGCCCCATTTTCTCTTTTTTAGTTTTTAAATATTCTTTGTTAATTTTATTAGGATTAATTTCCAATGGAATCCTTTTGGATACCTTTAGTCCATATTTCTCAACCTCTTCTATTTTTTTAGGATTATTTGTCATAAGATTAACACTTTTAATACCAATAGTATAAAGTATTTGTACAGCTATTCCATAATCCCTCATATCTGGAGGAAATCCTAAAGCAACATTAGCTTCAACAGTATCCATGCCTTTCTCTTGTAAATGATAAGCTTTTAATTTATTAACAAGTCCTATACCTCTTCCTTCTTGATGCATATACAAAACTACACCTACACCTTCTTTTTCAATAATCTTCAAAGATGTTTCAAGCTGAGATCCACAATCACATCTCATAGAATGAAAAATATCTCCAGTTTCACATGAAGAATGAACTCTTACTAAAACATTTTGTTTATCTTTCACATCACCTTTTATAATTGCAATATGATGATCTTTACTTAGAACATCTTCAAACAAAACAAGTTTAAAATACCCAAACTCTGTTGGGAAATTAACTTTTACAATTTCTTTTATAAGTTTTTCCGTGCGACGTCTATATTTTATAAGTTCTTCTATTGTTACTATCTGCAATTTATGTTCTTTAGCAAACTTTATAAGTTCAGGTGTTTTTGCCATAGTACCATCATTATTCATTATTTCACATATAACACCTGCCGGATAAAGACCTGCAAGTTTAGCCAGATCAACAGCAGCTTCAGTATGACCTGCTCTAACTAAAACACCTCCATCTTTATACCTTAATGGAAATATATGCCCTGGTCTAGCAAAATCTTTGGATTCAGCAGTTTTATCAACAAGCTTACTAATCGTCATACATCGGTCATAAGCAGATATACCAGTCGTAGTACCTATTTTATAATCAACCGATATTGTAAAAGAACATCCTTTTTTTTCAGTTGGTTTTTCAATCATATCCTTTATTTTAAGTTCTTCAAGCCTTTCATGACTAATAGGAACACAAATAAGTCCTCTTCCATATTTTGCCATAAAATTTACAATTTCTGGTGAAACTTTCTCAGCTGCACAAACCAAATCACCTTCATTTTCACGACTAGGATCATCAATTACAATAATCATTTTTCCTAATTTAATATCTTTAACTACCTCTTCTACTAATGCAAATTTTTTTTCCATATTAAACAAAACCATTCCTTTTTAACATTTTAAAAGAAATATCACTAGTTGCTTTATTGATAAATTTCTTCATATATTTAGCAAAAATATCAGTTTCAATATTTACTTCATCTCCAGTTTTTCTAAATTGCATTGTTGTGTTGTTAAAAGTTTCAGGTATAATAAAAATTTCAAAACCAAAATCTAATAAAGACGATATTGTTAAACTAATTCCATCAACAGAAATAGAACCTTTCTTTATACAATAACTTAGTACCTCCGTATCACATGAAAATATCATACAATAAAACCCTTTTAATTTTCTAATTTTTTTTATTACAGCTTTGCCATCTACATGTCCACTTACTATATGCCCACCAAGACGAGAAGACAACGTAACGGCTTGCTCTAAATTGACTTTTGTATTTTGTTTTAATCTTGCAAGAGTGGTAACCTTATCAGTATGTGAACTGTAATCGGCAATAAAACTATTCTTACTTACACTAACTGCAGTCAAACAAACACCATTAACTGAAATACTATCTCCTTTTTTAATATTACCAAGCTTTGTTTCAACTTCAACTCGCGAAGTTGAAATATTTTTTATCACCCCTATATCCTCTATTAAACCCGTAAACATATTTTCCTCTTTGCAAACTATTTTATAATTGACCCCGTTATAAGTAAATCTGAATCTATTTTTTTTACTTTCATATCTTTAACACTTAATGCTTCTGAAATTTTACTAACTCCTACACCACCTACAACTGGAATAGCAAACTTACCTCCTATTATTTTGGGAGCAATAAAAAAATATATATTTTCTACCACACCCGAAAACAAAGCAGAAGCAATTATCTCACTACCACCTTCTATTAAAATACTTTTTAACGAAAAAGAATTTAATTTTTTAATTATGACTTTAAAATCTTTTTTTGCTGTTTGGATGTCAATAGGAGCCAAAAGTATACCTTCTTTATTTAAATGATTAGGCACATCTGTAATACTTGAATTATAAATGACAACTGTAGGAACACTTCCATCAAATAAATTGTAAGTTTTTGGAAGTTTTAAATTTGTATCTATGACAACTCTCACAGGATTTTTTAATTTCTTGGAACGTGTTGTAAGAAAAGGATTATCTTTTAGAGCTGTATTGGCACCTATAAGAATAGCATCATAAGACGAGCGTATTTTATATACTAATTTTCTAGATTTAGGAGATGTTATCCATTTTGAATCATAGTCATGACTTGCAATTTTGCCATCTAAAGTCATTGCAACTTTAACAGAAACTCTTGATTCGCTACGTAAATGCTTTAAATATTCAGTTATTAAAAATTTACTTCTATATCTCAATATTCCACTATAAACTTTTATTCCATTGCGTTCCAATATCTCCTTACTGCCTGAAATATTTTTATCATCCATTGCATAATAAACTCTTCGAATTCCAGCTTTTATAATAGCAAGAGTACATGGTGGCTTCTTTCCATAATTATTACAAGGTTCAAGTGTAACATATAAATCTGCACCCGCTGATTTTTCTCCTGCTTCTAAAAGTGCATTAATTTCAGCATGATTACCTCCAAAGTACTGATGCCATCCTTTGCCTATAATTTTATTATTTTTTACAACTACACACCCCACCAAAGGATTAGTATATACTTTTCCTCTTCCTTTTTTAGCTAACTCTATCGCTATTTTCATGAACTCAACATTCATAAAAAATTCCCCCATCTAAAGTAAATAACTTCTGCGGCGAAAACAAATATATACATCCTTTTATCTAGACTAAAACGTTTAATTTACTATAAATCTTTGGGTCACGATTTTAATGGATTCTATCCGCATTTTTGCTCAAGAAGGCCGTGCAGACTTTAAAAAATTTATAACTCTTATTACTACTAAAAAGAAAACAAGGATCTATATTAAATCTTTACACTTTCCTCGAAGAATTTTAAAAATGAAACTAAATCATCTTTATCAACACCAACTATTATATTCATTTTCTAATAACTATGTCAACACAACAAACATCTTAATATATTCTTTGAGAGTTGAAACTACTAGTTAAATTTGCGAAATTATAAGAAAAACCTAAAATAAAAAAACAACAAATAAAACATTCCCCATACAAATTACACTTATAAATATTTCGCTTGCTTTTTTATTTTCTTTTCTAACAAGAAACATTTCTACCAAATGCACCACTTTTAACCAAATACTCAAGACGACTCGTTTATACTTTCGTAATCGTCTATTAAAAAGTATCTTCTACCAAAATCTCACTTTCTTCTAAAAGTCCATTGACAATAATTTAAGTCATGTTAACATTGCCTAATATTTCAACATTTTCTTCCACCACATTTTACATGCAAATACGTTGAATCTATCTACTAATCAAAATATTTTTTTATGTTTTAAACCATCTGAAAAATATACATGCCTTGTACTACTAATACTCTAGAATTTGTATCTATTACATCTTTTGATATTTTTGTAACCAAGTGACTAAATCCGCTTTTAATGTTTGATTTTTCTCTTCTCTACTTCCATAATCTTTAAACCACTGCTTGATATCCAATTTCACTTTCACAACTTACTCTTGCTTTTCTTAAATTAATATATATTTCTTTAATATCTACCGCTATTCACCACATATCAACTCAGATTTAGCATTATCACTAGCAGCAAGCTTAATACTTACATTATTATCTGTTAAAGACAAAATTACAGTAATTTCACTTGAATTTAACCAATCAATTAACATATTTTTTTCTCTAACTCTCATCCTTATATAACCACCACAAATTTTCTAACCAATTCTCATGCTAAATTATAAACATCTATTTTGGGAAACTTTTTTTATTATAAAAACTGCACCATCTTCATAATATTTTTGTGCAATATCATCTTGAATCCTCTTCATAAACATCCGATCTGTTTACGATTTTTTGCTCTGTTTTTCTAAAAAATCTCTCTATTATAATTTTTAATTTTGTCCATTCTGTTTCGCCTGATATATGTATCAACACTCTAAAGATAATACCTCATTTACTTTCTATTTTACGAGCTCTTTCCTTATTAATGTCAACATCATAACAAAGATCCCACTCTAGCGATAAATTCTTCATTACAAAAGACCTCATCATTATATAACCATCAAACTCTGTTCTCAAAATTTTAACTTTATTCATTCCAATATTTTTCTCAATAAGCATAATAATTGAAATATTTCTTATTTCTATTACTTTTTCTGTCTTTATGCATAATCTCTTCACTACCTCTATATAGTAAAATACAATAATATCAAGAATTTAGTATTAGATTTATACACTAAAATTCTTTTACAATCTCTTTTAGCTTACAAATAACAACTATAAAACATTCTTTTTCAAATAGATCTTTTGTAAACTTTTAATTGCTGCTCAGATATGCAATTTCACTAATCTGACAATAATAGAAAATCTCTAAATCATCACTATTTTTTTAGAAATCTCATTATATGAAATACAATTTTTTTCAAAATTATCTTCATAAGAATACAACAATTTTATACTTATTTTAATTATTACACCATACTCACATATGAATTAAAGATATTATCTAAAAGATTAAACAAAATGCTTTATACTCAAGATATCATCCTTTTTTTAGAAAAAACCGCTTCATCTTCAACATACTAATAAATCAGTATAAACATCTTCTATTATCAATAATAAACTTTTTAACTCACGAGAAATACTTGATAAAACTCATGTCTAATAAAAACATTATAATAATCATCTCATATTACAAAAATTTTATCAGAATCAAAAAACAAAGAATATAAACTATAGTTGACTTACAAAAATCAATTAGTATTTATATCCTTTGTTTTTTATTCTCTGATATACTAAAACTTAATATTCAAAACAAACTTTCTCTGATTGTTAAAAACTCTTTTATTTTAAGTTTAAATTTTAGGCTCATCAAAAAAACTAATGTTAAACCTATAAAAACTGCTTGCTTTATCATACAAAATTACTATTCTTTATGTTCAAGAGAAAAAACAATCCCACCTTTCAACATAGCTGTTAAAAAATTATAAAGTAAAGCTACAAGAATTATTCCTACAATCATTATAATTGTATAAAGCATTGCAAAAATAGCCAAAGATAATAATTTTGAACTAAAACTAAGACCAATCGTCAAATCTGTAGGAAAAAAGAAAAATGTAAATAATCCAATAAAACAACCCAAAATTAAAAAAACTAATGGCAATATTTTCAAAATTGAAAAAATTTGAACTCTTTTTACGTCATAAAGAGACATTAAAACCTCCTTTTCTTTGATTTAAACTAAATATAATCCACTCTAATTATTTAAACATTACAGTATAATACTTTTTATTATTGATTTTTTGAAAACTTTCATAATATTTTACTTAGAAATATATAGTTTTTTCATTTCTTCAAAACCTTTGGGAATATAATCATTTGCATGGTTCACAGTCCCAAAAGCATTCATTTTTAAAACGATAAGATTAGTAAGTTCTGATCTTGCTTGTCCTAAATAATCTCGAGGATCAAATTTCTCAGGACATTCTGTAAAAACTTTTCTTATTGCAGCCGTTATAGCAAGTCTTCCATCTGTATCAACATTAATTTTCGTTATTCCTAATTTAATTGCCTCTTGTAAACTTTCAACAGGAATGCCAGCTGCATCGGACATTTTACCTCCATATTTATTTATCTCATTTATCAATTTTTTAGGAACAGATGAAGCTCCATGCAACACAATAGGTATATCTATTAATGCTCTAACTTCTCTTAATATATCAAAAGCCAGATTAGTTGATGTTCCTTTAAATTTATAAGCCCCATGAGAAGTTCCAATCGCAATAGCCAAAGAATCCACATTTGTTTCATCTACAAATTTTTTTGCTAACTTAGGTTCTGTTAAATGCACTCTATCTGAACCTACACCATCTTCTAATCCTCCCAAAGTTCCTATCTCTGCTTCAACCGAAACACCTCTAGCATGTGCATACTCAACTACCGAACGCGTAACTTTCACGTTATAATCATAAGTTGAAATCGTCTTACCATCTTCCATTAAAGAGCCGTCTATCATAACAGACGAAAATCCAAGCTCTATAGCCTTTATAACCGTTTCCAAAGAATTTCCATGATCCAAATGCATTGCGATTGGAATATCAGGATTTTCTATAATAGCAGCTTTCATCAAATATTGCAAATAAGTAGAATTAGAATATTTTAATGCCCCTCTACTAACTTGAATAATTACAGGCGAATTTGTTTCTTTGGCCGCTGTCATTATCGCTTGTATTTGTTCCATATTATTAACATTATACGCACCAACTCCATAACATTTCTTTTGCGCTTCTTCTAAAATTTGCTTACAAGATGCTAGTGCCATTATTTTACGACCCTCCTACTTTTGGAACTCTTTATCTTTATTTTCTTATCTTTTATTTTAATACTACTTTGATAAAAACCAATGTTTCTAAATTTTAAATATCTTTCTTCAGCTATTTTTTTACCACTCATTTTTGAATATTTATTAATATATTTATTCAATAATGTCTTAATATTACCAGCCATTTTAACGCTGTCATAATGTGCTCCACCTAAAGGTTCTTTTATAATTTCATCTATAACTTTTAAATTTAATATATCTTTTGCAGTAATTTTCATTATTTCTGCTGCTTCGGGAGCTTTAGATCCATCTCTAAAAAGTATAGCAGCACATCCTTCTGGAGAAATAACAGAATAATAAGCATTTTCTAAACATAATACAACATTTGAGACACCTATTCCTAATGCTCCTCCAGAACCACCTTCTCCTAAAATAACAGTTATAATAGGAACTTCCAGATCTGACATTTCACTTAAATTTCTAGCAATAGCTTCAGCTTGCCCTCTTTCTTCAGCTGCAATTCCAGGATATGCACCTGGAGTATCTATAAATGTAATAATAGCTCTATGAAACTTTCCAGCAAGCTTCATAACTCTAAGAGCTTTTCTATATCCTTCAGGATGAGCCATACCAAAATTTCTGTACATATTTTCTTCAAGAGTTCGCCCCTTCTGATGTCCAATAATAGCAACAGGCGTATTATCAAGTAAAGCCATGCCACACAAAATAGCTTGATCATCTCCAAAAACTCTATCACCATGAAGCTCCACAAAATCATTAAATATAAGTTTTATGTAATCCGCTGAATAAGGTCTTTGTGGATGTCTTGCAATTCGAATCCTTTGCCAAGGAGATAAAGATCCATATATTTTTCGCTTCAGTTCATCTCTTGCTTTTTCAAGTTCTTTAATCTGACTAGACAAATCTACACTACTATTTTGAGAAGACTCTTTCAAATCATTAATTCTTATATCTATTTCTTTTATAGGTTGCTCAAAGTCAAAAATTACTTCCATATTTTTTATACCCTTTTATAAATTATGTAAATACCTACTTGTATTCTCAAAATTAAAATTTATTTGAATGAACTATTTTAAAAACTCGCTCACCTTGAACACCACTTCTTCCACAACAATCTCTTACAATACAATCTATATCTACATATTCTGTTACAGAAAATTTTAAACCAAAATTAAGTCTTGCCAAAGGCAAATAATTTATATTATCATATTCTGCCATAAAATATAAAAACTCTTTATAAATAGGCACTATGGCATTTACAAATCCATAAATTTTTATTTTTGAAAGCTTATTTATATTAGCACCAACACTTAACGTTAAACCATCAATAAAAAATTCTCTACTCATGACAATATACAAACCTTTACCAACTTCTTTATAACCACTATTAGAGTTATTATCAATAAAATAACCTTGTCCATCATAACCTATCGTCACTGCTGGAAACGTCATATTTCCTTCATAAATTTTTAATTTAACACTTAAGGCAGGTATTGTAAATTTTATATTTTTATTACTTATAAAACTATCAAACTCCCATGAAACACCAAGATTTAAAAGCTTTAAAACGCCAAAATCAACTTTAGAAATAGTATTGCCCTCAGAAAAACATCTGAAATTTATATTATACGAACCATAACTTAATATTCCAACAGTAGGAGTATCTATTATATACGTTTCGACCGCTAAACTAAAAGAAGTAAAAACCCAAAAAGAAATCAGCAAAAATATCGTTTTTCTTATCATTAATTCTACCTCTTATCTATATCACATAACAGATTACATAATTTTTAATATCCTAAGCCAATCTTTACGACTCTAAAACAATATACTTTTTATAAACATCATAAAATAGCAAAATTGTTTGTATCCATTTTTTAAAGTTTACTACTACTTAAAATTTTCACAATAAAATTTATTTTAATAGACTAATTTAAGCGATTTATCTTAATACTTCTTCCCTTTTTAAAATGCCATTCTTAGATTCTAGAACTAATTTTTAAAAAAATAACAACAACACAAATTATATATGTTTTTATCTCGCCACCTTCATCACAACCTTCAACATTTAACATTTACCATGTTCATCACAAAAATATCATTTTTTCCCTATTTCCACAAGTTTGCATAACATTTTTTGAACTGTTACTTGTAGATATTACGATAAAATGCTCTTTCTTGAACAATAAATATATTTTCAGATAAAATATTATTATAGAAAAGTGCCATTCTGTTTTTTTTAAACACATAATCAATTCAATTACAAAAGGCAAAGTAGCCACACTCACCAACCACCATCTACACAATAGTTTTTCTATACGCTTAAACCATTTTGCTTGACACATTACAAACGTAATCTATTTGTTTGTCATTAAACACCAAGATTTTGCATTTGTTATAGTCAATCTAATTAAGAAGAAAAAGATTTTATACAAATTAAATTTTACTTTATCTTTCAAATATATGTTTAGAAAGAAAATCTGTCGTCACATATCCTTTACGAAACACTTCATTAGACATAATTTTACTATGCAAAGAAGAAGTATTTTTAATACCCTCTATTTCAACTTCTCTTAAAGCTCTTTGCATTTTCATTATAGCTTCTCCCCTACTTGGAGCAAAAGCGATAATCTTAGCAATTAAACTATCATAATAAGGTGGTATAACATATCCAGAATAAACATGTGTATCTACCCTTATTCCTAAACCTCCCGGTAAATAAAGTCTACCTATTTTTCCAGGTGAAGGAATAAAATCTTTATCTGGATCTTCGGCATTTACTCTACATTCTATAGCATGACATAAAATTTTAACTTTCTCTGAAGCTACATATAGTCTTTCACCCGCTGCTAGCTTAATCTGTTCTTTTACCAAATCTATGCCAGTAACCATTTCAGTAACAGGATGTTCCACTTGAATTCTCGTATTCATTTCCATAAAATAAAAATGCCCTTTTTTATCTACAAGAAATTCAACCGTCCCTACAGTTACATAATTAATAATACTTGCAACATTTTTTGCTGCCTTCCCAATTTTTTTTCTTAAAGCCTCATTTATTAATGGAGAGGGACTCTCTTCAATAAGCTTTTGATGCCTTCTTTGTATAGAACAATCTCTTTCGGGAAGATAGACTATTTTACCATACTTATCACCCAAAATTTGAAATTCTATATGACGTGGTTCTTCAATATACTTTTCCATATAAACATCCGAATTCCCAAAAGCAGCTTTAGCCTCTATTTGAGCCATAATTATAGCGTTCTGAAGAGTTTCTGAGGAAACAACAACTCTCATACCCTTACCACCACCGCCAGCTGTTGCTTTAATAATAACAGGATATCCTATTTTTTTTGCTATAGCAAAAATTCTAGGATCATCATCTCTCACGGGACCATCTGAACCTGGTACTGTTGGGATTCCAGATTTCTTCATAAGTTCTATAGCAGAAATTTTATCTCCCATTTGTTCTATAGACTCTTTTGAAGGACCTATAAACTTGATACCACAAGCTTCACAAACTTCTGCAAAATAAGTATTCTCTGCTAAAAATCCATACCCAGGATGAATAGCATCTGCACCTGAAATTTCCGCCGCCGCTATAATACTCGGTATATTTAGATAACTATCGGATGCACTAGAATGCCCCACACATATAGTCTGATCAGCAAGTTTTACATGCATACTTTCTCTATCAACTTCAGAATGAATGGCTACTGTTTGTATACCAAGTTCTCTGCAAGCTCTTATAATTCTACAAGCGATTTCACCTCTATTAGCAATCAAGATCTTTTTAAACATTATAATCAAACTCCCCTATTACCTTTAAAGATAAGAATTCAATAAATTTATTTCTTCAGTTGCTACTAGCATCTACAAGGAACAATTCCTGTCCATATTCAACAGATTGTCCATTTGCAATTAAAATTTTTAGTATCTTCCCTTTAACATTTGAATGTATGTCTCTTATGATTTTCATTGCTTCAATTTGTCCTATTTTTTGACCTTCCACTACACTATCACCTTCTTTTAAAAGAAGATCTTTATTATTGCTTTGCACACTAGCAAAAGTTCCAACCATTTCTGACTTAATAGGAACAACAGTTTGCTTTTTCTTTTCTTCTTTTTTTTCTATGGGAACTTCCTTTAAAATAGGTATTATAGGTTCTACACATGTTTTTTTAAAATATAGTGAATTATCGCCACTATTATATTGCATTTCTTCAATATCCGTATCTTTAATCGATTTTAAAAAATCTTTAATTTCTTTTGGATTCATTTTTACCTCACTACTCCCGTATTTTAATGGGAGGGTATGAAAAATACTAATTTTTAATTTTTAGAAAAAAAATATAAAAAACTATTACATCCTTTCTACGTATTCGCCATTTCTTGTATCAACTTTTATTTTGTCTCCTTTTTTTATGAAAAGAGGAACGCGAATATCTGCTCCTGTTTCAAGCTTAGCCATTTTTGTAAGATTTGAAACAGAATCTCCTTTAATGCCATGTTCTGTTTCAGCAATTGTCATTTCTATAATTATAGGAAGTTCCATTCCAATAAGCTCATTCTCAAGATATATAGCTTCTACCTCAGTACTTTCCTTTAAATAATTTGCCATTTTTCCCAAAAATTCAAGTGACACACTTAATTGTTCATAGGTATTCATATCCATAAAATTAAAATTATCACCTTCTTTATACAAAAATTGTTTTTTCTGTCTACTAACACTTAAAGTTTCAAACTTTTCACCAGACTTAAAAGTACGTTCAATATTACCACCCTTCTTTAAATGTCTTAACTTAACGCGCATTATTGCACCACCCTTACCTGGTTTATGATTTTGAAACCATGTAATTTGATAAGGTTCACCATCAACCAAAATATTAAGTCCATTTCTAAAATCTGACGTTGATATCATCTTTTCTCCTATATATGCATACATACTATAATTCAATACATAGCCGAAGTTAAAATTTCACAACCATTTTCTTTTATCAAAACCGTATCTTCAATTCTAACACCAAATTCCTGCTCAATATATATTCCTGGTTCAATTGCAACTACCATTTGTTCTAAAAAAATACCTTTGGCATTTACTGCTAACAAAGGCATTTCATGAATTTCTATTCCTACTCCATGACCTATACTATGAATAAAGTTATTTTTATATCCAGCTTTTTCTACAATATTCCTCGCTGTTATGTCAGCCCAAGACAACAAAACTCCTGCTTTTATATCTTTTATAACAGCTTCTTGAGAGTTTTTCACTATATCCCAAATACTCTTATATCTGGAGTTAATTTTATCTAAAAAATATGTACGTGTCAAATCAGAACAATACCCATTATACAAACAGCCAATATCTATCGTTATTATATCATCCTCGGTTATTTTTCTTTCTGAACTCATATGATGAGGATTAGCTGAATTTCTCCCTGAAGCAATTATCGGAGCAAAACTTTCCTTTACTTTGTTTCTTGCAAACAATTCCAAAACTCTATAGCAAATATCAAGTTCACTTATACCTGGTCTTAACTCTCCTCTAATTATGTCACATACTTGTGATGCTATATTACATGACATTTTGATATTTTTAATCTCTTCTGCTTTTTTGACAATACGCATATCATTTAATACTCCAATCTTTTTTATAATATTAATACCGTTAAGACGTAATTTGTTATTTATCAAAATGAAATCCATTGCATTCATGTATTTTGGATCAATCAATATGTTGTTAATTTTATTTTGTCTTAATATTTCAGGTATAGTCTTATAAAAAGGTTGATTTGTAACCACTAAAGAAATGTTCTGATTTGAAAAAGATTCACGTACCTGATTTTCTATCATCCTAGAACATATTACATAAATTTTGTCCTTAGTAAACAAAAGCCAAAAACCATCAAAATCAAGCATTGTAAGATAAAATATTTCTTTCGCACTTGTAAATAATATACTATTTGTTTCATACTTGCTAAAAATTTGAGAAATTTTTGTTTTCATTTTTTGTCCTTTTGTCATTTTTATTTCATAAAAAACTATACTTGACAAGTATATAATTATTTTACTACAATGACAATACAGTCACAAAAGTGGTTGTAATTTAATTATTCGTTTAAAGCGGATAGGAAAACAAGGAGTTGTAGTAATGGCACAAGGTAAAGTAAAGTGGTTTAACGACCAAAAAGGGTATGGATTCATTTCTAATGATGATGGCTCAGGTGACGTGTTCGCGCATTATTCGGCTATTCAATCTGAAGGTTTCAAGTCGTTAGCAGAAGGTGACAGTGTTGAGTTTGAAGTTGTAAATTCGGATAAAGGCCCTAAAGCAACAAACATAAGAAAAGTCTAATTACTCAAGCAATAAAAAAGACCTTGCAAGGTTTTCTTGTAGGGTCTTTTTTATTTTCACGTAACCATCACAAATTAAAAAATACTTTCAAACTTAAAACTAACCATATACAACTCAAATTTACCACACTTTATACCAAATTCCTAAATTTCTTTTCACCAATACCCCAAATTTATTCACTATTCAACAATATTCTTAACGAAAAGTTCTTTTGACAATTTAAAATTTCTTCAATTTAAACACTAAACTAATTTATTTAATTTAAATACACTATGTATATTTATTAATAAGTTTAAAATTTTTCAGAAAACTAATAATATTTATAAGCTAACTATCAACAACCAACTGGCGGCGATAGGAATCGAACCTACGACCAAAGGCTTATGAATCCTCCGCTCTACCCCTGAGCTACGCCGCCGACATTAAACAATTACATATGCTATATTTTTTACTAATAAAAGTCAAATTTTTGTACAATTCTTTAAATATTGCTTTCTCTATCTATTTAAAATTCTATATTATATTAAAATAAATTATTCGTCCTATTTTGAACATTTTTACACAAATATAATAAACAACAAATAATATCATTATTTTATTTACTAACACATTATACTATTATCAAAAAGAATCTACCCATAACACTTCACATCACCAAGAAAAAATTTTAATTATTATTATCAAATCTTGGAGAATATTCAAATTTCTTGATTGTCAATATTCAAATATAGGAAAAATTTTATTCACACACCACAACTAAGTAAGATAGACAAAAACACATCTACTTCCTTTATTATATCGCTCCACTATAAGAAATAAAGTCAATATATCAAATTCTTCAATGTTGCTCAGATTCTGAAAGTTTTTCACAACAAGAAATATGAAACTTAATTCATTAACTAAACCAACTTCTTCAAAAACCATAACCCTCTTACAAAAAGATAATAAGTAAATTAGAAACTTCTTTAAGGCCTAAAGGCATTCATTCCTAAAATATCAATCTCATTCGTAAGATCAAAACTATTTTTATATGCCCTTAAGATTCTACATCTTCTATATTAAATTCTGTAGAAAAATACCCTAAACTTAATTCCACAACTAAAAAACCCTTTACCACTCTTATATAAATTGACTCTTAAAAAACTCGCAATAGCATTTACTTATCTTTCTTGAAACACTAAAATCATTCCTAATTTTTAACAGAGATATCACTTTTAAATATATATATAAAATTATCTATATAATTATAAAAACAGCTTCACACAATCAATTTTTCTAACAAAGAATTAAAACTCATTTACTTACACAAGACTTTCAACACATTCTCTAGCCATTAATCATAATTCTTGGTATTCGTAAAGATATCGCACTAGTAACTTCATAATTTATTGTACCTTGTATGTTGGCTAACTCGTCAACTTTTATTTCTTCCTCTCTTTGCCTTCCTATTAATACAACTTCCTCTCCTTCTTTTATACCTTTTACTTTTGTTACATCTATCATAGTCATATCCATTGTTATCATTCCCACTATTGGACAGCGTTTTCCTCTTACTAATACTTCTCCTTTATTAGATAATTTTCTATTGTAACCATCTCCATAACCCACTGGAATTGTAGCTATTACTGATTTTTGTTTTGTTACAAAAGTCATCCCATAGCTTATGCTAAATCCTGCTCCTACTTCCTTCAAAAATGTAATTCTTGCCTTCCACGAAAGTATTGGCTTCACTTTTAATATTCTCTCAGCTCCCTTAAATGGATATAATCCATATAATCCTAGCCCTATTCTTACCATTCCTTCTCTCTTTTTTTTCATTTTTAATAATTCAGCTGTATTTTCAGTATGTTGCTCAAACTTCAAGCCTAAATCTTTACGAGCATACTTCGCTATTCTTTCAAAAATTTCATATTGTTTATCTGAAAAAAATGTATCTTTTTCTGCATTTGCATAATGCGTAAACATCCCACTCATTTGGATCTCTTTTATATTTCTTATCCTATCCAATATACTATATGCTTCTTCTTCTTTCGCCCCTGTCCGTCCCATACCTGTATCTATCTCTAAATGCACTTCTACTTTTCTTTTTAATTTTTTTCCTAGTCTTTCAATCTTTTCAATCTCACGTCGCCCAGAAATCCTCACCGTTAACTTATTCAATACCGCTTTTTCTAAATTCTGTTGTGAATATATACTATCTAACACTAGTATTTTTGCTCTTATTCCATTTTCTCTAAATTTTATTCCTTCTTCTATACTCGACACCACCAACCACTTTATTCCTAATTTTTCGGCTTCTTTTCCTAATTCCACCCCTCCATGTCCATAGCCATTATTCTTCACAACAGCTATTATTCCCTTCTCTCCACCTATATATTCCTTAATTTTTCTTAAATTATAATGAAACTTACTTTTGTCTATCTCTAACCAGTCTTGTCTGTACATTACCACTCCTTCTAACATACTCCTTTTCCTATTAATTTATACTATCTTCTTCACTTGCTTCACTAAATTTTGTATATTCACCTTCAAATATTAATTTTATTTCACCCGTTGGTCCATTTCTCTGTTTGCCTATTATTAAACTAGCTTTCTTAGCTAAATCTAAATCTTCACGATTATAATATCCCTCCCTATACAGCATTACCACTACATCCGCATCTTGCTCTATTGCTCCAGAATCTCTCAAATCCGATAATTGTGGCCTATTATCCTTTCGCCCTCTCTCTTCAGTTCTTCTCGATAGTTGCGATATTGCTACAACTGGAATTTCTAAATCTTTTGCTAATCCTTTTAAACTACGAGATATATCAGCTACCTCTTGTTGTCTTGTATCATATCTTCCCATACTTCCCTTTATAAATTGAATGTAATCTATTATTATTAATTCCAATTTTTTACCAACTACCTTCAACTCACTTTCTAACTTTCTAGCCCTTCCTCTTATTTCTATAACACTTATATCTGAATCATCATCTATATATATTGGAGACTTACTTATTTTACTTGCTGATGCTGTCAATTTTACCCAATCCTCAACATTATATCGTCCATTTCTCAATTTACTACCATTTACTCTCCCAACTGACGCTAAAAATCTTACCATTAATGCTTCTTTTTTCATTTCTAAAGAAAAAATCCCAACACCTTTATTTTCTTTTATTCCGACATGCTCAGCTATATTTAATGCAAACGCCGTTTTGCCCATTGACGGTCTTGCTGCCAATATTATCAGTTCTCCACTATGTAATCCTCCAGTTTTCTCATCAAAATCCCTAAAGCCAGTACTTAATCCACTAACATCTCTTGGATTTAAATGCAATTTCTCTAACTTAGTCAGTGTCGGAGTTACTAATTTTGTTATACTTGTAAATCCTTGACCTCTCTTTTCTCCACTTATTTTAAACAATTCATCTTGTACTCTTTCTAAAATATTCTCTACACCCTCATTCTCATTAAAAACATCTTTTACTGTTTTTGTTCCTATTTTTATTATTTTTCTTCCTACAGATTTATCCCGTATTATCCTTCCATAATATTCCACATTTGCTGCCGTTGGAACTCTATCAACCAAACTTATTAAATACTTCATCAATTCTCTATCTTCTTCACCTTTTTTTTTTAATGCATTACAAACCGTAAGTAAATCTACCGCTTCATCTTCTATATATAATTCCATTATTGTTTTATAAATACGTTTATTTTTCCCATTATAAAAATCGTTCTCATCTATTATACCTATTAACTTTATTATCGCCTCTTTCTCTATTAACATTGATCCAATTACTGCTTCTTCTGCTTCTATAGCTTGGGGAGGAATTAACTTCTTTAATTCATTCATTTTGATTTTTCCATTCATTTGAAAACATAACAAATCTTATATTTATTCATTTCCACTCTCTTTCAACTACAATCTTATTTTATTAATAATCATCTTCTTACTTTTCAATAACTTTTAGCTTTACATTTGCTTCCAGTTTGCGACGAATTCTCACTTTTATTTTATAATCTCCTATCTTTCTTATTTTTTCCTTAATTATTATATCTCGTTTTTCTATTTTATACCCCTTATCTTGTATTAATTTAGCTATTTCTATTCCACTTACTTCACCATATATTTTCCCTTTCTCGCCTACTTTTACTCGTGCTACAATTTCCATCCCATCCAATTTTTGCTTTTCTTCCGCCGCTTTTATTATTTCCTCTTCTAATTCCCTTTCTTTATTTCTCTTATCATACTCTAATTTCTTTATATTTCCTTTATTTGCCTCCAATGCCAATTTTTTGGGTATCAAATAATTTCTTGCATAACCATTCGCTACATCTATTATCTCACCACATTTCCCTATTCTGGGAATATCTTTCTCTAAAATTATTCTCATTTCTTTTTTTCTCCATTTTCACTAATTCTAATTTTCCTTATATCCCAAATATCCCAACATTCGTCCTCTTTTTATTCCTCTTTCTATTTCTCTCTGATGCTTCGCACATGTCCCACTCATACGACCAGATATTATCCTACCTTTTTCACTTACAAACGCACGTAACAAACTTATATTTTTATCATTAACTTTTACTTTATCCGCACATATACGACATACCTTTTTCCTTACATACATTCCCTTTTTTATTCTTGGAACCGCTCCTCTTGCGACTTCCACATTCTTCTTTTTTACCTTCATTAGCTATCCCCCCTCTTTAAAACGGTATATCTTCTTTTTCGTCTTCTACTGCTTCTTCCACATCATTTCCAACTACATTATTCCATTCTTCCTTTTCAGCTTTCAATACAGCTAAAAATTGTACTCTCAAACAAATCACTTCTAATCTACTTCTCTTTACTCCATCTTGCCCAGTCCATTTATTCATATGCAAACGTCCCTCTATTTGCACCGGAGAACCTTTCTTTAATCGCTCTCCGCAGCGTTCTCCCTGTTCGCCCCATACTATTATAGGCACATACGTTACTTCTTCCTTCCACTCACCACTATCAACTTCCTTTACTCTACGTCCCATTGCTATATCAAATTTACATACAGCCGTTCCTTTACTAGTACGCCTTAATTCTGCATCTCTTGTCAATCGACCCGTTATTATTACTATATTTTGCTCTGGTAGCCGTAACTTTCTTTCTTCTTCACTCATTTACTCACTCCTCTCTCTTTCTTTTTTCTCTTCTTCTTTTGCCATCTTTTGCTTGTCTATTTTATTTCTCTTTTCAATAACTTTTACAGTCATGTTTCTAATTATACCTTCTTTTCTATGACAAAACTCTTCGACTTCCTTTACCGTAGTTCCATCTCCTATAAAATCCATATTTATATACTTGCCTTCTTCCTTGCCTTTTATTTTGTACGCTAGTCTCCTACTAACCCCTTCTTCCATTCTTTTCACTATTCCATTTTTTTTCTCTACTATCTCTTTTAACTTCGTTAATAACTCTTTTTCTTCCTTCAAATCACTTTTAATAATAATTCTAGTTTCATATTCCATTATTTTCTTACTCCTCCACCTTTTTATTATATCAAATATTTACTCTTTCTTTTTTCTTTATACTACATATTTTTTCATTTTTATTCCGATTTAGTATTCAAATCTCACAATTAATTTTTTCAATACATTCAATACATATTTTTATTTTGATTTAAAGCATTTTAACTTTATAACATCAACATCTTTGCATACAAATCTCTTAATTCAGGTCACATTATGTGATGTTAAGCCCTCCATAACCTATAATTTTTTTGAATAAGAAATTTTTTCTCTGTCTTATTGATACTATATCGTATTTTCAAACACAGTTTTTAATATCACCGTATATTCCAGTTATATACGAAATAATTTCTACTGTTATTATAACAAAATAACTCATTATCGAAACCAATTGATTTGCAAAAATCAATTTTTATCTTTTTTTTTCTTATCAAAATCATCATATATTATACAATCTTTACCCACGAATATAGTTATATCAGAATAAATGTTGCTATTATAAGATACGATTATCTTTCCTGTTTTTAATATATTGGCTATTCTCAACGACTGATAAAAATTCCCTTTATTATCTTTTATTAAAGTTTTATAATAACTTACATTGAAATTAGTCCAATCTAAAACATCAAACTTATTCTCCCTCAAAATCCATCCTATCTTTTCAGCCATACGTGATTTTTTAGAAGCATTCTTTATATCAATAATAACATCATTATTACTTTTCTTAGAATTCATACTAACATTGTAAACTTTATTTAAAAATTCTTCTGTATTTCGCTTATCTAACTCCACTGTTAAGTCTGTATACTTTACAGGAAGCTCGCAAAACATAATAACAGGTTTAAAAAATTTAAATCTTAAAAATAAAGAAAACAAAGATTTCTTAGAAATATTTATGTCCAATAAACCATATTGTTTATAAATATTTAGTACTTTGTATATTGCAAATTTCGAAATATATTCTATTATTTCAAGATGGGTTAATGATTTTAAATCTCTATTTTTAAAATTATCATTTAAAATAAAATCACGCAGCTTTTTATCATTTAAAATTATAGGTTTTAATTTTTTAAAATTTACGTTTAAATAAAAATCAACTTTCGCTGTATTACCTATGATTTTATATAAATCTAAATAAAATCTCTCTATTGCATAATCCAAATTTTTTTTTGAATTCTCATAGAATAACATTTTTAAACTCTTGCCTCTATTTTTAACAAAATCAACAATAACATCTGTATTTATTGACAAAATTTTCAATATATTAGAACTCCTTTCATATAAAACAACATAAGTCTCCAATTTTTTTGGAAATAAATTTCCTATATCATATAACAAGATAATAAAACTAACTTTATTTCCATTTTTAATTTTATTTTCAATAATATTATTTTTTTCAATATAAATATAAAAAGACAAAACTACAATTAAAAATATACAAATTGTAAAAATTATTATCTTAATTATCTTTTTTAGAAACATACCAATTCCAAACATCTATAGTTTGAGGGCAAAGCCAACTACCACTTCTAATAACATATTCTATCTTTTTTGCAAGAACTGCAAAAAATGCTTCGTTTAAATTCTTTTTAGCCAAATTTCTGATTTGTATAATTTGTTTCCCTTTTCTATTGTCAGAAACATAATCAGATACAAAAATTAACTTTTCCAAAATACCCATATTTTTTTTACCAAAAGTATGATACTTTATTGCATTTAAAATATCTTTATCTTGTATTTTAAACTCCTTCTTCGCAATAATCTCTCCAGCAAAAGAATGAAGAAGTTGTGGAGAAAAAACCGATATTTCATTAAAATATTTAAAAGTTTTACGTTTTTTAAATAAAGAAAGAATCTCATTGTCTGTCATAGCTTTAGCACAATCGTGCAAAAGACCGGCAATTTTAGTCTTAAATATACTCACATTATTTTTTGAAGCAATCTCAATCGCAAACCTTGCAACATTATAGGAATGATCAAATCTGTTAGGACTTAAATGCTTAAATAAATAATCAATTATCCGCATTTCAATATTTTTATTCATTTATATATCTTATTTTTAATAATATAATTATAAACTTTATCGTTAAGAAAAAATGAAGCATTTTTAGAATTTTCTTTTATAAGTTTCCTTATTTTAGTAGAAGAAATATTTTTTATTTCTTTATCTATAAAAACAGTCCTATCCAAATATTTTGTATTTTTACTTATCTCAATTCCCGGTCTCTTTGCAACCATAAACTTATATTTATTAGCAAGATAATCTATATTTTTCCACATAGGTAACTCAATAAGAGAATCCGAACCTATAATCATGTATATTTCATCTTCAGGATATAAATCTTGAAAATAATTTAATGTCTCATACGAATACACTGTTTCTTGCCTTAGTATCTCAAATAGACTAATTTCAGTTTTCTTTAAACCTTTTATAGCAATATTTAACATTTTAATCCTATCCTGTACATTTGCATACGATCTTATCTTATGAGGGGGCATATATGCTATAACAAAAATTAATTTTTTTAATTTAAAAACACTTAATGCTAATTCAGCAATTTGTATATGAGCATTATGAACAGGGTCAAATGAACCACCAAAAACTGCAACTTTATCCATTTACATTACACTTCCTATATTAGCACTTAAAATCCAACCTGTAAGAGTTTCATCTTCCAAGTCAACCTTTATATTATTCCAATTTCCATTTTTGGCAATTACAGATATAACTCTACCTTCAGGAATTGTAAAAAGCTCTACATTATTTTCGCTAGGACCACTTCTAACGTTTGAAGTGGTCAAAACAATCGCTTTTCTTGAAGAAAATTCTTCCCACCCTTTTAGTACAAGAAGAAAAGTGAAAAAAAATAAAACAATAATTAAGCTTATTATAATTTTTTTAAACATTAAATTCGGTTTTACTATAAATAAAGATAATATAATAATAAATAAAATTAAAATGCTTGAAAATAATATGGTTATTTCATTTAATGAAAAATGGTTTGTAAAAATATTATAAATCTTTTTTCGTTTTATATTGCCTGAAATATAATATAAATATTGTGCATTACTTTTTATTTCTTTATTACGAGGCGCAAGTTTTAATGCTTTTTCTATATTCAAAACAGCTTTTCCAACCTCACCGTTTCTATAATATGCATTTGAAAGATTGTAATAAATGTAAGGATTATTTACTTTTTCTACCTGTACCAGACTTTCGTATATTTCAATAGTTTTAGAAAAGTTTCCTTTCTTAAAATTCCCCTCAGCATTATCTAATTGTATTTGATGCACATTTTTTGCTACACAAGCACCAAAACAAAAACAGATAATAAAAATACTTAAGATTTTTTTCATCAATCCACCCTGTTTTTAAGTATAATTAAAAAATACGCATTGGTATTTTACAATATTTCATTTTACATACAAGTAAAAAAAGATATAATTCATATTAATCATATTTCAATATTCATTTTTTATTATCGAAAATTAAAATCATAATATATCTATTTTAATATCTAATACAAATTTTTTATACAATATTTAATTTTAGATAATGTTCTATAAACCTAAACAACGTCTAATTACAATTCATATTATTAATTTTACTTTTTTTAAAAAATCGTAAAGCAAACGAAATATCTTGAAGAATTTGTTTTTTTAGATCTTCATAACCTGAAAATTTTTTTTCATCTCGTATCTTTTTTATTATCGTAATTTTTGTTTTTTCTCTCTTCCATACATCTTTAAAATTTAAAATATGCGTTTCAGGCACTATTTTTCCTCCTCTTTTGAAAGTAATGCGACTACCTATACTGGTAACTGAAGGATATGTTCTTTCTCCTTGTGATATGAAACTCACATACACACCTTTTGGAAGAAGCTTATCCTTATCCACTTTTAAATTAACTGTAGGGAAACCCAACTTCTTACCTATACCTTTTTCCTTGAAAGGAAATCCTATAAAAGAATAGTTTCTGCCCAATAGTTTTGTTGCATTTTTTATATCATTTTTTTCAATCAACCTTCTTATTAATGAAGAAGAAATTTGTTCTGAAGAACTTTTCAAAGGCTTAACTATTTTCACTTCAATATTCTTGTTTTTTGCTTTCTTTTCAAGCCATTTAACAGTACCCTCTCGATTTTTACCGAACGCAAAATTAACACCGCACACTATTTTAGAAATACTAAGCACCTTGCATAAAAAATTATCAAAAAACTCATCTGGAGTAAACAACAAAAATTTTGAAGAAGCTTTTATAACAACTATTTTATCAACACCAATAGACTTAATCTCACATAATTTTTCTTCACAAGTTGCAAGTAATCCTCTAACTTTTCTAAAAGGTCTTTCTAAAACAATTGCTATACTTTTTAAATTATTTTTTTTTGCAATGGCTATAGTTTTATTTATAAGAAATGTATGTCCTTTATGTACTCCATCAAAAGTTCCAATGGTTATTACTGATTTTCTTGCCATTTCACATCCATTAATTCTATTAACTTTTCATAAAATATTAAGTTTTTTATATTTTATTTGCATTTTCAAGATCCTTTTTTATGTAAAGTTTTTAATGTGACTCCACATCCTAAAACATTCCCAAAATCTAATACTTTAGTCGCTTCTTTTATTTTTAATATCAAGTTTTTTAACATTACTCTTAACACTAGCACTTTTAGAAATAACACTACCATCTAAATCTCAGTATCTATAACAAATTCACATGATAAAAAACTTGATAAATTTTATTTTTCTTCAAATTTTTTTTTTAAGGCACTGCTTATCATTTTTATTGAAGTCTCTACATTTTTATTTATTATACATCCTGCAGCGTTTTTATGTCCACCGCCTCCGTAAATTCTCACAATATCTAATAAATTAATTTTTTTTACAGAGCGACAGGTTATTCTCGTAGATTCTTTATTAATTTCTTTAAAAACACAACTTACTTTTACTCCTTTTATTTTTAAGCCATAATTTACTATACCCTCACTATCATCATATCTTGCACAACTTTTTTTAAACATATTTTTTGTCAAAACAATATAAAAAAACTGATCATTAAAAATTGTTTTCATACTACACAATGCAAGTCCTCGTAATTTCAATGCATTAACACTAATATTTTCGTAAATTTCTCTATATATCTTATTTATATTTATTCCATACTTCATAAGTTTTGCAGCTGCTATGTGTGATTTAAACGTAGTATTAATTTGCTGAAAACATCCAGTATCGGTTAATATACCTGTATATAGATTTTCTGCTTCGTTTTTTGTAAGCTTAATTTGCATATATTCAAAAATATTTAAAACTAGTTCTGCAGTTGACGATGAAGAAGGCATAATATAATTTATTGTACCAAAATTTGTAGATGAATAATGATGATCTATATTGATTATTTCACGAGATTGATTTGGAGTAATTATATTTCCCATTCTTAAAAAACTATTTGATTCTAAAATTATAGCACAATCAAATAAATCAGTTTTCTTTACAGACATTTTTATTTTATTGATACCTTTCAAGAACTTTAGAAAATCAGGTATTTTATCTGCACAACAAATACAAACCTTTTTTCCAATACGAGTCAAAACCGAAGCTAAAGCTAAAGCTGAACCAATACTATCCCCATCTGGCTTCACATGCCCAGCTATAAAAAATGTTTTTGAATTTTTGATTATTTTTGAAATTTCTAAAAGTTTCTTTAACTCAAGACAAGTTACATTCACATCTAAATCCTCATTATCATTCTGCAGTAAAAATCAACTGCTGCTGCCCACATTTTAAACTTAAATAAAAAAATGATTAACAATTACAAATAAATATACATTTACTTTTTTTCATTTTCTATACTTTCAAGTATATTAAACACTTTCATAGCCTTTTCATTCGTATTGTCATAAACAAAAAATATTACAGGTATACGTCTTAAATTTAAGCGTAAAGCAAGCTGATGTTTAATTTCACATGTATTTTTTTTTAAAATTTCAGCTACTTTTTTTTTATCATCTTGAAAACCTAACACAGAATAATAAATTTTACAATTTAAAAGATCATTGCTAAGCTTCACACCCAATATAGTAACAAAACTAGAGTTCAAGTCTCTTATTTGTCTTACAATTTCAGATACTGTCCGCCATATAAGTTCTCCTACTCTTATAGATCTTCTGTATGATAATGGCATAAATTTTCCTTTTATCCATGTTTATAAAATGCATATTTATCTAACAAATCTTTTAATTAATTGTCTTCTAGCTTTCTTGCAATTTTCTCCATTGTAAAATTTTCAATAACATCTCCAACTTTTACATCTGAAAAGTTTTCAATACTAATGCCACATTCATAACCTTTTTCAACTTCTTTTACATCATCTTTAAATCTCTTCAAAGACGAAATATTCCCTTCAAAAATAATAACATTATCTCTTAAAAGTCTTACTTTTGCTCCTCTCTGTATCTTACCGTCAGTGACAGAACAACCAGAAATTACTCCAAAACTTGAAAGTCTAAATACCTGTTTCACGATAGCGTTCCCAAGTATATTTTCTTTCATAGTAGGTTCGAGCATACCTTCCATAGCAGCTTTAATATCTGAAATCAAATCATAAATAACTCTGTAAACATTTATGCTTACTTTTTCAGATTCAGCAAGTTTTTCCACCACAGCATCAGGGCGCAAATTAAAACCTACTATCAAAGAATCTGAAGCAACAGCTAAATCAATATCCGATTCAGTAATCGCACCAGACCCCTTATGTATTATTTTCAAACTAATTTCAGGGGAAGAAAGTCTTTCTAAAGAATCACTAAGCGCCCCTAAAGAACCTTGAACATCAGTTTTTAATATTATTCTCAAATCTTTTGATTGTCTCATACTTATATCTGTAAGAGATAAATGGTGCCTTGATTTTAAAGAAGCTTCTTTAGCTTTCTCTCTTCTGGTTTGAGCAATTTCTCTAGCTTGAGATTCATGCTCCACTACAATAAATTTATCACCAGCTTGCGGAAGTTCATTAATACCTAAAACTCCCACAGGAGTACCTGGCAATGCAAAAATTACTCTTTTACCATATTCATCTACTAATGCTCTCACCTTACCATATGTTGTACCAACTACCAAATTATCACCAATCTTCAAAGCACCGTTCTGAACTAAAAGTGTAGCTACAGAACCCTTACGCGAATCAAGTCTCGCTTCTACCACTATTCCCTCAGCATTTTCGTCAGGATTAGCTTTAAGTTCCATCATTTCAGCTTTAAGTAAAATCATTTCAAGCAATGAATTAATATTAATTTTTTGTTTAGCAGAAATATCAACCATTATAGTATTACCACCCCATTCTTCAGGAATAAGTCCATAATTACTTAGTTCTTGTCTTATCTTCTGTGGATCAGCATAAGGTAAATCTATCTTATTCACTGCAACTATAATAGGTACATTTGCAACTTTTGCATGATTTATAGCCTCAATAGTTTGAGGCTTTACTCCATCTACTGCAGAAACAACTAACACAACTATATCTGTAACCTGCGTTCCTCTTGAACGCATCGCAGTAAAAGCCTCATGTCCAGGTGTATCTAGAAAAGTAATATAGTCGCCACTTGGAGTCTTAACTTTATATGCTCCTATATGTTGCGTTATTCCTCCCTGTTCACCTGCTACAACATTACTGCTTCTTATACAATCCAAAAGAGAGGTTTTACCATGATCTACATGTCCCATAATGGTAATCACAGGACAACGCTTTTTTAATTTTGCAGGATCTCCTGCTTTCATAACACTTATTTTATCCTCAGAATAAATAGATTCCATCTTAGCATCATAATCAAACTCATTAGCTAAAAGAATGGCTGTATCAGTATCAAGTCTTTGGTTTATAGTAGCAAGACTACCCATCGATAAAAGTTTTTTTAAAACATCACCAACTCTAAGATTCATTTTTTCGGCAAGTATTTTTACTGTTATTAATTCATTAATTAAAATTACGTCTTTATACTTATGTGCCATTTGTTTAGAAGCAGAAGTTTCAATTTTTAAAACAGATTTTTGCTCTGCTTGACTTTCATTTACATTTGTATTAGTAGTAATTTGGTTATTTTTGTCATTTTTACCAATTAATTTATCTGATTTATCAATAAACTGTTCTGCTCTTATTTCTTTTTCTTCAATAGAAATATTAACAATAGGTTTAATTTCATGGATAATTACTGATTTTTGTTGTTCTTTCAATACTTCTTTTTTCCGTTTTTCTTTTTTTACAACATATTTTTTTTCTACTCGCTTCAGCACATTTTTCTTTTTCTCATAATCTGTTTCTTGAACTATTTTATTTGATGAGTGTCTTTTTGACATTTTTGGTTTTACAGTCTTTATTTCATGTTTTAAATTTGTTTTTTTAGAAACAATTCTAACTTTAACTGTCCTTTTAATTGGTAAAACTGCAGTCTTTTTAGTCGAAGTACTTTTCGTCTTAGTTTCTTCCGATGAAGTAATCTTTTTTTTTGTGTTTTTTTCTTCAGAATCTCCTAGTTTAGTAACTCGTTTTAATGGCATAAATACTCCCTGCTTATTTATTAATAATAAAGGTACTTGAAAAAATAACTAACAAGACAAACTTTTTTTTGCAGATTCAATAATTTTTTCAGCTGTTTTAGGCCCTATACCCGGTAAAGTAGTAAGATTTTCAACAGTAAGAATCGTAAGTTTCTTTATATCTGTAAATCCTGCTTTAACAAGTATATTTATAATTTTTTCACTAAGACCTTCAAGTTTCTCAAGGGCTGCAGTTTGCCTTTCAATTTTTTCTTCATTTTCACGCTTTTTCTGTCCTTCAGACTTTATATCTATATGCCAACCAGTAAGCTTTGCTGCAAGTCTTACATTATGCCCATTTTTACCAATAGCTAAAGATAACATATCATCACTTATCAATACTTCAGCTTTTTTTTCTTCTTCAGAAAGAATAACCACATAAATTACCTTGGCTGGAGACAAAGCTGCAGTTATATACTTAATAGGATCGGTAGAATAAGGTACTAAATCAATTCTTTCACCTCTTAATTCATCAATAATAGGTTTAACTCTTGCACCTTTCACTCCAACGCATGCCCCAACAGGATCAACTTTAGAATTATTAGATCGAACTGCTATTTTTGACCTCATACCCGGTTCTCTAACAATATTTACCATCTCTACAACTTTTTCATAAATTTCAGGAACTTCAAGTTCAAAAAGTCTTTTTATAAGTTCCGTACTTACTCTTGATAAAACAATACCAGAACTTCTACTATTTCTTTCAACTTTTATAATTACTGCTTTTATATGTTGTCCAATATCAAATCTTTCTTTAAAAACTTGTTCACTTATCGGCAAAATAGCTTCAGTTTTACCTATATCTACTATAAGATTCTTATTTACTACACGATATATAACACCATTTATAATGTGTCCTATTTTTTTCCTCATTTCTTCAAATAAGGAATTTCTTTCAGATTCTCTGATTTTTTGCATTATAACCTGCTTCGCAGTTTGTGCTGCAATACGGGAAAAATCTTGTGTATCTAACGGAATTTTTATATTAGCACCAATTTTTAAATCTTGCCCAAACTTTTTCACTTCTTTAACACTAATTTCTAAAAGAGGATTTTCAACATCTTTTACTACAGTCTTTATTACCATCGCAGCCATTTCTCCCGTTTCAAAATCAACTTTAGCCTCAACATTAACATTTTTACCTACATGTTTTTTATAGGCCGATACAAGAGCGTTTTCTATAACTATCAAAATATCTTCCTTATTAATCTTCTTATCTTTTTCAATCTGTTCAAGAACTATTAAAAGTTCGCCCTTATCAGCCATTTCAGCCTCCTATATTTCTGTTTCCACATTAGCCTTTTTTATATTTAAAAAATTTATTTCCACTATACCATTCATCACATCATCTACTTTCGCCTTACTATCTCGAAAATCCAGAAGCTTACCAGAAAAAAATCTTTGATTATTAATCAGGTCAAAAGTTTGAATTCTTACTTTGGCACCAATAAAACGCTTAAAACTTTCTTCTTTTTTTAAAATTCTATTAAAACCAGGAGATGAAACTTCAAGTATATAAGAATCTTTAAATATATCACTTTTATCTAAAACAATACTAAAAATACGACTAATATTTTCACAGTCGCTTATTTTTATTACTCCATCACTCTTATCAATAAAAATTCTAACTAAACAGTCACCATCCTCTTTAACATACTGCACATCAACTAATTCAATATTTTCCTTTTTGGCGATTGATTCAAGTAAATTCTCAATTTCTTCTATTTTATTCATTTACAAGTAACCCTTTATATAAAATAAAAGACGGCCCTCATAGCCGCCTTTTAGATATCAAATTCATTTAAAAAGCATTCATATTCCTTGTTCGACAAATATACTAGGTCCCATTGTTGATGAAATAAAAATACTCTTTATATACTGTCCTTTCACGCTTGAAGGCTTTGCTTTTAAAATAGCTTCTACCACAGATCTTATATTATCTACTAGTTTTTCTTTTTCAAAAGATGACTTTCCTACAGGAACATGAACAATTCCAAAAGAATCATTTTTATATTCAATTCTGCCTTTTTGTAGTTCTGTAACTGCAGTAGCTACATCAAATGTTATAGTCCCAGATTTAAGATTTGGCATAAAACCTTTAGGTCCAAGAATCTTTGCAACTCTGCTTAAATCCTTCATAACATCAGGTGTCGCAACTAAAACATCAAAATCAATGTTCCCCTTTGATATACTTTCAAGTAAATCATCATAACCTACAATATTTGCTCCAGCTATATCTGCTTCTTTCTGTTTTTCTCCTTTAGCTAAAACTGCGATTTTTCTTACTTTCCCAATACCATGAGGAGGAGACACTGTACCTCTAACTATTTGATCACTTTGTTTTGGATTTATACAAAGTTTGATATGTAATTCTATCGTCTCATCAAATTTTGCTTTTGATGTTTCCTTCACGAGAGACGAAGCTTCTTCTATTGTGTAAATTTTATTTTTGTCAATTAATTTTCTAACATCATTTAACCTCTTACCCATTTACCCTCCTAAATTATACCAAGAATTAAAACCAACTCTCACAATTTGTTTTATACGTTTATACTACTTAATATTTATTTATTAACCACATCTATACCCATGCTCTTTGCAGTTCCTTCTACCATAAGTATTGCAGCTTTAATATCACCATTTGCATTTAAATCAGGCATTTTTTGCTTTGCTATTTCTTCTACTTGAGCCACTGTTATTTTGCCGACTTTGTTTCTATTAGGAACACTCGAAGCTTTAGTAATACCTGCTGTTTTCTTTATTAAAGCAGAAACAGGTGGCATTTTGGTTACAAAAGAAAAAGTCCTGTCCTCATACACAGTTATAACAGCAGGTATAATTATACCTTTTTCCATTGTTTTTGTTCTTTCATTAAACTGTTTACAAAAATCCATAATATTTACACCTTGTGGGCCTAATGCAGAGCCTATCGGAGGGGCAGGATTTGCTCCACAGGCCGGAATTTGCAATTTAATTTGTATCTTTTTTTTCTTTGCTACCATTTTATATTACTCCTAATCTTCTATTTTTTAGACAAAAATTTCAAAAACTTCTAGATTAAATTTAAACCTTAAATTATTTTACATTTATATCAATATCTATATCTTTTCAACTTGCAAAAAATCAAGCTCCACAGGCGTAGGCCTTCCAAATATGACCACCATAACTCTAAGTTTACCTCTTTCTTGATTAATTTCCTCAACCATTCCAATAAAATGCTTAAACGGACCTTCAATAATACGCACATTTTCTTCTTTTTCAAATGATATTGCTGGCTTAGGTTTAGAAGTATTTGGATTAATAACCGTATTAATAAGATTTACAACTTCATCTTGAGCCATTGGTACAGGTTTTACTCCTCCTAGGAAACCTGTAACACCAGCAGTATTCCTAACAAGCCAATACGTAGTATTATTTATTATCATTTCTACAAAAACATAACCAGGATAAAATTTTCTTTTCTTTATTTTTTTTTTGTTTTGCTTTATTTCAACTACTTCCTCTGTAGGAACAAGAATTTGAGAAATAAAATTACCCATATTTAGATTTGCTACAGCCATTTCTAAACTTTTTTTCACCTTATCCTCATGTCCTGAATAAGTATGAACAACATACCATTGATTCGCCATTTTTTACTCCAAGCTTATAATAAAATGCCTACAATTGCTCCAAAAAATAAATCTACTACACTTACAAAAATAGACATGACAACAACAAAAACAACCACTACCAGCGTTATTCCTGTCACTTCTTTTTTATCAAGCCAAGTAACCTTTGTAAGCTCGTAATACGCATCTCTAAAAAAACTTATAGCATCCTTAAGCAAATTCATTTTATACCTTATTAAAATTTAATCAAACGGGGGCAGAAGGATTTGAACCTCCAAAGCTGGTTTTGGAGACCAACAGTTTACCATTAGCTTATGCCCCCAACACATCATGTAAACTATTTTGTTTCCTTATGTTCTGTACGTTTTCCACAATTTCTACAAAACTTCCTTAAAACAAGCTTGCCTTCTTGTTTTTTACCCCTTTCAAAGTAATAGTTTCTATTTTTGCATACGCTACAAGCCATTGTTATAATAACTCTGTCCGCCATTTTAATCTCCAATTTTTTTATACCACTACTCCACAGTAAAAGCATTTACCATTTCTTTTGAAATAAAAAACGTCATAAATGTCGCTTTTGTTTATTATACAATATTATTTGACTATTCAACAATTTCCCTAATAACCTCCAAACCGACTGTTTTTCCACTTTTCTTTCGATATTTTCCTCTTATGTTTTTTTTAATTACGCATACACAGTTACATCAACAATATCATCATAAAATAATACTTTCATTTATTTTTTAAAAATTTCATAAAACAAAAAACAAAAATAACAATTTTAATATAAAACACATAGCCGAGGGCGGGAATTGAACCCGCGACCACCTCCTTACCAAGGAGGTGCTCTACCACTGAGCTACCTCGGCTTATTACTTAAAAAGTTAAATTAATTCAAAAAAGCGGGAGACGGGAATCGAACCCGCATAACCAACTTGGAAGGCTGGCGCACTACCACTATGCTACTCCCGCAAATATTCACTACTCTTTTTAAAATGTTTTATATGGGGGCGGATGGATTTGGACCACCGAAGGGACAAGCCCGCCAGATTTACAGTCTGGTGCATTAGACCACTCTGCCACACCCCCAAAACCAATAAAACAATTAACTCATCAAACCATCAAAAACTTAATCTTCTCTATTTGGAGACAACGGTGGTGATTCTACAAAAAAATACTATTCTTGTCAATTTATGAAACACAATTTTCACTCTATCTTTTAAACATTATTCAATCATGTTTAAAATCTTTTTCTTACTTAATTAAAGTGCAATAATAGTTTTAATATAATATCAAAATCATTCCTTCAATTATAACTACATAAATATAGCATATTAAATTCTGCTAAATTTTTAAAATTTTACAAAATTGAATACATTAATAATATAACAAATACTTCATTTATCTATTTTTTATTTTTAAATTTACAAATTATTTTGAATTTATCAAGAGATATAACCAATATTTAATGATATTAAACTGTAATATTTAAAAAATATGTTAATAAAGAAGTATTTTCATGTGAAAAACAATGAAATAAAAAACCAAAAACTCAAGCTATTTCAACAAAAAGTGGTCAACTGTTTGCAATTACTCGTTATGATTTTAATGATAAAAATCGTATTTTGAAATAGCATGTCAAATAAAGGATGCGAAATTTGCCAATATACTATTTTTTGTGATAACAAAGGAAAAGAAGTACAAATAAAAATTACCGCAGTACCGTGATATGAGATACACAGCGAAACATTGCGTTCTTACGCAAAAAGTTTCAACTAAAACATAAAACGTTTTATCGAATTTACAATGCAAAAGAAATGATTGATCAATACTCTAAACAATATCCACAGATAATTTTACAGCGATACCTAAAATTATCAAATCATAATATTTTCGTAAACTTGATTTACATAGAACTACAAAATATTATTAGAGTTGATCCAAGAGAAGAAGTCGCTCATTTAAATTTTATAATCTTAAAACAATATACAGAATATTTAATAGTCATGGTTACAACAGTTGTTGGTATTATGTTAATAAAAATTTTAATCATAAAAGTTTGGAGTCCAAAACACAAAAATACTGAGAGACAATTTAAATACACAAAATTAATTACACCAAACCAAACTATAAGATATATAAAAGACTTAACGAATGGTCATAATTTAATTATACATAAACTGAAGCAAACAATATATCTAAAACTAACCATCATAGAATATTTGGTTAAAATTTTTAGTATATTTAAATTGACTTTTACAATTTTCACTAAAATATTCATTAATTACAATATATCGTTTACAAAATTAAATCACGTAACTTGTAATAACAGTTATTTATTTATCATCAACATCTAGAACAAAATGTTTCATGTTATTGTATTATTTTATTTTTGTCAACATAAGTATAAATCTGCGTAGTTATAGTTGAAATGTAACTCACTATTTCTCTAACAAATCTAATACCTACTCCAGCAGATATATAGCAAACTTTCTTTTAAAAATATAAAAAGTAATAAATTTTTTTGACTTTTTCCCAAAAAATAAGTCTTTTTAGAACCTTTTCCAATAATTCTGAAAAACAATTATGCAAATTTATAATCTCTGAAATTCTATGACCAGTAGCGTATAACACAAACCCTATTCCCTTATATTTACTTCACTGTCAGCAGTAATAGAATTTAATAAGAGTGCAATTTCTTCAAAAATAAGTATATTAGGTAAACTTTCAGGCATTTTAAGAGAAACTAAATAAATAGTTGGTTATTTTTTATTAATTCTTTATTACTTTAAAATTTATAAAATTATCTTATAGATTCCATAAGTCCGTAAATCAATCCAGTTTTAATCCTCTTGCTTTTACATTAAACAAAAATCAGTTACATCATTATGCTTAAAATCATAAAAAGAAAACTGTTTCTCCTTAACCATATATTATAAACTTTAAAATACTAATCCTATAATCTAAAACAATATTTTTAGATAAATCTTTTTCAGCATATTAATTATGCTAATTAAATCTTCAATTTAAAAAATGAAATCTTAAAGGATTTTGATATGGCTATAGTTTGACTGATAAAATCATTTTTCTATTTTCAAATTATTTTCATTGATGCCAACACAAATTTAAATTTATTATATTGTTCTAGTAAAGATAATTTATTAAAAAACTTTGATAATTCTGTACTTTTTCAAATACAACTAATATTCATTTTTTTACATTTATAATAACTTTGATGCATTAAAATCATTATCATGACCTACTTTATAACAACTGACTTTCTCATTCAGAAAAATCTGTAACTTTACCATCAACCCTTAGATAAACAATAAAGATCTAATAATAATACTTTCTAACATTACTAGTTTTTATCGTTTTTAAAGAAAACACGTTATGAAACTGCAGTTAAATTTGTTATTACAAAATTTTGAACAAATTTTTCAAGATAATCATTTATTCGTAACAGTTTCAACCATTGAATTAAAATTTAATTTATCATTCTTATAATAGACTCAGCAATTATTTCCATCTAACAGACTTTCACAAACCGTTTGTACATGCTCACCAACCAATACTCTTAATTCTATTTATAAAACCATTTAACATCTCTTCAGAACGAGAAAACTTATGCAAGGAAAGTTCTTTTTAGGAATAGTTTCATAAGCCGAATTCGTATCACATAATAAAGAAAAATCAGATGATAAAAATATGCCGAGTTTTATTTACCCCTTTTGAAACTATTCCTCTAGTAGCTTCTTTTTTAATCTCTCTATAAAACCTTGCTATTCCATACAAACAAAATTATAAATCATCTGTTTTACCTTGTAAGTTTCTAAATTCCAATAGCAAAATTAATTAAATTCTTTCTTATTTCCTATTCTTTAGTTTGTCACAGCTTATTTAAAAGTTGAATATAATGCTTATAAAAAAAATCATCATATCAGAATTGCCATAAAAAACCCAATAAGAAAATCTACTCATAAACATTATAATATAATTGAAAAAGAATTGATAATTTAATAGTATATATAAAATGGTGATAAATAATAAAAAACAGCAATAAACACAAAATTTAATATGAAAATTAAAATAATAAATTATAAATTTCAACTTTGGATTTCTAATATTCTTTCAAAAGCATTAAAATTTCTTACAAAAATAAAAATTGTACTTATAGCATTTACAATCGTTGTAATTTCTTTACAAATAATACATAAAATAACTCCTAAAAAAATTTTACCTCAAAAACAGATACAAAAAACTCGTAATATTATCGAATCTCAAAAAATAAACTTAACAAATAAACTTAACGAGTTAAATAAACTAGACAAAAAAATCCAATTCTACACAAATACTGAAAAGTACGATGGATTTCACTTTTTTGTATCGCAGAATTTGCAAAAATATAATAGGTCAAACATTCCAAATATTCTCGTGAGAAAAAACAATTTATTTCAAAATCTCATAAATTTTGAACACTCTATTTTTAAATTTATCAATTTAAAGCTGAATTGTAAATTTCTAAATTTTTGTATGCGCCCAATATCTTATTGCGACTCTATTAATTTTAATATCAGTTTTTTTACAATATTAACAATATCTCTAGTAATACTGTGGAAAAATAAAAAAGATACCTTTTTAATAAATCTTGTTCTTTTAGCAAGCATTATAATATTTGTAGGTATAATAACATACTTTCTAAAACAGTACTTTAAAAGACTTCGTCCTATGACTCTGTTTGGTGATGAAAATGTTAATCACTTATTTGAAAAAAATCATTTCCATTCATTCCCATCTGGACACACCGCAAGTTCCGTTGCCATTTGCGTTTTTATGTTTATGAATGTAAAAAAATACTGGTACTGGTATGTAATATTTGCTATATTATCGGGTTTTTACAGAATTTATACAGGCAATCATTTTCCTTGTGATGTCTTAGCAGGCATATTAATAGGATTTTTTTCTTCTTATATAGTTATAACTATATTCCGAAAATTTAAAGTACAAATAAAATAACTAAACTTTAATACATTCATCGGATATTGGAATAATATAAGGTTTATTAGAAATTGGATTTGTTTTAACAGCAACTATGGTATTATAAATTTGTCCAATATCTCGATAATTTAAAACTTTATCAGGTGTCCCGTAACTATATATTTTACCATTGTCCATCAAAGCAAGCTTATTACAAAATTCACTAGCAGCGTTTAAATCATGTAAAGTTAAAATTATAGTTTTATTATATCGCTCATTTAATTTTTTTAAAATTCTTAAAACATTATTTTGACTGCCAATGTCTAAATGTAATGTAAGTTCGTCAAAAACAATAATTTCAGTTTCTTGAGCTAAAGCTTGAGCTATTAAAACTTTTTGTTTTTCTCCTCCTGAAAGCGAATCAATTTTTTTTTTTGCAAAACTTGTTATATCTAAAAAATCCATAACTTTTTTTACAACAATATAATCATTTCTTGATGGCATTTTAAAGATATTCATATATGGATATCTTCCAAACATTATAAATTCCAATGCATTAAAAGGCAACATCACATCAACATCTTGTGGTAGAAAAGATATAATTTTTGCAATTTTTTTTTGTGAAAAAAAAATCACATTATTATTATTTATACATACTGTTCCACAAGAAGGTTTTATTAAGTTGCATAAAACTTTTAACAATGTACTTTTTCCCGCACCATTTTTTCCAATTATACCCAAAAAATCTTTGCGCTCTATATTTAAAAAAATATTTTTCAGTATCTGTTCATTCTTAAAATAACCTGCAGAAACATTTTTTATATTTATCATAATGCATTTTCCCTAGATTTAAACAACAAAATGCTAAAAAAAACACCGCCTATTATATTTGTAAGTACTCCAACTGGTATTAATATAGAATTAAACAAAACTCTGCTTAAAATATCGCAAAACAATAAAAAAATTGCTCCAAACAAACCAGACATCGGTACTAAAATAATATTGTTAGCTCCTAAAATTTTCCTCATTATATGAGGAACCATTAAACCTACAAAACCTATAACTCCACCAACAGAAACCGTAACACTGGTAATAAAAGATGCTAAAATAAACAGAAATTTTACATTTCTTTCGACATCTACTCCAATAGTTTTTGCTTTTTCTATCCCCAACGACATTACATTAATAATATTGCCTGATAAAGATAAAAACACTATTCCAACCAATACAACAATCACAGCAAATGATAATACCTTTTCATTAAACATATTAAAATTTCCTACCAACCAAACAAAAGAAGCTTGAATATTTTTTGATGGTGACAACGCAAACATCAACATAATTAATGATGAAAAAATATAACTTACAACAACACCAGATAAAATCATTGAATTTGAATTAAATTTTTTATAAATACTAATTATATACACAATTAATACCGAAATCATAGCACCCAAAAAAGCAAAAACAGGAATAAAAAAACTTGTTAAAGAAGCAAATCCAAATACAAAAGCAATAACCACACCTAGAGCGGCCCCGCTAGAAATACCTAAAGTAAAAGGATCAGCTAATGGATTCTTTAATATCGCTTGAAAAACACAACCACTAACAGCAAGGGCCGCTCCTGTAATGCAAGCCATAATTGTTCTAGGTAAACGCACCTGTAATATTATAAAAACCATATTTGCATCTATATTTTTAAATATATCATATATTCCACTTGATCCACATATTAAAGAAAATAAAAACACAACAAAAAACATAATTATTGATAAATAAATAAACAAAAGTTTTTTATTCACTCTCAAAAACGTCTCCATATATAATTTTGGCAATAACTATTACTCCTCTAGAAAAAGTTAAAGGTGTAGGAATAATTATATTTTCTGTTTTAATTACAAAAATTTTTGATTTTTTTACAGCATTTATCATTTTATATTTAAACCAATACTTTATATCTTCTTTACTATTATTCCAAACATTTAAAAGTATTATAACGTCAGGATTACGTTTAATAACATTTTCAATATCAACTGAAAAATATCTTTGGTTAACATTTTCATACAAATTTACTGTTTTAGTGTAATGATTATAACCATTTAAAAAATTTTTATTACCGGCAGTATATAATGGATTTGAATCTATTATCCAAAATAATTTTAATTTATTAAAAATTTTCAATCCATCATAAATCTGTTCAAGTATAAGTTTTGAAAAATTTATTATTTCTTCAGCTTCCTTCACTTTATTGAGTTTTTTTGAAAGAGCATAATAATTCTCACATATATCATCAAAACTGTTAGCAGCTTCCATAACATATACATTAAGGCCTAATCGCTTAAGCTTTTCAACAACTAATTTATTATTTCCATCTTTAGTAGCGATAATCAAATCAGGATAAAGTGAAACTATTTTTTCTATATCAGGCTCTAACATAGTGCCTATAATTTCCTTTTTTATTTTCCCTTTAGGACAATAAAGCGTTATTCCTTTTACAAATTCTTCTTCACCCAATTCATAAAGACTTTTTGTTACTGAAGGTGCTAATGAAACAATACATCTGTATTCTTTAGCATTTATATTGTTTGCAAATAAAAACAAATTTACAATAATATAACAGATAACTTTCAATATAAAATATAATTTGCAATTATACATAAGCATATTTATTAATATTCTATACCTTTTTGAAACTTTATCCCGTTATTATATGGATGTTTTATTTCTTTCATTTCTGTAACCAAATCAGCAATATTAATTAATTTTTTTGGGGCATTTCTACCTGTTACAATTATATCTGATTTTTCACGCAAATTTCTGATAACGGAAAGAAATTCATTTTCATTTATAAATTTATCTCTTAATGCAATATTAAATTCCTCTAAAACAATTAATTTATACTTTTTTTTAGAAATTGCGATATTTCGCAATTTTTCCATAGATAAAACACATTGTTTTTTAACTTCATCAATACTTATATTTTTAGCACAATATGGATGCTGGTTTGCAAATGAAAAAAAATTAAAATTATCTAACCTAGTTAAAATTTTTTGTTCACCATAAAAACTTTCACCCTTAAATAATTGTATAAGACAAACACTAAACCCATGTCCCAAACAGCGAATTATTTGACCTATAGCTGCAGTAGTTTTTCCTTTTCCATTACCAGTATTTACAATTATCATATAAACAAAACCTCAAAACCATATAAAGGAACAAAATTTTTTACTAAAATTAAGACAAGATTGGAAAGTTGAAAATTACATTAATCCATTTATCATATTAACACATTAACACAAACGATTTTTTTAACTTTAAAAAAATCGTTTTAGATTTGTAACAATTATTTTATATTATTTTGTCTCTCTAAATGCTCCATCAGTGTAAAATAATATTTTGACAATTTCTTATTATTTTCAATATTCTAATTTTGACTAAATAAAACACTATAATAATCACTGGACTAGCATTTTCTATTCTATATCAATTTGAATTTTGCCATTACAGTGCTTAGCTATTATAACAGATGCAACATTGCATTTTAAAACAATTTTTGCTCTTCATTTTGATTAGTATTAACATCTGTTTTAAAACACAAAAACGTTTTACGAGTATTTTTGTTAAAACTTTTAAATTTTTTCTTGATATTATATAAAATAACCCAATATTTCATAACCAAGAAGATTATCAAAACTCCACTAACAAATCTTTTTCTAAATTATTTCTATATCCATACTATCAATCCTTTCTTAACTATATTTATCTTGTCCTATTACAATTTTCACTCTAATTTGTTTATAACGTTTTCTTTTTCATATGCATATTTTTTTATTTCTTTCATTCGTCTTAACAATTTTCCTAAAACCTTCTCCTCTATTTTTTACAAACACTTTACTAAAAACCTATTGACTCCTCGTGTTTTTTCTTTATGACATTTTACTCCATGCCAATTTAAATATTACATTAAGTTTAAACTGTTTTTTTATATTTATTGCAAATCACCTATATTCGGATTTTAAATTCTTTAATTATCGTATAGGCTTAAAAACATCTGTAAATAAATGAATAATTAATTCATAAATTTTTGCTGATTCAATACTCTCTTCTACATCATCAGTAAAAATATTTCATACATACTAGCCCCCAAAAAGTAAATTTATATTTATTAATAACTAATGCTAATAAAGATACAATATTCCCTCTCTTATATGAATATGCAAATTTTTAAGTAAGTAAAAATTAATTCATCAAAATCTTTTATCTATGCTCAATTATTTTATCTATACATACTCTAATAAATTTTAACAAATCAAACCTATGTAAAAAATAATTATAAAACTTCATCTATATGTAAAGTCCTTGGATGACGAATATCTTTTCCATGAACCATAAAAATAATGTCTTCGCTAATATTTGTTGCGTGATCCCCAAGTCTTTCTATGCTTTTTGCAATAAACATTAAATCCACAGCTCTTTGAACAATGGTAATATCTACAAATTTAAGAATTAAACCCTTAATATCTTCAATAACCCTATCTCTTAAATAATCAACTTCTTTGTCTTTATCAAGCACAGACAGTGCTAAGTCTGGATCACTTGTATTAAAAGCTTTTATACAGTCCAAAATCATATTTTGAACATCTTCCACCATTTTAGGAATATCAATAAGAGGTTTAAGTTCTGGATATTTTATTAAGTCTAAAGCCATTCTGCTTATATTCAACGCTTCATCGCCCATTCTTTCTAAATCGCTGTTTATTCTCATCGCGGAAGTTATAAATCTTAAATCTGCCCCAACAGGCTGATTTAAAGCTATCAACTTTAAACATTTGTCATCTATAACTATTTCCTGTATATTCACTTCTTTCTCAAGACTACCAACTATATCAAACAGTTTTGTATCTCTCTCAACAAGTTCTTGAGTTGCAATTTTTATCATATTTTGAACAAGCCTTGCCATACCAAGAAGATTATTTTGTAAATCGCTCATTTCAACATCAAAATGCCTCATTATTCCCTCCACATTTAAAACATATTTGATATTAAATTTTTCTTATTTTCCTCATTAAAAACAATTAGAATTATTCATAAAACATTATTTATTAAGCGCTTTACTCTTTTATTTTTAAAATGCTTTTCTATAAGTTTTCCTATTAAAAATTTCAATAATAAATTTATAAATCAAACAAAAACTTTATTTGAAGCAATAACCAACAATTTTATCCAAAATGACCGGTCACATAGTCACTAGTTTCTTTTTTTAAGGGATTCGTAAATATTTTTTCAGTTTTATTAAATTCTATAAGTTCCCCTAAAAACATAAATACAGTATCCTGAGAAATTCTTGCAGCCTGTTGCATATTATGAGTTACTATTACTATCGTATATTTATTTTTTAAAACCATCATCAATTCTTCGATTCTTCTTGTAGCTACAGGATCAAGAGAAGAACAAGGTTCATCAAGCAAAATAATACGAGGCACAACTGCGATAACCCTAGCTATACAAAGTCTTTGTTGTTGCTCCAACGTCAAAGACAAAGCAGATTTACGTAATTTATTTTTAATATCATCCCATAATAAAACAGCCTTTAAACTCTCTACAACAATTTTATTAATAACATCTTTATCAGATGCTATTCTATTAACTTTTAATCCAAAAGCTACATTTTCATAAATTGAAATTGGAAACGGATTTGGTCTTTGAAAAACCATACCAACATTTCTTCTTAAAAAATCCACATCAACATCATCATTATAAATATTTTCTCCAGAAATTTTTATTTTCCCTTTAGTACAAACACCTTCTATAGTATCGTTAATTCTATTTATAGATCTCAAAAGTGTTGACTTACCACATCCTGAAGGACCTATCATAGCAGTAATTCTTTTATCCTCAATATTAATACTAATATTCTTTAATGCATGAAAATCAGAATAGTACAAATTAAAATTTTCTATTTCTATCTTAGACATTATCCAAACCTACCAGTTATATAATCTTCAGTTTCTTTTTTCTTGGGTGATACAAATAATTCCCCAGTTTTGTCAATTTCTATAAGTCTACCCATAAGAAAAAACGCTGTTTTATCACTTACACGTGATGCCTGTTTAACATTATTTGTAACAAGCACTATAGTATATTTTCGTTTAAGTTCAATCATAGCTTCTTCAACTTTTGCCGTGGATATAGGATCAAGTCCTGAACAAGGCTCATCAAACAATATAACTTCAGGATTGACTGCAAGAATCCTAGCTATACAAAGTCTCTGCTGCTGCCCTCCAGACATTTTCATTGCTGAAAAATTTAATCTATCTTTAACTTCATCCCATAAAGATGCATCTTTTAAAGTTTGTTCAACAATATCATTTTGTTCTGACTTCGTTTTAATAAGGCCAAATAACTTTGGAGCGTATACAATATTTTCATATATGCTCATGGGGAGAGGTATTGGCATGGCAAAAAGCATACCCACTCGCCTTCTTAATTTTTCCATATTCATGTCAAATATATTATTGTCATCAAGGTAAACCACTCCATCACGATAATAAGCTATATTTAAATCATTCATTCTATTTAATGTCCTTAAAAAGGTAGTTTTACCACTATTTGCTGGACCTATAACGCTTAGAATTTCATTTTGTACGATATTTATACTTAATGACTTTAAAACACATTTTTTATTATAATAACAACTCAATTGTTTAACTTTAATTTTATTTACCACTTTCTACGTTTCCTAAAATAAATTCTTGCAATAATTGCAACGCAACTCATCGTTAAAACCATCATTAAAAGAACAAGAGCTGTGCCATATATTAAATTTTTAGGCATATTTGGAATTTGTGTTGAAATGATATACAAATGATAAGGCAAAGACATCACCTGGTCAAATATAGAATGCGGCAAATGAGGGACATAAAATGCAGCTGCGGTAAACAATATAGGAGCCGTTTCTCCTGATATTCTTGCAATACTAAGTATTGTTCCAGTTAAAATTCCAGGAATAGCATTAGGAAGAACTATATGTCTAATGGTTTGCCAACGACTTACACCTAAAGATAAACTTGCTTCTCTAAATGAATGAGGTACACTGCTTAAAGCCCCTCTAACCGTAGTTATAATAACTGGCAATTCCATTATAGACAAAGTCAAAGCACCCGCAATAATCGAAACTCCCAACCTAAAAAACATAACAAAAATGCCAAGTCCAAACAATCCATAAACAACAGATGGAACACCAGCTAAATTTACAATGGCTAGCTTTATTATTCTTGTAAGCAAATTATTTTTTGCATATTCATTTAAATAAATCGCAGCACAAACACCTATAGGAAGAGTTACTATAATAGAACATAAAACTATTGAAAACGTTCCAAGTATCGCAGGCAAAATTCCACCTTCGCGCATTCCATTTTTAGGCATAGAAGTTAAAAACTCCCAACTTATTGCTGATAATCCGTTTTTTACAATTACAAATACTATCATAAGTATAGGAACAATAGCTAAACCAACTGTAATACAAAGAAGAGTATATGAAAGTTTTTGTGATAACTTAGGATTTAATTTTATCATAAATTTTTATTCTTTCCCAAAAACAAATCTGCCAAAAAATTCACCATAAAAGTTATAACAAAAAGTACAAAGCCTATAGCAAATAACGATTTGTAGTGCATTCCTTCTCTAACAGTTTCCCCCATTTCAGCAGCTATTGTAGCAGTCATTGTTCTAACAGGTTCAAAAATCGAATGAGGAATATGTGCTGCATTTCCAGTTATCATCATTACAGCCATTGTTTCTCCAATTACTCTACCAATGCCAAGCATTATAGCAGCTATTATACCAGGCATAGCGGCCTTTAAAACAATTCTTCTGATTGTCTGCCATTTTGTAGCACCTAAAGCAAGGGCACCTTCTTTATACTGCCAAGGAACTGAACTAATTGCATCTTCAGATATGGTAACTATAGTAGGTATAGCCATAAACGCAAGCATCATAGCTCCTGAAAAAGCAGTAAGTCCTGTAGGTAAATTAAAAATGTTTTTTACTATTGGAACAATAGTAACCATACCAACAAAACCTATAACTACACTTGGTATAGCGGCCATAAGTTCAACCAACGATTTTAAAACATCTTTTACACCTTTAGGAGCAATTTCAGAAATAAAAAGTGCAGTCATAACACCTATAGGAACTGCTATTAAACAAGCTCCGGTCGTTACTAAAACAGAACCCATAATCAAAGAGAAAATACCAAATGATGGTGGTTCTGAAGTAGGATACCAAAAATGTCCTATAATAAATCTAACAATGCCAAAATCTTTTAAAAAAGTAAAACTCTCTTTAAATAAAAAAGCAAAAATCAAAACTACAAAAACAACAGATAACATACCACATACAAAAATGATAATTTCCATTATATTGTCTATAGTTTTTCTCATATTAACCCTTGATCATAATCTTACAGAAAATCCTGTAAAAATAAACTTTTCACCATAATACTTTGAATTTTTTCAGTTTTTTTAAAAATAATTCCATCTGTCAATTCCTTTACAACTTCTTATTGCTATATTACTCTTTTTTTAGTTTTTTTATTGGAGCAAAATCAGTATTTAAAACAATATTCTGACCTTCATCAGATAAAGCATATTTTATAAACATTTCAACAACACCATAAGGTTCCCCATTTGTATAAAGATACAAAGGTCTTGAAATAGGATATTTACCATTCATTACATTTTCAAGATTAGGGTAACCGTATCCATCTTTATTATTTATAGCCACAGAAATAGCTTTTACTCCATTATTTATAAATCCCATACCCACATATCCCAAGGCGTTAGAATTTTGATAAACCTCATCATATATAGCTTGTGAAGACGACATCATAAGAGAATGCATGGAAAATTCATTATTAGAATTCTTATCATTATTTCTTAAAACTCGTTCTTTAAAAAACATATGCGTTCCTGAATTACTTTCTCTTGATAAAACCACTATTTTTTTATTCTCACCACCAACTTCTTTCCAATTGGTAATTTTCGCCATAAAAATATCACGCAACTGTTCCAATGTTAACTTACTAACAGGATTATTTTTATTTACAAGCACTGCTAATCCATCAATTCCAATTTTAAATTCAACTGGTTTTATCCCTTTAATATCAGCTAAAAGTTTTTCCTTTTTTTCTATTTTACGAGATGACATTGTAATATCACATGTCTTATTTATCAAAGAAGCAAAACCCGTACCAGAGCCTCCACCCGTAACACTTATGTTGCAATTTGGATACTGCTTTACAAAATTTTCAGACCAAGCTTGAATAAGATTTACAATAGTATCAGAACCTCTTATTTGTATAGACTCAACATATCTAGTATTGTTTTGAATTTTTGTACATGCAGGGAAAAACGCAAATAATATGCTTATAGTTCCAAATACTGACACAAAAACTAGAAATATTGTTAATTTTCTCATTATTCCCACTCAATTGTTGCGGGTGGCTTATTAGAAATATCATAAACTATTCTATTAACACCTTTAACTTCATTAACAATACGAGAGGACATTTTATCTAAAAGCTCATAAGGAAGTTTAACCCAGTTTGCTGTCATCGCATCTTCTGAATTGACAGCTCTTATAACAATCACATATTCATAAGTTCTAGAATCACCCATAACACCTACAGTTTTAACAGATAGTATTATAGCAAAAGCCTGCCATATTTTATCATAAAGACCCGCTTTATTTACTTCCTCTGTTACTATATTGTCCGCCTTTTTCAGAATATTAAGTTTTTCTTCAGTTATTTCGCCTATTACTCTCACTGCAAAACCTGGTCCAGGGAATGGCTGTCTATTTATAATTTCATTCGGAATTTTAAGTTCTATTCCTAAAATTCTTACCTCATCCTTAAACAAAAATTTTAATGGCTCAATTAATTTCATTTTCATTTTTTCAGGAAGGCCTCCGACATTATGATGACTTTTAATAAAACTTTTAGTATCCCTTATAGATACACTTTCTATAATATCAGAATATATAGTGCCCTGCAAAAGAAAATCTATTCCTTTCAATTTTTTAGCCTCTTTATCAAAAACTTCTATAAACATATGACCTATAATTTTTCTTTTTTGTTCAGGATCTGTAATACCTTTTAATTTTGATAAAAACAATTTTTTAGCATCAATTACTATAAGATTTTTACCAAAAAGTTTACCAAAAACTTTACGTACTCTTTCTGTTTCACCAAATTTTTGCAAACCATGATCAACATAAATGCATATTAACTGTTTACCTATAGCTTTATAAAGCATCACTGCTGCAACAGAAGAATCAACACCACCGGAAAGAGCACACAAAACTTTACTTTTCCCAACTTGTTTTTTAATTTTTTTTATTTCATCAACTATATAAGTTTTTATGATCCAATCACGCTTTGAATCACATATTTTAAATATAAAATTTTGAAGCATTAGTTTACCACTAACAGAATGCTTCACCTCAGGATGAAATTGAACACCATATATTTTTTTTGATACATGTTCTATAGCAGCATACGGAGTATTCTCTGATCTTGCAATAACTTTAAAGTTTTTTGGCATTTTTAAAAGCCTATCCTCATGACTCATCCAAAAAATCTCTTTTGAGTTGATCCCATCAAATAAAAGACTATCACAACTTAAATTGACGCTTGCAATGCCAAACTCTCTATTTTTAGATGAAACAACTTTACCACCTAAATATTGTGCTATAAGTTGCATACCATAACATATCCCTAAAATAGGAACATTCAATTTCCATATTTTTGAGTCAGGCCAAATAGCTCTTTTGGAATAGACGCTACCATACCCACCCGAAAGAATAATACCTTTTAAATTTTTAAATTCCCCTAAAAAGTCTACTGACTTATCTCCAGGATGTATTTCACAATATACCTTTTCCTCTCTTATTCGTCTTGCAATTAACTGTGTGTACTGTGAACCAAAATCTAATATCAAAATCATTTCGATTACCTAATTTTTGTATTTATGCTACTTTTATTTATTTTTTGGATTGTATCAAATTTTTGCAGAAGTTATAGTTTTTTGTGTTTGATATTTTCCTTTTCTATCAGCGTAAGAAACTTCACATGGTTCATTTGCACTTAAAAATAATATTTGAGCTATACCTTCATTCGTGTAAATCTTTACAGGCATAGACATGCTATTTGATATTGAAAGTGTAACATAACCTTCCCATTCAGGTTCAAATGGTGTAATATTTACAAAAATACCACATCTTGCATAAGTAGATTTACCAAATGCTATGGTTATAATATTTCTTGGCACCTTGAAATATTCTAATGTTTTACCCAAAACTACTGTATTTGGAGGAATTTCTATATATTTCTCAACCTTTATAAATTTAAATAAATTATCTTGTACTTGTTTAGGATCAAGAGTTTTAGAAATCTTTTTCATAATCATAAATTCATTAGAAAGTCGTACATCATATCCATAAGAAGATAACCCATAAGAAATTTTTCCATCTCTTATTTGCTTGGCTTCAAAAGGTTCGATCATATTGTAATTAAGTGACATTTTTTTTATCCATTTATCGTTTTTAACCATTTTAATCACCTTAAATATTAAATAGGTTCAGAATGACAAAAAATAAGTATTTTCACTCTGAACCTTATAATTACAACTAAAAAACAATTTATTTTGCACTATAATACTTTAATTTAAACACTTATAAAATATTTTATGAATTCTTATTTCTTTCTATACTTTAATAATATTCAAACCAATTTAAGCTATAAATCGATAATAAAATATTGTTAAAAACACCTTGAATAACCACAATCCCGACAAATTCCACACCCTTCTGAAAAATTCAACATTTCTCCACACTCTGGACATTGTGGACACGCACCTGAAACATTGGTACACGATTCTGATGTATAATAATTTTCTTGATAATTATGCTCATCAACTTTTTCAACATGATTTATTCGCTCAAAAAGATTTGGAGATGACTTTTCTTTATCATACGACTCTAAAGCTTTAGCCACTGCATCAGCACAGGACAAAATTAATCCACCCTCTGCAAGCATAGGTGCTGGACATCTTATACCCTTTAACTGATTCACAATTATATTCTGATTAATTCCAGAACGCAAGGCTAAGGAGACCAAACGGCTCATAGCCTCCGACTGAGACGCAGTACAGCCACCTGACTTTCCGAGTTGTGTAAATACCTCACATACTCCTTTATTATCTTCATTTACTGTAACATACATTTTACCACAACCCGTATGCATAAGAAGTGTAAAACCCACAGTCTTAGTAGGTCGAACTCTTGGTTGTGTCTTTTGGCTTTGAACAGATTCTTTTTTTTTGTTTTTTACAAGATTTAAAACCTGCTCATTCCTGCTTCCGTCACGATAAACAGTCACTCCCTTACAACCTAGTTTATATGAAAGAAGATATGCTTTTTTAACATCTTCTTTAGTTGCTGTATTAGGAAAATTAACTGTCTTTGAAACAGCATTATCCGTAAACTTTTGAAAAGCTGCTTGCATTTTTATATGCTCTTCAGGAGAAATATCATGAGAAGTAACAAATACTTTTCTTATATCTTCAGGAATTTCTTTGAAATCACGTATACTACCTTTTTCAGCTATCCTATCAATAAGCTGAGATGAATAAAACCCTTTTTGTTTTGCAAGCTTTTCAAAGTAAGGATTTACTTCATACATTTCTTCATAATCTAAACATTGTGCTCTCTTATATACAAGAGCAAAAAGAGGCTCTATTCCTCCTGAAGCTGAAGCTATTATTCCAATAGTACCAGTAGGAGCAATTGTGGTTGTAGTCGCATTCCTTATAGGCTTAATCTTAGCATATATACTTTTTTTAAAATTTGGGAAGGCTCCCCTTTTCATCGCCAGTTCTTCCGAAGCTTCATGAGATTTACGCTGAATAAAACCCATAAGCAGCTCGGCAAGATTTAAAGATTCTTCACAACCATAAGGAACACCTAAATATAAAAGCAAATCTGCCCAACCCATAACTCCAAGTCCCACTTTTCTATTAGAACAAGTCACTTCATCTATTTTTTTTATAGGATATTTATTCATATCTATCACATTATCAAGAAAATGAATCGCCAATTTCACAGTTTTTTCCAACTTATTCCAATCAATATTTCCATCTTTTATAAAGTGTCCTAAATTTATTGAGCCTAGATTACATGATTCATAAGGTAAAAGAGGCTGTTCGCCACAGGGGTTTGTAGATTCTATAATCCCTAATTCAGGAATAGGATTTTTTTCATTTATTCTATCAATAAAAACTATGCCAGGCTCACCATTTTTCCACGCTTGATCAATTATTTTATCAAAAACATTTTTTGCATTTAATTTACTGACAATTTCACCGTTTCTTGGATTATAAAGATTATAATATTCATTTCTTTCAAAAGCATCCATAAACTCCTTGGTAACTGCAACAGATATATTGAAATTATTCAAACTTGCATTTTCATTTTTACATGCTATAAATTCTAAAATATCAGGATGATCTATTCTAAGCATGCCCATATTCGCACCACGTCTTGTCCCGCCTTGTTTTATGGCCTCTGTAGCAGCATTAAAAACCTGCATAAAAGATATCGGACCAGAAGAAACTCCCGATGTAGTCTTTACTGTATCCTTATTTGGACGAAGTTTTGAAAAAGAAAAACCTGTCCCTCCACCTGATTTATGTATGAGGGCTGTATTTTTCAAAGTTTCAAAAATAGAATCCATTGAATCATCTATAGGTAAGACAAAACAAGCGGAAAGCTGTTGTAAATGTCTTCCTGCATTCATTAAAGTTGGTGAATTAGGTAAAAAATCTAAACGAGACATTAAAAAATAAAATTCTTTTACCAAAGATGCGATGTCAGCACTACTATCGTACTTTTTATCAGCCTGAGCAATATTTTCAGCAACTCTATAAAATAGATCCTCAACATTCTCAATGACGCTATTATCCTTATTCTTCTTTAAATAACGTTTTTGAAGAACAGTAATTGCATTTTTGCTCAGATTTACTTTCTCTTTCAATAAATCCTCTTTAATCACATTTTCTGACATATTTTCTTTCCCATGATTACTTGAGAATCATAAAAAAAATATTTTTTAAAATCTTTCAAAAACAAACCAGTATATCTCTTTCACGACTAAAACATTTTTCTCATCACTTTCTGCAGAAGCATGCTCTACAGGACGAAAATCAGTAACTCAATCGTAAGCACCTTCACGAAAAAATATTTCATTAATTTCTCTTTTTTTTATCAAAAACACAATACGATACAAAACAAACCTGCTGTACCAAATTAATGCTACAATAATACATGTAGATTTGTCAAGGTAATAATATAGCATTATTATCATATAACATAATTTAAGATTTTCCATCTCTTTTAGCCTTACATAAAGCTTTGTCAACTTTACTAAACTTCCATGCCTACCTAAAAACATAAAAACTACTGCTACAACACTTTGCTCGTTGCAGTTTCTAGTTTAGTTTCTGCAAAAAACGTCTTAAATAACCGAGAAGACTATCTCTTTTTAACCTATCATCATTTCCTCAAAAAGATTTATTCTTTTAATAACTAAAAAAATTTGTAAATTAAGAATAGACTCTTTTGCAAAACAGTCATCAGAACCATTTTTTTAATAGTCATTACAATACATTCTAAAAGTTAATTCTCTATTTTTTAATGACAAATAAATAATACTTATTTTATTAATGTTAAACTCACTATAATTTATAACATTATACTTTCATCTCGATTTAAAAATTTTAACGAATGTCATATTGAAATAAACCTCTATCGTACAAAACACTCGCTTTGTATAAATTTTATCACATTTCTATAAATTCTTATGCAAAAATACTAATTTTCTCATCAAGAAACACAATCCTACGCTTACAATTACATTTATTTGCAAAGAAAATAAACTTTTTATAAACAAGAACAATTCCTCAGTGTATTCGTAAATTTTACAAAACTTCTTCACTTCTTGATAAGAGGATAAACTCTACTACTCTTTGAGTGTTTAACTCCTCTTTGATCTTTCATTAAAATAAAGATACATATAAATTCTATTAATTCACCAGTAATTACAAGCTTTTGGAACTGTTAACCCAATGAGAAAACTGCTATAAAAAAATCATTACTTTTATGACTTCGTAATAGAAATTTATTATCTTTAAAAATATTCTCAATCTTAAAGTAAAAAATACACTTTTCATATAAAAAGTTAAAATATTATTTCTTTAATATTTTAGACTATTTTAAAACTTTTTCCTTATTAAAATATCACAATTCTTCAAAAATCTATGCTTTATAGAAATATATTTTACTCTTTATATCTCAAGAATTAAACACATACAAATTATAAACAAAATCTCTATCAATATTACCTATATCTTAGATTTTTTCATAAAAATATAATGTTCAAAATATATAATGATAATAACATAAATTAATAGCACACTACGAATATAAATAATAAAACACTATTATAAAAATTTAAAATAAGATAAAAACTGACTATTGGATAAAATAATAAGTTTACAATCCAAAACAGCTAAAAAACTTATGTAAGAACAGGAATTAACAGAATTAAAACTACATATAAAGTATCTTTATCTATTTTTCCTTTTAATATATCAAAATCAAAATAACAACAATTACAATCCATCCATTTCAAATAAAAAAAATACTTACTAGAAATATAGTTTGCAACTATTTTTTCAGCTCATTTTTCAATTTCCAACTAATAAACTTAAATTCTTTTATCCAAATATCATCTTTTTTGCAGACCCATGAAACCCATAATCTACATCACTAAAAACTATAAACAAAAAAGCTTTTATTTACGATTCTCTAATTACTAAAGTTTTGTCGATTTTAATTTAGTAATATTTGTTTTCGATAATGCCTTAGATTTAGATAAAGAAACAACAACATTGTCTAAATTATTTTTTAAGATAAAAAATGTCTATATCTTTTTCTTTTACTCTTATAAACATAAAATACAATACCATTATTTTTCAAAATTATATTTAAATTTGAATATAATCTTTAAAATTATGTTAGATATTCCCCGTCTGACACAGAAATGTTTATAGTTTTTGAATCATCATAAACAAAAAAAACAAAACTCTATAAAAATAACTAGTGTTAATGTTAAGGCCCCAATGTAATAAGACAGATTAGTTATTTTATTTTCCCAATTCAGCAATAGTTATTTTATATTTTGATATTTTTTTCTAAAAAATCTGCATAATGTAAAAAATTGCTGCCATATTTAAACAAAATCTTTAAACCTGAAAGCAAATACCTTGGATTAATTTTTTCGCCTTTAAGTATGTATTAATATAATTTTGAGAATTTTTAATTTTCCGACAAAACTTTAAGCAATTTTAACGACATCTGAAGAAAATGTTTGAATAATATATTTTAAAATTGATTCTTTATCCTCAACTTTTTATTTTCTGTTAACATGAAATTATTTCTCCACACTCTAGACAAAATACAAAACTAATTTCGTCTACTATTAAAATTTCCTTAAATTCTGAATTATCTAAATACTTATTGCCAAAAACAAACTTGCTTTAAATAGATGTTGTTTAATATCATTATTACACTATTATTTTGTCAAATTATACAAAAATTTAATATTATAAAATTAAAGATATATGTTACGTTTTACTATTTTCTTCAACAAATCATTCCAAACAAAAAGCAATATGAAAAAGCTTCTAAAATAAGGCATTTTAGCGGTTTTTTCATATTTAATATCCTTATCTTTTTCTTATACTACCAAATATTGAATAATCTCCAATTTTTCCATTTCCTCAAATACCTTCCATTTCTTGTGATACAAATAAACACAACAAAAGAATTTTGATTCAACATGCCACATTTATACAACTCTCGCAAATTTAAATATACTTTTTTTCTGCTAGTTATATTTATACATCAAAACTTTGACTCAAGTATTTCAAAATAAAATTTTCAAACTTTAACATAAAAAATAGGATAACCACCCTTTTATATAATAATATTATCCGATATTTTCTTCATACCTATACATTTCAATAAATTTAACTTCGATTTCATTTATATTCTAATTTTCTATATCTATTTTATTATATGTACATATCATATTAAATCTATAAATTATATATTACACTGTTTTTTTACACTTTAATAATTTTTAATACTGTAACTATAATTTTTTTACCATTATCTGTTTGAAACATTCCTATTCCAAATACTTGAACACTTGGAATTTTCTACAAGCTAACAAAGGCCTATAAATTTATAAAAAGGAAGGCTTATGGATGCATTGAAAGCCTTACCGTAACTCAATTTAAATGATTTTAGTTTTTATTGTAACAGCAACATATATCAAAGTCTCAATTATTTAAAAACATTAATTTTGAGTCTTTAACACATAATATACAACATTTATGTTATATTTATTTTTTATAAGATTTTCAACTTTTTTTGGCATGTTCTCAAGAATAAAGATTTTATAATGCTTTGAAATCTTATAGCTACACAATTGTTATTATTAGTTTTTGGAGATATAATTTTACCTGTACAGATAGTATTCAGAAAAAGTGTCAAATTCACTCCCATTATAACAAACAATCTGAATCAATAATTTTTGATACTCTTGTCATTTTTGATATAACAAAGAACTTCTGATAAATCTAATATAAAAATTTTATACTTTTTCAACTCTTTCACAATCAATAAGAATTTTATTGAATTAGTTATTATATCTGTCAATCACTTTATCTAAAGTTACGTACTAGACAAATACTTCTTTATTTGAATTTTTTATCACCTATTCTAATAATAATTAGTACATTCTTCTAAATTTAATAAATTAAAATGAATTTGTACTTGTTCTACAATCTTTTGTTATGGCTTTATTCTGTAAATTAATAATTTTATTACCAAATACTATTCAATTCAATATTTTTTTAAATTATTATAATTGCTTTTAACTGGTCCCAAAAATCATATTTTTAGAAGAGAATATTTCTTAAAAACAATTTCAACACTTCTTCACATATCCAACAACATCATCGTTTATTTTAAAATCAACAGTTTCTAAAGCATAGTAATTATTATTCATTTCCTCTTCAATGTACTTTATACACAGTACTTAATAATAAAATCGCAAAAAACAAAGTTTAATCTGTTAATTACTACCCTCTTTATGCTAATATTATATTTATAAAACACTTTTTTAATCATGACTTACTTTATTGAACTTTTTACAATTGCAAATCTTAATTTTAATGGCTCATAAATCTATACTTTTAAGTTTATATATACCTCCTCTATCAAATGTTTAAATGAAACAATGCATTACGGAATGATGCCGTTACAAGTATAAATTACCATTCAAAGTTTCTTAATCTTCATTTCTAGCCACAAAAACATTTTCTCATGATGATTGAAAATAATCTTTATTATCAATTATGAATAGAAAATATATTGAAGACGAACCGATTTAATACCTTTATTATAGAAATTATGCAATATAAATATTTCCTCTAAGATCAGCAGAAATTGGTTCAAATATAAATACAACACATAAAATATAATGTACATTCATCTTTTATCAAAGACAATACAGTTTTATAGTCCCATTATATTCATTTTATTTATGCCAATATAAATAAAGACTCCTATTTTTACTTTTATATTTTCTACAGTTATAACAAAATGATTATTATAAATAAGATTTTTAATCAAGTTTTTAGTATACACGGATATGTATAATTTATGAAGCGAGTTGACACCGTACAAAAACAATAGTTTTGAAAGATCTTTTTATTTCATTGTAAAATTTTTACATATTTTTTATCGGGAAACAACTTGTACATACTTTAGGTAGACTTATTTTTATTATAGACAACATAAACATTTCATACAATATATCTCAAAATCCTGACTTTATGAAAATTTTTTTTTCATAAATTTTTGAAAAAATAATGCTGACTATTCAAAATTATTTCATTACATATTCGCTATATATCGTTGTAATAAAGATATCAAAAAATCAACTTTAAAACATTCACTCAATAATTTTGAACTGCACTTATCTATGTACTTTTAGATACATAACATCAAAAAGACATGAAGTATAAAGATTTAAAGTATCCTGTAAAGAATGTAGTATGAAATAACCACCAACCATCATAAATAAAACAATTTCTATTCTTTTTATTTGAAAGTTGAATTTCAATATTCTATTAACACAGAACCGAAGCCTAAAGATTTTCAAAATTTGATATTTAGGAAATTTTTATTTATACTTATAAATATTTAAAATCATGTAACAAAACCGACGATTTTAATCTTGTTATACTTAGAAAGACTATCGCAAATTTTAATCAACGTGTTGTTATCAACAACCATTAATTGAAAAGACAAAAAATCTTTCTAACGAAATAAACTAAATTCTAAATAAAATTCTTTAATGTTTTTATAATAATAAACCGATCACTATTTATTTTTAAACTAATTACATTTATACCTTTGATATGCTAATGTTTAGAAACTAATTTTAATTACTTAAAAGAAATAAGCAAAGGAACCTCGCCACAATCTGGGAACAAATAACAATTAATGCACTCATTCCATATCTTGTGGGGAAGCGTTTCTTTGGGGATTATAACATAACCAAGTTTTTTAAAAAAATCGGGTTTGAAACTTAATACAAAAATTTTATTTATCCCTAAGAATTTCGCATTGTCTTGAAGTTTTGTAACTATTTTTTTCCCAATTCCTTGTTTGCTAAACTCTTCTATTATAGCTAAAGCTTTGATTTCCGCCAAGTCCTCCCATGAAACATGCAACGCTCCACATCCTATTATTTTATTGTCATTCTCAGCTACGATAAATTCTTGAACATTCTCATATATTGCACTTAAAGATCTATGAAGCATTTCTCTATTATTGGCATAATGTTCAACAAGACTGTGTATTTCTTTTACATCTTTAACCTTTGCCGGTCTTATATTCATCTTATCCTCATTTTATATTAATGCACTATGCACAACAACACTTAGCCATGATACGATATTATTGTCTTAATTGTCAATTATTCGCAAAATTCAAATAAATTACTAATAATATTCTCCCTATCCAAATAAAATTTGTTTATTTATTTAAAGAATTTAGAAATATGCATAATGCAAAAGTTTTATTTGTTTTAATAGTTAATAGTTTATTGAAAATCTGGTATTTATCATAAAACTATCTCTTAAATGCTAAATGCTTAAATGCTAAATGCTAAACAATTCATATATATTTACAAAATTCAACAAAAACTTGACTAAACGTAAAGTTAGTGCTAGAATATTAGCACTTCGCTATTATGAGTGCTAATATATCTTGTTATTGTTTTTAAAGAGGACAAAATGCGTCACGTAGCTTCAGAAATCCTAAAGGAACGGAAGACCAAAATTTTAAGTGCTATTATTCACCAATATATTAAAACTGGCAAACCTGTCGGATCAAATATATTAATAGAAAAATATAATATTTCTCTTTCACCAGCTGCAGTCAGAAATTTAATGGCAAATTTAGAAGAAGAAGGATATCTTACACATCCACATACTTCTGCGGGAAGAATTCCTACGGACAAAGGTTATAGAACTTATGTAAATAACCTTGTAAAGTTACAGAGCTTTGCTGTAGAAGAAGAAGGGAGAATAAAAAAAGAGTATGAACAAAAACATAATGAAATTGAGACTATTCTTTCTGAAACTTCACGCATTTTATCAGGTCTTTCTCAATACACTGGTTTTGTCATGGCTCCTAAAGCTCAATATGATGGCATAAAAAATATTGAATTGGTGCAAATTACAAAGCATCAATTATTAATTATTTTACTCACTAACAGTGGATTGATAAAACATAAAAAAATTGATGCTTTTCTCACACAAACTCAACTTGTTCATCTCAGAGATTTTTTAAACAAATCATTAAGAGGAATATCTGTTGCTCAGGCAAACAAAGAAATTATATCGCACATAATAAATTTTAAACAACATGAAGAAGAATTTCTAAGAATTGCAGAAAAAATAAGCGACGTTTTTTACGATATACAAGATGATATTTACATAGATGGTACGTCAAATGTGGTAGAATTACCTAATTTCAATGATTTTGAATCACTAAAATCACTTATAAAATTTAATGAGAATAAAGAAAAATTTATAAAAATAATAAATAAAGATTTCAATAGCAATGGAATAAATGTAAAAATTGGTTCTGAAAATATGCTTGATGAACTTAAAGATTTAACTATAATAACAACCGTTTACAAGAATGGAGAGCAGGCCGTCGGAATTTTAGGTATTATCGGACCAAAACGTATGGAATACCAAAAGATGATGTCGCTTGTAAGTCATGTTTCTGAAATGTTAAATAAATTTTTTAAAGACAAAAAATAATTGGAGGCAAAGTTGGAAAATAAAAAAGAAGATACTATAAACAAACAAGTTATGGATAATTGCAACTACGATGATGATAAGAATGAAAAGATTTCCGAACTTGAGATTTTAAAACAAACTGTTGAAGAACAAAAAAACTTAGCTCAAGATTATTATAACCAACTTTTAAGACTTAAGGCTGATTTTGAAAATTACAGGAGACGTTCTGAAAAGGAAAAAAAAGATTATTTAGAATGGGGAAAAGAGAAAATTCTTGTTAAACAAATAGGAATTAATGATGTTTTACAACAAGCTTTGAAAAGTGCAAAAACAAGTAAAAATGTAGAAAGTATTGTAATTGGCCTTGACATGATAAATAAAGAATTCTCAAAAATGTTAAAAGAAGAAGGGATTGAAGAAATACAATGCGAAAAATTTGATCCTAATGTTTGCGAAGCTTTAGAATATATTGAAAGCGATGAAATTGACAACAAAATTTTAGAAGTTTACCAAAAAGGATATAAAATGAATGGTAAACTTATAAGAACAGCAAAAGTTAAAGTAGCAAAAAATAATAAATAGGAGGAAGCATATGACAAAAATTATCGGCATTGATCTAGGAACATCAAACTCTGCGGCTGCTATTATGGAAGGTGGCAAAACTACTCTTATTCCCTCAGCAGAAGGAACAACACTAGGAGGAAAGGCATTCCCTTCTTATGTCGCATTTACAAAAGATGGGCAACTTTTAGTAGGAGAACCCGCAAGAAGACAAGCAGTTACGAACCCGGAAGGAACTATAAGTGCTTTCAAAAGAAAAATGGGAACTGACTATAAATACAAAATAAACGACAAAGAGTTTACTCCACAGCAACTTTCTGCTTTTATTCTTCAAAAAATTAAAAAAGATGCGGAAGCTTATTTGGGAGAAACAATTTCAAAAGCAGTAATAACAGTTCCGGCTTATTTTAACGATAATCAAAGACAAGCTACAAAAGATGCAGGAGCAATAGCAGGTCTTGAAGTTGTGAGATTAGTAAATGAACCTACCGCGGCGTCGCTTGCTTATGGTATAGACAAAGTTGGCAGTGAACAAAAAATATTAGTTTTTGATCTTGGCGGGGGAACTCTCGATGTAACTATTATGGAAATGGGAGCTGAGGGAACGTTTGAAGTTCTTTCCACTTCAGGAGATACACAACTTGGTGGAACTGATATGGATAATGCTATAATTGATCACATAGCTAATGATTTCAAAAAAACTAACGGTATAGACTTGCGCAAAGATAAAATGGCTGTTCAACGCTTAAAAGAAGCATCTGAAAAAGCAAAAATTGAACTTTCAAACATTTTAGAAACTGATATAAATCTCCCGTTTATAACGGCTGATGCATCTGGGCCTAAACATTTAACGATGAAGTTTACAAGAGCAACTCTTGAAAACCTTGTAAGTCATATTGTTGAAAGATGCCAAACATCAATAGAACAAGCTATAAAAGATGCCAAACTCACGTCTACAACTATCACCAGAATAATTTTGGTGGGAGGACCAACAAGAATGCCTATTGTTCAAAAGTTTGTTGAGAACTGTATCGGTAAAAAAGTAGAACGTGGAATAGACCCAATGGAATGTGTATGTTTTGGAGCAGCAGTCCAAGCTGCTGTACTGACAGGTGATGTTAAAGATATTCTACTATTGGATGTTACTCCACTTACATTAGGACTTGAAACTATGGGTGGCGTAAGAACATCTTTAATAGAAAGAAATACTACAGTCCCTGCTAAACGCTCTCAAATATTTTCTACAGCAGCAGATAACCAACCAAGCGTTGAAATTAATGTACTTCAAGGCGAAAGACCTATGGCAAAAGATAATTTATCTCTTGGTAGATTTATGCTTGACGGAATTCCACCTGCACCAAGAGGTGTTCCTCAAATTGAAGTGACATTTGACATAGATGCAAACGGCATTTTACATGTTTCCGCAAAAGATAAAGGTACTGGGAAAGAGCAATCTATTAAGATATCATCGTCTACAAAACTTTCAAAAGAAGATATAGATAAATATGTAAAAGAAGCTGAACAATATGCCTCAGAAGATGCAAAACATAAAGAAGAAATAGAGATAAGAAATGAAGCCGATAATCTTGTTTATTCTGTGGAAAAAAGTTTAAAAGAACATGGCGATAAAATTTCATCTGACGAAAAACTTTCAATAGAACAAGCATTAAATTCTTCAAAAGATGCTTTGAAAGGAAGTGATATTAATATAATCAAAGCAACAAAAGAAGCATTAACTACAGCTTCTCACAAACTTGCCGAAGCTGCATATAAAGAAGCATCTCAAGCACAAAACAATCAAGGAGCAACACAACAACAAACAAATACTAATGATAATAATAATGAAAAAGTAGTAGAAGCAGAAGTAGTTGACGATAACAAAAACAAATAATGAAAAACAGTTATCTTTTTTGTATTGATGTTTTTTAAATTTATTACTTAATCATCAACAATTTAAACATCTCGGTATAATTGTAAGTTTTACATTGAAATTTAAATGTAATGTTGTATGTTGATTGTGTAATTATAGTTGTTGAATTAATATCAATCTTACAAATGGGGCAATTTTAATCAGCTTATTATGTAACAATTTTGAAATATAACAGTAATACATCATATCTATAAGGGACAAAAGAAATGAAACGCGATTATTATGAAGTACTTGGAATCAATAAAACTGCTTCTGCGGAAGAAATTAAGTCGGCATATAGAAAATTAGCTTTAAAATATCACCCTGATAAAAATCCAGGGAATAAAGAAGCAGAAGAAAAATTCAAAGAAATAAATGAAGCCTATGAGGTATTGTCAGATTCTCAAAAGAAACAACAATATGATACTTTTGGTCATGATTCAGTAGGTGGAGGACAAAATAGATATACATATACAAGTGGTGATTTTTCAAATATGGGTGATATCTTTGGCGACATCTTTGGCGATATCTTTAGTGGCACCAATCGTTCAAGAAATAGAGCTTCACAACAGAGAGGCGAAGATTTACGTTATGATATAAATATTTCTTTTCTTGAAGCTATGAAAGGCAGTGAAATTTCTATAAATATCCCTAAAAAAGAAATCTGTTATATGTGTCATGGAACAGGTAGTAAAGACGGGACCCCTACTCGTTGCCCTCAATGTAATGGCATAGGTCAAATAAAATATTCTCAAGGATTTTTTTCATTTAGTCAAGAATGTCCGAAATGTAAAGGAAAAGGAACAATTGTAAATAACCCTTGTTATGAATGTAAGGGTGAAGGAATAGTAAAGAAAAAAAAGACTATCAAAGTAAAAATTCCTGCTGGAGTTGATGAAGGAACTTCTCTAAAAGTTTCGGGTTCGGGTAATGCAGGTATTAATGGAGCACCTGCTGGAGATTTATACGTTGTAATCCATTTAAAACCCTCTGTGAGTTTTAGAAGAAATGGTAATGACTTATATACTGATATTTCTATTTCTTTCTCACAAGCGGCAATGGGCATGGAATACGAGGTTCCTGTAATAGAAGGATATGTAAAATTAAAAATTCCAGCAGGAATACAACCAGGTGCTATTTTAAGAGTACGTGAACAAGGATTTCCATTACTTGGCAGAAAAACAAAAGGTGATCTTTACGTCAAAATAAATATCTCTGTACCTAAAACTATGAATGGGACCCAAAAACGTGCACTTTTTGAGTACGCAAAAGCTATGGGAGAAATTCCAAAAGATACAAAATACCAAAATGACAATTTCTTTAAAAAAATTTTCAATTAATATTTCATCTCGTGTTAAATATTTTTACGAAATGTATAAAATTACAATCCCTTTCATTTTCACTAACATGCAAGATGATATATAAATTTATAAGGAATGATTATCTATGATGAACAATATTATTAAAAGTTTAAATAAGTTAAAAAAAGAAAAAAATGCGGTAATTTTAGCTCACATATATCAATTACCAGAAATTCACGATATTGCTGACTTTATAGGCGATTCACTAGAATTAAGTAGAAAAGCAACTCAAATAGATATTAAAACTATTATTTTCTGCGGAGTACATTTTATGGCAGAAACTGCGTTTATATTAAATCCCAACAAAAAAGTTTTAATTCCAGATATTAATGCAGGTTGTCCTATGGCAGACATGGTGACCGCTGAAAAATTAAAAAAATTTAAAACAAAATTTAAAAATCCTTACGTCATTTCTTACGTAAATAGTTCTGCAGAAGTAAAAGCTGAAAGTGACATATGTTGTACATCATCTAACGCTGTAAATGTTGTAAAAAGTATAGCTTTAAATAAAAATTTAAAGGATATAGATATAATTTTTGTTCCAGATAGGAATTTAGGTAATTATGTCCAAAAAGTTTCAGGTATAAAAATGAATATATGGGATGGTTTTTGCCCCACACACAATAACTTTATTCTTCCAGAATACGTCATAAAAGCAAAAAAAGAACATCCTAATGCTGAAATACTTATGCACCCAGAATGCCACCCTGCGGCTATTTCTTATGCTGATCATATTATGTCAACTGGAACAATGTGTAAATATATAAAAAAAAGCTCTGAAAACGAATTTATTATAGGCACTGAAACAGGAATTTTATACAAGTTAGAAAAAGATAACCCAACTAAAAAATTTTATCCTGTAACAAATCTTGCAGAATGTCCTAATATGAAAAAAATTACACTGGCGAAGGTTCTTGATACTCTTATAAATTTGAAAAATATTGTATCAGTCCCCAATAATATACAACAAAAAGCTTATCAGCCACTTTTAAAAATGATAAAAATTAGTGCTTAGATTCAAATTGTCAAATACTGAAAACACGTGTAATAAATTATACTAATATTTTATTAAGATCTGTTACAAATAAACAAAACCGCTTCTTCTAGAGTGGATATTGCATCATTCTCTCCAGTTTTGATTGCAATGTCCACTTTTAATATTTTTTTCAAACTTTCTTTTAATATGTTAGTATTGTGTTTTTGTAAATTTTCAAAAAATGTTTTTACATAAAAATTGTGTATTTTAAGAGTTAAAGCTGTTTTAGAAATAGATAAATTCTGTTCTTCAATCATGCTCTTTGCATTAAGCATTTTTCTTACAGTAGAAGCAATTACAGAAAGGATAACTGTAAGTCCTTCTCCTTCCCTTAAAAGTTTTTCTAATACAAACATTGACTTTTTTAAATCTTTTGATTCAATACTTGAGGACAAAGCGTATACATTTGCATCCTTTGTATACCCACTTATCTTTTCTAAATCGTTCTGCATAACATTTTTTCTTTCCCCTACAAATAATGATATTTTTTCAATTTCATTCGTAATATTAAATAAATCTGTTCCATTTTCCTCAATAATCCTTAAAACGATATCATACGAAATCGTTTTTCCTTTTTGAGAAAATTCATTTATTATAAACTCCTTTATCTCACTCTCATATCGCCTTCTACAATCTACGCAAATGCAATTTTTTAAAGAAATACATTTATTTATAAACTCTTTTCTTTTTAATACAGTCTCTTTTTTGTAATTATCATTGTATAAAAATACTAAGCAAGACGTATTCGTAGTAACATCTGTATTATTATTCATTAAATAATTAGAAAATCTTTCAGCGTCAATAGCTTTCATTTTATTAACACCTTTAACGATAACAATCTTTTTATCACTTAGAAAAGGAATAGTTTGAAGAGCACTTAAAATATCTTCAAAAGAAGACTCAGAAGCATAAAAAACTTCTTTATTAAAATTGCTTGAAACAAAAAGATTACCAGTTTTGTCAAGACATTTATCAATAAGATAGGATTCTTCACCTGCAAACAAATAAATGGGGAATATTCTTTTAGAAAATATTAACTCATCAAAATCTTGAACTCTTAAAATAGGCATTATTTTAACTCAGAATTTTTTTTATAAAAACAACTTATCATTCATTTTACTAAAACATTTTTATCTGATATACTTGCAATAGAACCAAAACATTTTACTATACGTCTTATAATATTCCTTGACATTTTATCGCAGACAATTTCCCCAGCATATTCTTCACTCATAGTATTATTATTTTGCATTTTTTTAGAATCTAAATATATTTGAACACCTTCCATATTTGGTTCTATCCATATTATACTGTTATCTTTATAAGTTAAAGCAATACTTGCTATAACTACCAAAAGTTTGTATTCAGGAACCATATTTGAATCATAAGTAAGTGATTGTAAAATATATCTTTTTATAGTAACAATAAGAACACCATCTGCCTCAACTTCGTTATTCACTAAAGATAAACGTCCATCAGATATTATTTCATTAATAACACTATTCATAAATTTTGTTTCAAAACCAAACTGATTAGTATTATTTATAAAAGGTTTCACATATATTTTTTTAATATTCTCTGGCAAGGTCTGTATAGTTAACCCATAATGAGAAGACATACATGATATTGAAAAAATTAAAAGCAATCCAAATAAAAACGATAATATAACAATTTTTTTCATAAAACCTTCATCATTTTACAACTACAGTAATAATCTTGTTTTTAATATATATAAATCTCATCACTTGTTTATTTCTTAACTGCAGCATAATTTTATCATCTGAATTTATAATATCTTTAACTTCATCTTCTGTTGCATCAATTGGCACTACTATTTTTCCTCTTAATTTTCCATTTATCTGCACAGGAAGCTCAAGAAAAGATTCTTTTATTATATTTTCATCAAAAACAGGCCAACTACAAGTTGATATATACCTTTTACAACCTAATTTTTCCCATATTTCTTCACAAAGATGAGGTGTAAACGGTGACATTAAAAGAATTACTGTTTTATAAACTTTCAAAGATACGTCATTATCATTTGAATGATACTTATATGCATACAACGCATTGACAAGTTCCATGATAAAGGAAATAGCAGTATTAAATTGAAGTTTTTTTTCAATATTATCAGTAACTTTTTTTATGGTTAGGTGCATTATTTTTAAAATATCATCCTTATCTTTTTGACAAGCAATTTCTTTTGATTTAGTATTGACAATATCAAAAAGATGCCATACTCTGTTTACAAATCGCCAACATCCTACAATATTGTTTGACGACCAATCAAGTTGTTTTTCAGGAGGAGCAACAAAAAGAATAAAAAGTCTTAGTGTATCCGCACCATATTTTGAAATGACTTCATCAGGACTTACAACATTCCCTTTTGATTTAGACATCACTCTTCCATTTAACGTAACCATTCCTTGAGTCAAAAGATTTACAAATGGTTCATCATATTTCACAATGCCTAAATTCCTCATAAACCTATACCAAAACCTCGCATATATTAAATGCATACACGCATGTTCTATACCACCTATATACTGATTTACAGGCATCCATGAATCTAATTTTGTCTTGTCAAAAATGACATCTTTACTATGAGGATCACAATATCTTGCATAGTACCATGAAGAATCAACAAAAGTATCCATTGTATCTGTTTCTCTTTTTGCACCTAGACCACATTTTGGACACTTTACAATCGTAAAATCTTCGCTAGTTTTTAAGGGAGATTCTCCAACACCGCTAAACTTAACATCTTCTGGCAACAATACAGGCAAATCTTCTTCAGGAACAACCACAGTTCCACATTTCTTACAATGAACTATAGGGAAAGGAACTCCCCAATATCTTTGCCTTGATATAAGCCAATCTTTAAGTCTAAATTTAACTGTTTTCTTTCCAAAATTCTGCTTCTCAATCCATTGCGTTATTACACTAAATGCATCATTAGAACTTATTCCATTAAATTGGCCAGAATTTATAAGAATACCATCATCTTCATAAGCATGCTTGCTAATATTCGAATCATTACCTTTTATAACATCTTTTATAAAGATACCATGTTTTTTTGCAAATTCCCAGTCTCTTTGATCGTGTGCAGGAACAGCCATAATAGCTCCAGTCCCATATTCAGTTAAAACATAATTTGCCACAAAAATAGGAATTTCTTCATTTGTCGCCGGATTTACTGCATTAATTCCTTTAAGTCTTATTCCTGTTTTTTCTTTATTTGAAGTTCTTCCTATTTTTGATTTTATACCACTGAAAAGAATGTATTCTTTTACTTCTTTATAATTTACAAGTTGCTCTTTTATTTCATTAATAATTTCATGTTCAGGAGCAACAACCATAAAAGTTACACCAAAAATAGTATCTGGTCTTGTTGTAAATACCTTTAATTTTTTATCTGTTCCTGCTAAAGTAAAATAAATTTCCACACCATAAGACTTCCCTATCCATTTTTTTTGCATTGACAAAACTTGCTGAGGCCATCCAGTAAGTTGTTTATGTCCTTCTAAAAGCTCATCGGCATAATCTGTAATCTTTATAAACCATTGTTCTAATTGTTTTTGTTCCGTTTGACTATCACATCGCCAACATAATCCATTTAAAACTTGCTCATTTGCAAGCACGGTTTGACAAGATGAACACCAATTTACTTTAGCATTTTTTCTAAAAACTAAACCCTTTTCCCACATCTTTATAAAAAGCCACTGAGTCCACCTATAATATTCTGGTTCACATGTTGCAATTTCTCTACTCCAATCGTAAGAAATTCCCAAAGATTTCAATTGCTTCCTCATATGTGAAATATTTTGTCTAGTCCATTTCGCAGGATGAATTTTATTCTTTATTGCTGCATTTTCTGCAGGTAATCCAAAAGCATCCCAACCTATGGTATATAAAACATTCTTTCCTTTCATCCTATGAAAACGCGCACAAACATCACCTATACTATAATTTCTAACGTGCCCCATATGTAAATTGCCAGATGGATAAGGAAGCATTTCCAAACAATAATATTTATCTATATTTAAATTTCTCTTACTTTCAAATACCTTATCTATTGCCCACCTACTTTGCCATTTTTTCTCTACTTTAAAACAATCATATTCTGTCATCTTTTTATCTCCACAATCATAGTTAACTAATATCCCCAAAATATTTACCAACAAATTCAAAATTCTATTTCCAAAACCCTGTAAACTTGATTTATTTTAATTAAATTCAAAATATTGGACAATCTTAATATGATAATTATCAAGTTTTTGTATTCAAATTATGAATTATCATTATACCAATTGTGTTCGTATCTTTGCAGCAACACCTGACAACATATTTAGTCTACGTTTAAATTTTATTATAATTTTCTTACAAAAAGCTTAACATTAAGTTCTTTAAACTGCAACAACTACCTTTCATTTTCATTAAATTCAACTTTCAACTAGACTTTTTCAATTGTTTCTAAAATATGCTATTATAAGACAAATTTAAACATCCTTACAGCAAAAAATATCAACAACGAAAACTGTTACTATTTTTATTTAATTCATTTTATAACAAAAAAACGATCAACTTTATTAATAAATTTCAAACTTAAATAAACTAAACGTATTCAATTATAGCAAATAAAACACTTTGTCTCTTTTAAATCATAAAAAGTAACTTCATGATAAATGATATATATAAAATGATCATTTTTTATAATAAAAAATAAATCTTATAAAAAACTATAAAACTCTTTAATTTTATTTTTGTAGTACTTGTTTTTTGATTTTTATTGAAAAGTTTAATCTATCAAAAAGTACACTCTTCCTTTTACTTACTTTTATGTATATATTCAATTAACCCTATTATTTCTTACTATTAATCGCCATTGTTAAGATTATCTATTGTTAAATAGGTATAAAAATATCCACTCCAAATTCAGATTTTACAAAGTTAGTTAACAATTTCATATCTTATACATTTGTCTCGCATTTACATTAATTCTTATCTTTGGATCTTTAAATTTTATAACAATATATTTTCTCCTCTAGGGAAAACAACAAATTTATTTGCTTGTCTAATCTTTCTTAATCAAATCATTTCATTATCGCATTTCTTCTTCGAACAATTCTATAATTATTCTTCCATTTATTTTAATTTAATATCTGCTATATATTTTGCTCGCTTATTACATAAAAAAATACAAGAATAAATCTAGTCGCACAAATTTAAATTAATGTTTTGGTCTCCCGAGTAATAACAAGTTGTGAAATAATGCTTCGTGTAGTTAACTACTTATACTCCAAAAAATTGGATTGATAAATTAAAATTATTATCGTTCCAACTATCTTTCATCAGTAACATAAAAAACTTTATTATTTTCAGTGTTCTTAATTTTAACATATAAAATTAAAAATTTTTATTTTTCACTAAACAATATAAAAATGATTAAGTATTTCTTTATAATAATCTAAATTTTTAGTATGCTTTTTTAATATTAATGCTTAATCTTACTAAACAAAATAGTTATTTTAATGTTATGATCTCTCCTTTCACTTTTTTCATTATCTCTTATTTTTAGATACATCAAAAATAAAACTTCTATGATACAATTTTAATTTTTTAAAAATAGTTATCTATCCTAACATCTCAAAAATTTTAAAAAACACCATTCTTCCTAAATCTCTTTTGTAATCATGACTGTTTTTATATATTTTTTTATAAAACAGTCAAAATTATCATCACTAAATCAAATATTCCATATCTGTATTATAAACAAATATAAGTTATATTAGTTTTTTGTTATTTTATTTGCTTTATATTGTCTTTTATAAATCTACCTTAATTTCTATACAGAATTTTCGAGAAAAATGTAAAGAACATTTAATATTGCTTAAAACGAACAGAACAAAAAGTCATTTTAATTTTTCAATTCGTATTTTTTATTAAATATTTAATATCTATCTGATACAATCTCAATATTTCTCAAAATTAAATATAGATCAGCTAATAAAATTATAAAGCTTAATATAACTTTATATCATTTTTTTATCTTAAATAATTTAAATACTAAAAACAATTTCCATTTTTTTTAATGATAATTATATTTCTATAATTAATTTTACACAAATATAAAAAAGTTAGTTTCAATGAGTACTTATTCTATAAGTAAATCAAAAAGCTTATTAAAACTATATATAGACTATTTGTATATAGAAAAACAAATAAATAGACACTCAATTGAATAAGATAAGAATCATATTTAGCGTAGTAACAACCATAAATATTACTTACTTTATTTTCGCTTTTTTAATTGAAACACATTAAATGATATTACAACATATATTAAAATAATTCATATAAATTTGCTATCTTTTTATTTCTTCTATATTAAGATATCAAATCTGAAGATACTTATTAATCAATTTCTAACTAACATTTTTTTTATTCTTATTCTCTTTTAACAAATGCTTATTTTGCAGATTTTTAAAGGTTATTATAAAATTGCTATAACTTAATTAAAAAATTTACAAAGAATATGAAATCGGATAATAAACCATTACAATTTTATTAAAATACAAATTAATATGAATCTCAAAAGATTCTGGATTTGTGATTAAAAAAGATAAATTATTTAAATTAAATTTAAAGATAAATGTCACTTAAGTTTTAACAACATAAATTATAAAAACTAAATAGCATATAAAATCATTAATTTTTGGATAATAGAAATATCAAATAAATTTAGAAAAGAATATTTTCAGATAACAAATCTTAGACATTGTTTATAAAATTTTGTAATATGAAATAAAGATTAAATTATTTATAAAAAACCAAAGAAAAAACAATTCTAATTTCTTAATTATTTAAGAATAACAAGAAAATTATATAATTTCCCATAATTTAAAATATAGTGAAAAGATAAAATATTTTACTGATAGAAAAATTTTTTGATAAGAATTATCAACTTGTTAATAAAACCAACGAAGTTTTAATTTGTCAAACAAAGACCTAGTTTAAAAAATGCATATTTCAAGTTTGTCGACGAATAAGAGACTACACATTACAAGATATATAACTTACCAAACTTGAATGGAAGAAATTTATAACAAAAGTTTTCTTAGAATTTTAACCTCTTTTAATTGAAAAATACTTTATACGAGATTATGCACTTAGGACTTATTTCTCTATCGCGAAAATTTTACACTAAATTAATCATGTTTTTTTGAATTACTAAATATAGAAAAGATGTGTATAGTGTTTTATTTATAGCGATAAGTTAAATAATTATTAATGTAAATCCATTCCGCATTTATAAGTAAAGTTTAAACATTTGTTTTAATTTAGATGTTTAGAACGAAATAAACACTGAACAACATTTGCAAAATAGGTACAATATAGCGACTGCAGTAAAATAACAGTAACTCGGCATAAAGCAAGTCAAAACATATATTTCAATATTGTAAAAATACAACTTTAACAAAAAAATAAAATTTAAATAATATTTTGTTCCAGATTATTTAGAGCAAGTAGAAACTACTAAATATAAATATTGAAAACAGAAAAATCAAATTCTGTTGCTTAATGTTTAAGTGATAAGAGAAAAACTATTAAGTTTAGAATAATTTAATATTTGTTTTTTTACAACAAATTCAAAAATAACGAACAACTTTTCTTTTGTATGAGTTGCGCAAAAGATAACATAAAGATACAAATTATTATAAACTAGACTTTTTATAATCTATGATAGCAAAAGTATTTTTGCCAAAAAGAGATGAAATTAAATTGTTAAGCTCAACATCCAAACTTTATAACTTAAAACCAAAAACATAAAACCAACTTACATAGCATTTTTTAATTTTTAGTTTATAAAAATTAACGAAATCACATAAACAAAAATTATTATTAATTTCAAATAGCTTTATTATAATAGCAACTTTAAACAACAGTAAAGAATTTTAATCACCAATAATAACAACACCGGGGACGACGGGAGTTGAACCCGCGATCTCTGCCTTGACAGGGCAGTGTGTTAAACCAGACTACACTACGTCCCCAAACAAATAAACGAAGATATTATATTAGAAAGTTAATTAAAAGTCAACTTTTTACTCTAAATGATAAGAATTTTTTAGAAATATCAAATAAACTAATATTTGTATAAATCTTATAAAATCAACAAGAACCCCACACTCCATACATAAATCATAAGTTTCTAAAATCACACACGATTTATATATAATGTTTTGTAAAAAAATCACTAATATTTCAATCTTTTATAAATGTTAAATTTATAACACAAATTCAACATATCTGCTCTAACTTCAGCAATAACTTTTTTATTATCAATATTTTTAAGAACTTTTATTATAGACTCAGCTATTTTTATCATTTCTGCTTCCTTCATGCCTCTTGTTGTAACAGCAGGTGTTCCAATTCGTATCCCGGACGTTATCGCAGGTTTTGCTTGATCATAAGGTATTCCATTTTTATTTAAAGCTATTCCTGCTCGTTCTAATGTTTCCTGAGCAACTTTTCCACTAATGCCTAAAGGTCTTAAATCTACTAAAAATAAGTGCGAATCTGTTCCACCGGAAACAATTTTCAAACCACCATTTTCTAAAACTTCAACAAGTTTTTTTGCATTAGCCAAAACTTGTTTTTGATATTTTTTAAATTCAGGTTTTAATGCTTCATTAAAAGCCACAGCTTTAGCAGCTATAACATGCATTAATGGCCCACCCTGTTCACCAGGAAAAACTGCAGAGTTAATCTTTTTAGCAAGTTTTTCATTGTTTGTAAGAATTAAACCACCACGAGGACCACGAAGAGTCTTATGTGTCGTTGTTGTTGTAATATCTGCATATTCAATAGGAGATGGATAAACTCCGGCAGCGATTAACCCAGCATAATGCGCTATATCAGCCATATGATAAGCTTCAACATTTCTTGCAATTTCTGAAACTTTTTTCCATTCCCATATTCGTGAATACGCACTAGCACCACTAATAATAAGCTTTGGTTTATTTTCTATAGCGAGTTTTTCCATTTCATCATAGTTTATATAACCTGTTTTTTCATAAACATTATAAAATACTATTTTAAACCATTTACCTGAAACATTAAAAGAATTACCGTGCGTTAAATGTCCACCATGTGATAAATTAAGTCCCATAATTGTATCACCAGAATTTAAAAGGGCAAGTTGAACTGCAAAATTTGCTTGGGACCCAGAGTGAGGTTGTACATTCGCAAATTTAACATTAAAAAGCTTCTTTGCTCTTTCTATTGCTAAATTTTCAACTATATCAACAACTTCACATCCTCCGTAATATCTTTTATAAGGATAACCTTCAGCATATTTATTTGTAAGACAAGAACCCTGTGCTTCCATAATAGCTTGTGAAGTAATATTCTCTGAAGCAATAAGCTCTATCGTTTCTCTTTGTCTTTTGAGTTCTTTAACTAAAACATCATAAACTTTAGAATCGTTTTTTCTTACATTTTTCATAATACTCTCCAGCAAATCGCATATCATGTATATTTTAACAATTCATTAGCATCTAAACAACCTTTACGAATAACAGTATACGGAAATTGTACCATATCTATAACCGTAGATTCAAAAGAAAATTCACATCGTCTCCCATCAATTATAATATCAACTATTCCATCAAAACCTAAAGTTTCCCAAATATTCTTAGCACTTTTTTCATTTGACATATTTACAGAAGTTGTGAAAATAGGTCTACCCAATTTTTTTAATAAATTTAGCATAAATTTATCATTAGGAATTCTGACACCTAAATCATTCCTACCACTTGAAACAATTTTTCCTAATTCTGTTGTTGGAAATATTAAAGTAAGCTGCCCAGGCCAAAATCTTTTAGCAATTTTTAATGCCTTTTCAGAAACTTTCACAAAAAGTTTTACATCATTAATATCAGAAGTCATCAAAATAAGAGGTTTTTTAAGACTCCTCTTCTTAATCTCATATAACTTTCTTTGAGCTTTAACATTAAAAGAGTCAACAGCAAAACCATAAACAGTTTCGGTCGGAACAATTGCTATCCCACCATCTTTTACAATTTTGACTGTTATTTCATAAACTTTCTCATCTCTTACAGATATTTTTAAAGTCATATAATCACCTTTAATTCTACATCAATCCTGTAGTTTCAGGTAAGCCAAATATAATATTCATATTTTGAATCGCTTGACCTGAAGCTCCTTTAACTAAATTATCTATAACTGAAATTATTGTAAGCTTTTTTATTCTATTATCAACCTTCATGCCTATTTTACAATAATTTGTATTAACAACATCTTTTATTCCAGGCATTATGTCTTCATCTAAAATTTGCACAAAAGTATTATTTTTATAAAATTCTTTATATATCTCTACTATTGTATATGTAGATAATTGTTTTTGAAGATTTAGATAAATCGTAGAGAGCATTCCTCTTTCAACAGGCATAATATGTGGAGTAAAACTTATCATAACATTCCTATTAGCCAAAACAGAAAGTTCTTGTTCAATTTCAGGAATATGTCTATGACTGCCTGCAATTTTATACGCCCTAAAATTAGGATGCTCACCATCATAATAATCATTTGCACTTCTTCTACCAGCTCCAGAAATCCCACTTTTAGAATCTATTATTACTTCACTTAAATTCACAAAACCATTTTTAATTGCCGGAGCACAACCAAGTATAACACTTGTAGGATAACAACCAGGATTAGCAATTAAAGAGGCTTTTTTTATTCTATCAACATTAAGTTCTGGTAATCCATAAACCGCTTGTCTTATATACTCTTTGGCAGGGTGATTAATATTATACCACTTCTCATACAGCTCAGGATTAGTTAATCTAAAATCTGCAGATAAATCTATAACTTTAATGCCCATTTTAATAATAGACGGTACTAATTCAATAGCAATTGCATGAGGCAAAGCAAGAAAAACAATATCGCAATTAGCCGCAATCTTGGATGTATTTAGAGGTTCTATTTTTAATTTCAAAAAATTTTTCAAATTTCTAGAAGTAAAATTTGGATAAATATCTTTTAAATACTTTTCTTTTAAAAAACTTTTTCCATAAAGTCCTGTTATTTTTACATTTGGATGTCCAGAAAGAATTTTTAAAAGTTCTTCTCCTGCATAACCTGTTACACCTACAATACCTACTTTAATCATTTTTTCTCCATATTGCAACAAATTATTATAAAATTACTCTTTTCCTACGCACTTTTATGTGTGCAATTTTAATTTATTTAATAAATAGCGATACAAAGATTAATTTTTAAAAACCTTGCAGAAAAATGATGAGAATATTTTTAAAATATATAAAAACACGCATGCTTTACTAAAAATCGAATAACATTATTATACATAATATTACTTATAAAATACTCAAATTACAAATTAAAATACTATATCAACAATTACATACATGTGCATGAGACATATCAATAATATTTTAAACACATAAGACAAAAAATTATCCAAACTTTTTTTATTTATATTTTTAAATATACACCAATTCGGTAAAAATCATATTTCGTTTTACAGTATATACTAATTAGTACTTATCTTTTAAATGTTCAAGAATTTCTAATATTTGATTTATACATATACTAATGGTATACCCCATCTTACAAAGTTAAATAACAGCTTTTTAAAACATTTTTTACATTAACAAAATATTTATTATTTGTTTTACAAATTCAAAGTTAACTGGAGTTAAAATAATTTTATCATACTTGTAAGTTTTCAATTTGAATAAAAAATTGTGTTGCTTTTTATATTAGAATTCAAACAAACTGCCCTGATCAACCAGCAATCATTTTATTTAAATCATAACTATAGAAGCTTTGATTACATGGCATCATAAAATGTTCCGCTATTCCTAAACCAAATATTGCTTTTGACCATTTAAGAAAAGATATTGATATTAAAATTTTAATATTCTTTCTTGCTATGATGTCATCAATACAATACTTTCCATATTTTGCTAAGATAAAAAATTATTTAAAAAAAGATATGGAACAATTTGTTTTTTATATAAATTGAAATATTTCTATTCATTTTCAAAATACTATAGTCAATTTGTTTATGACTTTTTTATTTTATCATTTTAACAGAATGTAATTTTGCTTCAAAAATATAATATAATTTCTTAAAAAATGAATCACCGTTAATTCACTTATACCACAACTCCTACTTTACAAAAAAATAATACTTGTTAACCCATAAAAATATAATTAAAATAAAAAGAATTAATGAACACATTTATACAAACTGTTGTAAACAAATACACGCACAAAGAAAAAAATATGTATACTACTTAAATTATGTAATAAGAAAAATTGTTTTTCTAAAAAATTTCATAATCTCAACACCTAAAACATAAGATTTTTACTTTCAATAAATAAAAATTGCCTATTCTTATTCTACATATACTCACTAAAAAAATTTCATAAACAAGAATTATGGTACAAATAAATCAAGTTTATTGTAAATGTTTTTTTGACATTAAAAACAGGAATTACACCAATTAATACAACAACACAAAGCATTTTAATCAAAAAAGCTATTAAAAAACGCAAAAGACAATACTATAACTCTATATCTCTCAAAAGTTCATCCACATAACATCCATAATGTTAAAAACATTTGTTACCTACCATCTACACAATACTTATAATACACGATTATCCACAATATATTTATATAAAATTCACTAGAGCAACTAAAAATTGAATAAGAATTTTAATTTAAATATCCAGTCTCTTAAATTTTATGTCATCAATAAAATTCAAAAATAAGCATCAATAAAATACTATATAAAATTTCTAGCAAATTTCTAAGACTAAACATAGAAAAGATGTAATTTGTTTGTCAAGAAATAGCAACATTATACATACAATAGTTATGTCTGTTCTACATTATACTATAAATTTGGATGTATAAAACATTTAAAATATGTTTTTATGTTTAACAAAGTAACAATAAATCTTTATAAAAAACATTAGCTCTATTATACTGGGAATACGCTTTTTGCTCATCACTCTTGTAAATTGTGCCATTTTATATTTATTAAGACCTAAAGCGTAATGGTATAACTCTCTATTGAAAAATCAATTAAAACTTCTTGATTAGTTTTATACATAACAAAATAACCTTTTTTAACATAATTTTGACTTGCTAACAAGTCAAAATAAAGTAAAGTCTTTTCTAATACTGTTGAATAGCATATAAAGTTCCACTACAAAAAAACTATTAACAAAAATTTAATACATTAAAGATACAGGAATTAATTTTGGTATCTCTTCTTTTAATACTAGAATCTAATGAAAAAGAAATAAAATAACAACATATTTATTGATATAAATAGTAATGGATTTAAAAATTATAAAACAAAAATGGTATCATAACAATCAGAATAGATAAATATAAATTCTCTCAATTTTTTAGTCATAAATAAAAAATATTATAATAAATACTAATCAAAAATTACATTTTTAACTAAAAAATTGAAATATATTATGGTGTTAAAATATTAAAATTTTCAATAGTTTTATAAAAAAGAGAAACAGTATAATAATTATTAAATCCGATTTCAAGTAAGAGAAGATCTTTTATTACAAATTAAACTGTTTTACACATTTATTATTAAAAAAGAAATTTTTTTTAAAAAAAATAAAAAAAATGTTAGTATCAGTAAAATAAACTGAATAATAACAAAAAAGCTTTTGTTTTTAGTTTTCTTCTTACAAAAAACAAATAAACTACTAATACAAGTTCGGATATTCTGTGGCAAGTAATGATTTTATCACAATTATACCAAACAACAGCATAAAAGACATATAAAAATATTTTTTCTCTTAGTCTGCTAAAAGATAAAGTACAATGCGAGTAACAAAAACATGAAATAGAACGCATAACCTTGTATGTGAGCAACTTAAAACAATATTTTTTAAAAACTAAATTTATCAAAAAAGAGACATACAGCTAATCAAAACTCTATACAAATAGACACAATAAGAGTACTCTTCTTTTTATTTTAATTAAAACGAAAAACCATTTCACACGACAAACATGACACAATGTAAATAAAAAAGCAAAACAACCTCACTTTTTGCGCCATATCAGTAAAATAATACAAACCACAACAATTAAAAAATTGTTTTTTACAACAAAAGAATACAATAACTCCATTTTATATCGCTAAAATTTAGCAAACAATTATCATATCGCACTTTTATTAAAAAAATGTATTCAACAGTAATGGGAACTGCGGAAGAAATATTGTTATAAAAGATGCCGTTGATAAAAATGGGCCAAAAGGTATATAATCTTTCCTTTCAATTTTTTTAATTGCTATTAATATTAAACCTATAATACTACCAAAAACCGCAGCAAGAAAAATTGCAATTAACGCTCTTTCCCAACCTATAAAAGCACCTACTCCTGCCATAAGATTAATATCGCCACCACCAATAACTTCTTTTTTATAAATTAATTGTCCTAAAAAACCTATAATAAACAAAGTACTCCCACCTGCAAAAATTCCTAACAAACAATTAATATATCTTACTAAATAAACTTCCCCTAAAATTTCATTTAAAAAACTAAATATGAATCCTACTATAATTAATCCGATAGATACTAAAGTAGGAATTATTCTATGAAAATAGTCTATTACTGAAACTAAAATTAGAGAATATACAAGTAAAAAGAATAAAAGAAATTGAAAAGAAAAAGAAAACTTATAAAAAAGAAATTCTAATGATAAAGCAGTAAGACACTTAATAAAAAATGTTTTATAAATAGTATTACCTATTTTAAAACCTATATAAAAAACTAAAATTATTCCCAAAATATAAAATGTCATTTTATAAATTAATTTAATCATTGATAAAAAAACTATCCAAATTCATCTTTTTCTTCTGTCTGCAGAATTTTGACTTTTTAATAAAAGATAAACAAAAGAATAGATTATATATATCTTTTTGTTTATCAACAATTTTTCTCATTACATTAGTATATCCATAAATATAAAGCCATACGGATCCCTAAAGAATATATGCCTTTTTTGTCAGCAATTTTTAAAATATTTAAAAACTTAAGTACAGCAACTAAAACAAATATTACTAATATAATAATCACCATCAATATTCCTAACTTACTGACTATTCTTATTCAACAATTAGTTTTTTGTTAAATTTACTACTCTTTTCTTTAACTCTTTGTCAACATATTTAGGAACGAAATCAGCAGTATTTCCGCCAAGTAGTGCGATTTCTTTTACCATACTCGAAGAAAGAAACGTGTAAGACTGTTCTGGCAATAAAAATACTGTTTCAACTTTCTTATTTAATTTTCTATTCATTAACGCCATTTGAAACTCATATTCAAAATCAGAAAGTGCTCTCAATCCTCTTATTACAATAAAAGAATTAATTTTTTCAAGATAATCTGCTAACAGTCCTGAAAATGATGTAATCTTTATATTTTTCAAATGTTTTATAGACTTTTGTACTAAATTAAGTCTCTCTTGTAAAGAAAAAATATGTTTTTTATTCACATTATCAGTTATAGCAACTATTACTTCAGAAAATAAACGAGATGCTTTTACTATGATATCCAGATGCCCATTCGTAGGTGGATCAAAACTTCCAGGATAAACAGCTGAAATCTTTTTAACCATAATTGACATTTATATCAATTTTCAATCTATTCTGTCAATGAAATATAAAATTCTATTACATAAAATACTTATTATATTCTCACCACTTTTATTATCAATACCATTTCTAATACCTCATTTCATATATCATTTTAGTTAAAATAAAATCTTAACAAGATTCTGTTCTTAACTGCGCACATTTTTACTTTAACTAAATCTATTTTAAAGCAACTAATAAAACAGTAATCTGATAGATTTAAATTGCATAAAATGCTCAAATCAAAATTTGAAAATTTCACATTTATATTCAAATTATCAATATTTTTTTGTTATAATTATTTTGCGTTCAAATATAATCAAGAAAGACAGATTGAATAAATATTATCACTTATTTTAGTTTAATTAGCAAAATCTTTAAAAAATTATATAAAACAACTAAATCTTATAAAAAGAGGACAATATGAATCTTTCCAAATTCACTATTAAATCGCAAGAAGCTTTAGCAGCAGCACAAAATACAGCATTAGAGCATGGCAATCAAGAAATTACATCTGAACATCTCTTATATGCCTTGATTAAACAACAAGACGGCATAGTTAGCACTATAATAAAAAGAACTACAGCAATAGGACAAGAAGATATACTACTTGCTAATATTTCTAAGGATTTGATTTCAGAAATTGAAAAGAAAACAAAAGTTTCTGGAGGCAACATATTTTTGTCTCAAGGATTAACAAAAATTTTTAATAATTCTGAAAAGGTAGCTAAAAATTTAAAAGACGATTTTATTTCCACTGAACATATTCTCATTTCTATAAGTGAAGATAACTTTGAAAATTCTTCGAAAATTTTAAAAAAATATGAAATTACAAAAGATGTTATTTTAAAAACACTTGTTAGTATAAGAGGAGAACAAAGAATTACTGACCAAAACCCCGAAGATAAATATCAAGCATTAGAAAAGTACGGTAGAGACCTAACGGATTTTGCCAAACGAGGCAAATTAGATCCAGTAATAGGTAGAGATGGAGAAATACGCAGATGCATACAAGTTTTATCTAGAAGGACAAAAAATAACCCTGTAATAATAGGCGAACCTGGTGTAGGTAAAACTGCAATAGTAGAAGGTCTAGCGCAACGTATAGTTTCAGAAGATATACCTGAAAGTTTAAAAGATAAAAAAGTCATTGCTTTGGATTTAGGAGCATTAATAGCAGGAGCTAAGTACAGAGGTGAATTTGAAGATAGACTCAAAGCTGTACTCAAAGAAATTCAGTCAGCACATGGAAAAATAATTCTTTTTATAGACGAGTTGCATACTATAGTTGGCGCTGGCTCTTCAGAAGGTGCCGTTGATGCTGCAAATATGCTAAAGCCTATGCTTGCACGAGGAGAACTAAAATTAGTAGGTGCTACTACACTTGACGAATATAAAAAATATATTGAAAAAGATGCAGCTTTAGAAAGACGTTTTCAACCTATTCTTGCTGACGAACCATCCGTAAAAGACACAATTGCTATTTTAAGAGGCATAAAAGAAAAATATGAAGTCCACCATGGTGTAAAAATAAAAGATTCCGCTCTTGTTGCAGCCGCAACATTAAGCACAAGATATATAACCGACAGATGCCTTCCTGATAAAGCTATAGACTTAGTCGACGAATCAGCAAGTAAATTAAGAGTAGAAATTGATTCCATGCCCATAGAACTTGACGCCATTGAACATAAATTAAGACAATTAGAAATAGAAAAACAAGCTATAAAAAAAGAAATGGATCTTGCTTCAAAAGAACGTCTTGTAAATATAGAAAAAGAAATAGACAATCTAAAACATGATTCAGTTGAGATGAAGATTCACTGGGAAAAAGAAAAGTCTCGTATTTCAAAGATAAGGAAACTTAAAGAAGATATTGAAAGTATGAAGATAGAAGAACAAAAAGCTGAAAGAAGTGGTAATTTAAACACAGTTGCTGAAATACGTTATGGAAAAATTCCCAATATGCAAAAACAACTTGAAGAAGAAAACAAAAAGCTTTTAAAATTACAAAAAGAAAAAAAGATATTAAAAGAAGAAGTTGACGAAGAGGACATTGCCGAAATTGTAAGTAAGTGGACAGGAATACCCGTTAAACGCATGATAGAAAGTGAAGCACAAAAACTTCTTAAAATGGAAAGTAAACTACACGAACGCGTTATAGGTCAAGATAAAGCTATAACTGCAATAGCAAACGCAGTACGTCGTTCTCGTTCAGGACTTTCGGATCCAAATAGACCTATCGGATCATTTCTATTTTTAGGACCTACCGGAGTTGGCAAAACTGAACTTGCAAAAGCACTTTCAGAACTTTTATTTAATGATGAAAAAAATATACTAAGAATCGATATGTCAGAATATATGGAAAAACATAGTGTATCTCGACTTATAGGTGCTCCTCCAGGATATATAGGCTTTGAAAAAGGAGGACAATTAACTGAATCTGTAAGAAGAAGACCCTATTGTGTAATTCTATTTGATGAAATTGAAAAAGCAAATCTTGAAGTATTTAATGTTATGCTTCAAATACTTGACGATGGAAGACTTACTGACGGACAAGGCCGAACTGTAGATTTTAAAAATACGGTTATTATAATGACATCAAATATAGGTTCACGATGCATGCAAAATAATGATAACTATAAGGACATAAAAAATAAAATCACTTTAGAACTTCATAATCATTTTAAACCCGAGTTTTTAAACAGGATAGATGAAATAATAATATTTCAAAATTTAAGCCCTAAAGAATTAAGTAAGATTGTAGATATACAAATTAAATCTTTTAAGAAACGTCTTGAGAATAGAAAAATAAAAGTAGAACTCACAGATAAAGCAAAAGACTTCATATCTTTAAAGGGATATGATCCAGCTTTTGGAGCAAGACCGCTAAAAAGAGCCATACAAACATATTTATTAAATCCTCTTTCCTCTAAACTTATTTCAGGGGAATTTAAAGAAGGGGATAATATTATCGTAGACTCATCAAGAAAGCACGAAGACGAACTAGAATTTAAATATATATAAAAATAATATCATCTTATTTGAAAACAGTTTGCAAATAAATTCTTTTATACGATATTTTAAAAGACTTGAATTGTCTTTTATAGCTTTTATAACAGTCTTTTTTGTAAATTTAATAATAACTGCATCCTTTTATTAAATCACCAACTTTAAATTCAAAAAATCCATGCTGAGTTACATCTATTAATTCATAAACATTTTAAATTTTCTTGTGCAACCACAATAAATGTCATAATTGATAGTTTTTTTCGTGCTTATTACAACTACAACTATTTGAAAAACTTATCAAATAAGCATAAGATTGTTTTACTCTTCTAACTATTCTTTTTCTAAGAAGTGCAAATAAACCAAATCTTTTCGGAATGCATCATGGAATATATCTACTATTTCAACTTCAATTATATCGCTTGATTGCCTTTTTAAGTTCCTTTAATGTAATTAGCAAATGCTGCGCTGCGAGAGAGATATGAGTTAATGGCATTATTAAAATATCAAACAATTAACTTTTATTCAATAGTACAACTTTTTGCACAACACCAAATCTTATACTGTTCATCCATTATTATCAAATCTAAATTTTTAATTTTATTTTCTATTAACGAATGCGTGTCGATTATAATTTCTATATCTCCATTTTCAAAATCTAATAATATTTCTTTGCTTTACTTTTTTTCTTTAGCAAGAAAAAGCAGATAAAATAATTTCAACATCAAGTTCCAAAAACATTATAGCTAAAATTTCAGTAAGGGACAATAATCATCTTCTTTTCATTTGAGAACATTTTCAATGGCAATCAAAATTGCACTTAGTGCATAACTGTCTTTACTAAACCTAGATCACTCATAAGCATTCTACACTTTACATTTTAGAAAAATTATCATATACAGCTCTTTTTTAATACTTTGTAAATTTAAACTTTAAATTATTCTTAATAATAAAAAACAAAATTCTTTTTACATCATTATCAACATTTAAAGAATTAGTATCAAGCTTTACATGTTAAAGCATGATTTATATGAATATTTCAAAATATTTTCAACTGTTTTTTATATTTTTTTGCGTTAACCCGTTTTATTGCTGGACAAAACGATTTTTTCTAAAGAAACGAATATATACCATAAAATCATAAATGCATTATCAAAAATTTTTACAAATATACATTCCTGTTATTGCTTGTAAATTTCTTTTGTGGAAGAAATTCTAATTCTACTTCCATCTTAGTATTATATCTGGAAAAAAGTAATTATATCTTCAATTATCTTAATACCAAGATCCAAAAATGCTCGAGCGCGTTTAGAACCAACACTTTTTAATGTTGCATTTAACTGTCTAAAGTTAAAAAATTTGACTATAAACTTACAAATAATATAAAATCATGACTAATTGATGAATGGGGAGGAACATTAAAATGTCATATAAATGTATAATTTGTGGTAAAGGTTCTACATCAGGGAATACAATAAGTCATTCAAATAAAGCTTCAAAAAGACTTTTTAGACCTAATCTTCAAAGGTTAAACATTCTTTTAGATGGAGAGAAAAGTCGTGAATATGTTTGCACTTCTTGTATTAAATCAAACAAAATAAAAAAAGCGATATAATATTATAATATTAATAATTATAGAAATAATTTTTACGAATAAATTTCTACTTAATTATGTTTCTAAGTAATGCGCTATCGTAATTTTTGTACTTCAGTTAGGCACTACAAACATTCTTCTAGGTGCGAGAGGTTTTTGGCTTTAACATATAATTTTAGACTTGACTGCTTAATTACAGATATTGCAATATTGTCGGATTTTGCACTAAGCTGGCAACTTTGAAAACAATAACTTTATTAGCCAAAATATTTGCCGTATTTATTATCTTATTTTTATAATTACTCTTATAAAAAAATAGTTAAAATATGATGATTCATACGTTACAATTGTTGAAATACCCATCAAAATGTTTTAAAGATTACCATTCCTGAGGAACAAACTGTAAAGTCAGTACATTTTCTTTTATCTAAATGAACTTAATAAAACATAAAATGAAGGGATATCTCATCAATGATTATAGTTACATATTTATATTTATAAAAACTCAAAATAACAATAAACAAAAGAAACTTCAAATTATTTCTCCTCATTGCTTATAAATCAATTAACAATGTTTCTATTTGAGTGTTATTTTTCATGTTTTTTATTAAAACCTTACCATTTTTGAATTCAGTTTTGGCAAAAATTATAGTTTTATAAACTTGTATTTTATCTGCAAATTTTAATTGATTTGTTAAACTTTTATTATTTATCGGACCAAAAACAGAAATGTTTTTATTGCCTTTTAATCCTTTCCTAATTATTCTTATAGCAAAAGAAAAAGCCTCATTAAAAAGTTCTTGATCAGCAATGGCTACAAAGATTTTTTCATACTGTTTTAAACTATCAAAAAAAACATTATCCTGTACTGCCAACATTACTCTTTCAGATCCTAAAGCAAATCCTACAGCAGGCGTACTTTGACCTCCAATTTCTTCAACAAGATTATCATATCTACCACCTGCCGCAAGAGTATCCTGCGAATCTGTAGTATTTGTCTTAATTTCAAAAACAGTTCTTGTATAATAATCAAGTCCTCTTACAAGTTTTTCATCAACAACATAATCACATCCTGCACTTTTAAGTAATTCCTGTATCAAAGTAAAATTATCTTTACAATCATTACATAAGTAACTCGAAATTCGAGGAACTTTATTAAATTTGTAAAAATCTATTTTACAATCTAGGAGTCTTAGAGGATTTTTATCAAGTCTTTTTATACAATCTAGACATAAGCCTTGAACAGAATTAAAATATTCAACTAACGCTTCTCTAAAAAAAAACCTACATTTTTTACAACCTAAAGAATTTATATGCGTTTTTATTTCTTTAACACCCATAGATACAAGCAAATCCTGAGCCAAAATTATAATTTCAGCATCTGCTGCCGGAGCTGAATTTCCAAAAGACTCAGCACCTATTTGGTGAAATTGTCTGTATCTACCAGCTTGAGGTCTTTCATAGCGAAACATTTCTCCAATATAAAAAAATTTCCCAAAAGGATTTGAAATATCCATTCTATGCTCAATAAAAGCTCTTGTTAAAGAAGCAGTTCCCTCCGGACGCAAAGCAAGTTTTCTTTTTTTCCTATCTTCAAAAATATACATCTGTTTTTCCACAATATCAGTTGCTTGACCTAACGAACGTGTAAAAAGAGCCGCTTCCTCAAACATTGGAGTTCTTATTTCTACAAACCCGTATCTCATAAAAACTTCTTTAGCTTTTTGTTCTAAAAAATTCATTCTTATAACATTTAATCCAAAAATATCATGCGTACCCCTGGGTGCCTTATAATTCATTTTTTTACTTCCTTTATTTCTTCTATTTCCTCTTTAAATTCTATTTTTTTACTATCTTTCATAGCAATCACACCAACCGAAATAACAAATTGAAATGCCTGTTCAACAGTATAATTAGTGTATATTATATCTTTTTCATTAAACAATAACAAAAAACCTGTAGTTGGATTTGGTGTAGTAGGCATAAAAACACAGACATAATTTTCATTGTTTACCATCTGCCTTCCAGTAAAAAAAGCTACGCTATAAACATCTTTATTGGGATAGTGTACAAAAATAACTTGTTTGAAACTCCTTTCAGTATCTGTCCCAAATATAAAACTTACAAATTGTTTAGTTGCAGAATGCACGGTTCCTAAAATAGGCAGCTTTTCAATAAGTTTTTCTATAAAATTTAAAACATCCCTTCCAAAAACTCTATTTGTAATAAAACCCAAAACCAATATACACATAATTGAAATAAAAAAACTTGATATTTTAGCTAAAACACGCACCCAGTAGGTATCAGTAACGTAATAACTTATAACAGGAAATGCAAGACTTCCTATACATTTGAAAAGAACAGTCATTATAAAATAAGTTAACCATAATGGAATTACAACCACCAAACCAGTTATTAAATATTTTTTAATCAAAATAACTAATTTCTCTTTTATTCTCTTATTTCGCATAAATTATCTTTTTACCAGCTTTTAAAATTTTATTAAATTTTACATAAGAGTTAATTCTGCATATATCCTAATTATCGATTCAGTACCTAACAATCTAAAACCTATTCAATTATTATCATCTAAAATAAATTTATGTCTATCAATACTTTAATTTTAATTCCTGCAATACTTCCTATAACTTTACTTTCTAAAGTATTTCTAAAAGCTTCTATAATTTCATAAGATAGTAAAAAGTTAAATCTTGCCGTTAAAAGATTTCTCTGTAAGTTTTTTAATATCTTTAAGTTAAGTAACTCTTTTACTGATTTTTTACTTATAGCAACAGCTTTAGCTACCAAAAGACATGTTAAAATTCCATCTTTTTTGGAGATATGTCCTCTTACTGTTAATCTCTAGATTTTTCGTCACCTATATAACTTCTCCAATATACTTTAAACCCAACAGGAGCTTCAACTACATCAATGCCTAATTTATTCGCGAGTCTATCTATAAGATATGTCGTCCAGTTTTGACCACAATACCTGTGCCATCCTATTTATTTTATTTAAATAATATAACAAAACAAAAATAACTTGATTTGGAGTTATAAAAGTCCCATCTGAATCCATAATTCCAAATCTATCAGCATCTCCCATCTGTAGAAAAGCCAAATTTATATGATTCTTGTTTGACCATGTTACAGTTTTGCGTTGGTGTATACCGACACTTTTCAATAATGCATCAAATCATCACTTGTACCATACAAAACATCCGTCACAACTCTTATATTTGTCTTTTTCAATACTTTCTTTAAGACTCAAATTAAAAAATCAATAAATTTAATATTCTTGTTTTCCAATAATTCCAATGCTTTTTTATTATCTATGTTGTTTCAGACAAAGCACTACTAACATTGTGTAAAATATTTCAGTCCATTATACTTATAAAAATTATGACTTACCGTAAAATTTATACCACCAGCAAGATTACAATGTTACAATACCTATATACGCTATTACAGATGTACTGTATTTTTCTATTACAAAACAATGTCTTTATTCTATTATACTATCAACCAAAACTTCAGCAGTCGTTTTGGCAAAATCCTTCAGCATAAACCTAGTATCACAATCTAAAATTACAATAACAATATTGTTGTTACATTTTTCATTGATAAAATTTGCCATAGCCTGCATAATCACTTATAGAGAAACATTGCTGTATGGTAAAATCCTTATCAACAATCCCTCTTCTGAAATTCGAAGAACGTTCCAAATTTAATCATGCTTTCATCAACTTAACAAAAAAACTAAAACACATTATTACGATAAAACCTAAATATTATACCTTTGCCAAACTCTTATTTTATATAAGTATATAACTAACAATTCTAATGCTCTCATTATATTTTTTACTTTCGATCAAATATGAAATAATGTTTCATCTAAATCAAGACCGAAAAGAATTCAACTATTATTTAAATATATTTTTATATGTCAACTTAAAATAAGAGCATCTTACCACAATAAATAATTCTTCTGTTGTCACTTCTTATTACTTTCCCAGCGGGAGGCAACACAGCACATCAAAAGAATTTTGAAATTCATGGATACAAATCCATCCACCTGTCACAAAAAAAGAACAACATTTTTTTCAACAGACATTAAATTTATTGAATTTGTTGTAACTCTTTTAACTTTTACACCAAACTTTAACAATAATACTACCTATCACTGAGAATGCCATTGATAAGAACAGCTATCTTAATATTTCTATTTTTATTAATCCTCATCACAAAATAAGATATTACAAATATCGCTATAATTATCTTAAATCATTTTATTATTATCAAGCTAAAAGAACATTTTTGTTCAAACATCAATTAAAAAACCTGTATTTGTTTTACGAATTGTTATAATATCTGAAGATTGTCTTAAAGAATTATAAAATTCCTTATGATTTTGTAATCTTTGATAACCTAATAAAAACATTCAAAGCAACAACGTCTACATCAACCATGCAAAATAAAATCGAAAATATTATTGAAGTGAAGAATATACACAATATATTTATTAATCTACAACAGTTGTTTGCTTTTTTATAAAACATCTTTTTTAAAAACTTTAAAAACATATTTTATAACATTCTCTCACGAATAAATATATACTAGTAACGTCCTATATTAAAACACAATTTTTCAGATCACCTAATCATCTTTCAACCTTTTTACCAAGAATATCATAATGAACCTTTCTATACTTGCCAAAATTTTCTATGTACTTTCACAATACTAACCCATTAGTCGCAAATATTTTTATTACTTTAAATAAAAATTGGAACAAACCTTTTGAAAAATCAAAAACTTTTAATTCTAAAATACATATTTCTGTATTTATTGTATTAGAAAAACTTCTTACAATTAAAATTTTTTAAGAATCTATTAATCCTAACATTCTCATCAGTTATAACGACACCAAATCACAATAAATTACTAATCCTTAATAAATTCTAATTAATAATATATAAATACCATCGTTAAATTATGAAAACTATGTCCCTTAAACAGATCTAATTACTATATACAAAGCAGATGTTATTTGCTACGAAGGTCACATGAGCTTTGTTAAACCATAAATACTAAACTCGTCTGTGTTATATAATAATTATTCACATACAAGCTCATAACAAAAATCCAATTTAATAAGAATTTTACTAAATTTGACACTCAAAATCAAAAGGAATATAATTATGAGCATGAAGCATAAAAAAACAAAAAAACAATCAAAATCATCATTTTTTATAATTTTACTTATTACAATATCTCTGATAATTGTTATTGGTAAAGTAGCGGCAAATTTTATAGAAAATCTACCATCTATACGACAATTAGACAATTATAGTCCAGACTTATCTACTAAGATTTACGATAAAGATAACAACTTAATAACCGAATTATTCAATGAAAGGCGTATTTTCATCCCAATAAATAGCATACCTGCAAACCTTCAAAACGCTTTTATAGCTACTGAAGATAATGACTTTTTCAAGCATTGGGGAATTTCAACAAAAGCTATTATACGAGCTTTTTCAAAAATATTATTGAAAGGTAAAATTTCAGAAGGTGGTTCAACAATAACTCAACAGCTTGCAAAAATCATATTCTTAACTCATGAAAAAACATTAATTAGAAAAATAAAAGAAGCATTTTTAACTATACAACTTGAAAAAAATTATTCAAAAGATGAAATCATGCAGTTTTATATAAACCAAATATATTTTGGTAATGGAGCACATGGAGTACAGTCTGCATCAGAAATATATTTTAATAAAAATGTACAGGATTTAAATCTTGCCGAATGTGCAACTCTTGCTGCAATACCTAAATCTCCTAATTATTACAATCCGTTTAAAAACGAAAAAGCTGCACTTGCAAGGATAAATTTTGTTCTTTCAAAAATGAGAAAATTAGGGTACATTACAAAAGAAGAAGAAGAAGAAGCTTTAAAAATTCCTTTACCTTTAAAAGAAAATGCACTTAAAATTAAAAAAAATCATTATTTTACAGATTTTTTACGAATAATACTAAAACCAAAATACGGCACAAACATTCTTTTAAAAGGTGGACTTTCAATTTATACAACTATTGACATGAAAGCTCAAAATGCTGCAGAAAAAGCTATTGAAGATCAACTTACAAAGTTTGATGAAGAAAAATTAAAAACCTTTAAAAAAGAAAAAAAAATACCTATTAAAGTACAAGGAGCGCTTATAGCTATTGACCCAAAAAATGGAGCTATAAGAGCAATGGTTGGAGGAAGAAATTTTAAAGAATCTCAGTTTAACAGAGCAATTCAAGCAAAAAGACAAGCTGGTTCCGCATTTAAACCTTTTGTGTATCTTACAGCAATACAATCAGGACTGACATCTACAACTATTCTTGAAGATGCTCCAATGATTTTTATTTATAAAGAAAACTCTTGGAATTTAGTTTCAAGAGATATAACTATTCTTGAGACAATTGCTGAAATGATATCTGAAGAAGATTTAATTGATACAAATAAAATATGGGTACCAACAAATTATAGAAAAAAATATAGAGGTCCAGTAACTTTACGAACAGCACTTGCTTTATCTATAAATACATGTGCCGTTGAAACAATTATAAAAACAACTCCAGAAAAAGTCATAAAAACAGCAAGAAAACTCGGAATAACAACGCCTCTTATAAATTCTTTTTCACTTGCTTTAGGAGCAAGCGACGTAACTCTACAAGAGATGGTTTCTGCTTTTGCTACATTTGCATCAGGTGGTATTAAAACAACACCATATGTTATAACAAAGATAATAGACAAAGATGGGAAAATTTTAGAAGAAAATGTTTCAGAACAAAAAGAAATATTATCTTCTCAAGACTGTTTTATCATAACTAATCTACTTAAAGCTGTCATAGAGGAAGGAAGCGGTTGGTATGCTAAAAAAAACTTAGGTAGACCTTGCGCTGGAAAGACAGGAACAACGAATAATTCAAGCGACGCGTGGTTCATAGGATACACTCCTCAACTTGTAGCTGGAGTATGGGTAGGTTATGATGATTCTTCAATATCACTTGGAGAAAAAGCTACAGGCGGTGGTATTGCTTGTCCTATATGGACAAACTTTATGAAAGAAACCCTAAATGGAAAACCTATACTAGATTTCACACAACCTGAAAACATAGAATGGGCTTTAATTGACCCAAGTACAGGACTTCTTGCACTAAGCAAAACTCCAGGAGCTTTTTTAGAAGCATTTAAAAAAGGCACAACTCCAACAAAGTACTATAATCAACCATTTCCCAGTCAAACACAAAACCGAAGCACAGAAACAGAAGAATTTTAAAGTCCAAAACCTTGATAACGAAATTAATAACACCTATCTCTCATTCGTCTGAAACAAAAGATTTTCGTCTTACTATTTTACATACAATAAAAAATTATCCAATAATGGAAGTTCGGGTTTTTAAATGCCAACATCCAAAAGAAAAATCACCTTTTCTTTTGTTTTTTAGTAAAAATTTTAAGACTCTTTATCCTGTTTTTATAATCGTATTTGGACCTATTAAAAATCAATTAATATCGCTTTACTTTCTATCTACATTAACAAACCCAAATTCAGCTTCGGATGTCAATTCATCATTAACGTAGGCCTCTCCTCTCATTTTTCCACGAGTTCCACTATCTTTTAGTATTTCTACACGCAATTCTAAAACGTCACCAGGCTTTACAGGCCTACGAAATTTGACTTTATCTATAGACATAAAATACGCAAGCTTACCTTTCATTTCAGGTTTTGAAAGAAACATAACACAAGACGTTTGCGCCATCGCTTCAACAATTAAAACTCCAGGCATTATAGGAGTCCCAGGAAAATGTCCTTGAAAAAAATTTTCATTGCCAGTAACACATTTATAACCTGTTGCTTTTTTATTATTATTTTTATACACTTTCACCTTGTCTATCATTAAAAAAGGATACCTGTGAGGTATGTATTTTAAAACCTCTTCGTGCTCTAACATTACTTCATTTTCTATTAATTGTGTATTACTCATATTTATCCTCCATAACCTTATCTTTTTCAAAAAATTTTTTTATAAAAGTCACATTATTTAATGTCCAGATTTATCAGTGATTATTTTAATTCTTATAAATTTCTCAGCCAAATATAAATCCATTATTAAACCTAGAACTTTGTGTCTCCTTATGAATACCATATATCCATAGCTCCCACCAATCCATTTTTTGAGAGTTTACACCTCATAAACAAAATCTTCACTAGTACAATTCTCTACTCCACCATCCAAAATTTGCAACTTATCATTATATATTTCTATAACCAAATTATCAATACTAAGAACACAACATTCAAATATAATCACTCAATCATGTAAATTTTTATTCCATTTTTTTATAACAACTAAATTATAGGCAACTTCCCCCACCAAAGAATTTTCATCTTTACTTTATTGTCTAAATCCGTTTTAAAACTCAATTTACATTATTACCTACTTTGTCCCATTCTCAATACTGTTGTAAAACTAAAACTACATCGACCAATATAATATAGCTCTCAAATACATAGTGACCCATCTTTTAGCTTAAAAAAAACAGTTAACCATTAGTTTAGGACAATATTTTCATCACCAATAAATCCACATGAAACAATTTCTACAAGCTTTGACGTTGAAAATTTCATTAACATATCTCCATGGTTTCATGCTATAATTTTACTTATCAAAAAAATATATGCTACTTATGTTTATACAAAACATCTACTAAATTCTTTATATTCTTAAAAAACATTGCCTATATTAAAGTAAAAATGTAATAATTGTTCTCCTCTCTTATGATTTAATCCATACCCCCATCCAAATCTTATAGGCATCACAGGAGTTATTAATCTTATTTCAAATCCTACCCCAGAATGTAAATTTTCTTCTTTTGAACCAAAACTTAAATTTATATTTTTAAAATTTTGCCAAACGCCTCCAATATCATAAAATAAAACACCTTGCAAAATAGATTTCCCTTTATCACTAACTATAGGGAATTTATACTCAATATTTGCCACGCTTTTTACTTGACCACCGTTTACTGGACCAATTTCAGTTCTATATTTATAACCTCTTACGCTAGAATCTCCACCTATATAAAATCTTTCGTAAAGTGGAGTCTGCTTCTGATCGCTATAAGATGCAAGCATACCTAATTCTATGTTAAAACTCAACACAAAATTCCAAAATGTATGGAGAAACCATGTTGATTTTGTAATTCCTTTAATGAATTTTATATTGCCACCCAAAAAAGTACTAGCAACTTGTAAATTTACAAGTTGTCTTGTACCTCTTGAAGCATCAAAAATATAATCTCTAGTGTCATAAATAAAATTCCCAAAAATACTCGCTGTTTTATTTTTTAATAAATCAAAATCATTTTTAATTCCATCTTCTATTCTATTATCTATATTACAAAGTTGGACATGCTCAAAGACATATCCAAATAATAATCCAACAGAGTCACTAATTCTAGGACCTATTTTTGCTGAAAGTCCTTTTCGATGTTCATTATACGCATTAGCTATAATACCATAATCTCTTTTTCTTTCAATATCAAAAACAGTTAAAATTAAGCTTACATTTCTATTAAAAATCCACGGCTCAGTCCAATCTACTTCAAAATTGCACTTTTTTGAACCAAATTCAGTGCTTAAATTTAACTTTTGACCCAATCCAAACAAATTTAAATGTTGTAATCGTATTGATCCAATAAGTTTATCTATAGAAGAATATCCAACACCAGCAGTAATTGAACCTGGTCTTCCGTCATTAACTGAAAAGAATAAATCAAAAACATCATAGACAGCTGTAGGAAGAATCTGTGGTTCCACAGTTTCAATAAAACCTAGATTATAAATTTTTTCAACACTTTTTCGAAATTTTGTAATCGCAAGTACATCAGCAGGATTTAAAATAATTTCTCTTCTTATTACGTTTTCTTTTGTAGAAACAAGACCATCAATATAAACATTTCCAACATAAACAAGAGAATTTTCAACTATTGCAATATTTATATCAACTATATTCGCATTTTCAGTTTTATTAAATTTTGGATTAATATCTACATATAAATATCCATTATCATAATAAGCTGAAGTTATATTGCGAATTGTTTCAATAATTTTACGTTGGTTAAAAATTTGACCTTTTTTAAATTTAGTCATTTTTTTTAATTTTGATTCATTCAAAACAAGATTCCCTTCATAAGTCACAAACCCTATTTTATATCTCTTTCCTTCTTTTATATTTAAAGTTATAAATATCTTCGTTCTACTCTCGTTATACATACTACTAAAAGAAATAAATTCATAATCCACAAAACCATTATCTTTATAAAACGCTTGAATCGCTTCTAAATCTGCCTTAAAAAACTGTTCTCTAAATACTTTTTTTGCTTTTGTCTTTAAAATACTGAGTATTTTTTTCTTCTTGAAAGAAACAACTCCTTTTATATCAATACCGCTTATAGTAATCCTATTGTTTTCCGTAATAATAAAAGTTATTGTCATACTATTTGTATCTTTATCAATAGTAGGATAAACTTCAATTTGACAATCAACGTAACCAGCATCTTTATATAAATTAATAATTTTTTGCTTTGTTTCTTCCAATTTTAAGACACTGTAATAATCTTTTTCTTTTAATAGACTTGTATCTTTAAGTTTACTTGATGAAAACATAGAATTACCCTTAAAAACAATGCGCTCTATATAAGGTTTTTCTTTAACAACAAAAATAAGAGTCCCATTACTTTCGTCATAACTAAATTCAACATCATCAAAAAACTCAAGACCTGTTATAGAACGAACATCCTCTCTAGCATCATCGACTGAATAATATTTACCTTTTTTTAAATGCATAACCGACAAAATTTCCCTCTCTTTTACATTGCAAAGACCCTTAATACAAACTTTTACAATAAGATTGCTATTTGTATCATTTGCATGCAAATATACAGTAAAAAACAATATAAAAAATACAAGTAATAAACGAAAATTCATTAATCATCCTTTTGAATATAATTTATAAAAATTAACTTCCTTAAAAATATATAAATTATTTATAAATTATTGAAAATTTATAAATAAACTTAAACTATAATTAAACCGATTCTCACACATATAAATTGCTCCTGCAAAATTAATAATATTTAAATCCACATTCAATCCAACATCATAATTAAAGCATTTTATATTTAATGATAATTTGAATACTTTGATGAAACAACTTATTTTCCGCATTAATAAATGATACGAGTAATAAAACTATTTGAAATATAACTGATATTAACAAAACACATTCTCTTCTTAAAACCCAACACAAGGAATTTCCAATACAAATTGAAATAGTACAAGAAAAATATATATTATTTATTCCCGTTTTTTACTATATACCCATTACTGGAAACCTCTTTTTAGTATCCTATCATTTTCTCCCATATAATACGAATTCCTTCTAATGTTAAATTAGGTAAAATAATTTCTATCTCTTTTATCTCGCTTAATATAAGTCGAGACAATCCTCCTGTAGCAATTATATGCTCTACTTTCATTTCCTTTTTTATTCTCTCAAGAATTTCTTTAACAAGTCCCACATAACCAAAATAAAGTCCTGACTGTATACATTCAACTGTAGTCGCACCTATTGATTTAAAAGGCTTCTTTATCTCTATTTGTGGTAGCTGTGCTGTTTTTAAACTCAAAGACTGAGCTGAAATTATAGGACCAGGTGCTATCGCACCACCCATATATTTCCCCTTATCATCTATACAATCAAATGTTGTCGCTGTACCAAAATCAATAATTACGCAGCCACCCTTATACATATGATGAGCTGCTACTACGTCGGCAATTCTGTCAGCGCCAATTTCTTTAGGATTTTCTATGGCAAAAATAACACCATCAGAATCTTCATAACTTACAAAAAATGCTTTCTTTTTAAAGTATTTCTTTACTAAATCCTCAAAAACAATATTCAAAGATGGAACAACACTTGCAATAGCGACATTACTTATACTGTTTGTATCATAACCTGAATAAAAAAACATATTCATTAACATGGTTGCATACTCATCTGTAGTTTGTTCTTTTATGGTTGACATTCTCCAAACTTTCAAAGGACCGCTTGAAAGTTCCCCTTTTTTTATATTAAACAACCCAATAGTTATGTTTGTATTACCTATATCCACAGCTAAAAACATAATATTCCCTTTATTATTTTTTAAAAATATTATTGCCACATCTATCTACCGCAACAATCAATGGCATATCTATAATTTCTAATCTATAAATTGCTTCTGGACCTAGATCCTTAAAAGAAATTAAATCTACTTTTTTTACAGTTTTAGAAATAAGAGCACCAACTCCACCAGTAACAATAAAATAAATAGCTTTATTTTCTTTTATTGAATTAATTACATTATCACTTCTTGAACCTTTCCCTATCAAAACTTTTACTCCTTCTCTTATAATTTTCGGTGTAAAAACATCCATCCTATAAGATGTTGTTGGTCCACACGAACCAATTACAGTGCCAGGTTTTGCGGGAGTAGGACCACAATAATAAATTGCAGCATTCTTAAAATCAAAAGGCAGTTTTCCTCTTCTATCTAAAATATCAATAATTCTTTTATGCGCTGCATCTCTTGCCGTATAAATGACTCCACTAAGTAAAATTTTTTGCTTTACTTTTAAAATTTCAGTACTTAAAACCAGTTTATCTAAATTAATCCTCATATTATAACAGTTTTTCTCCTACAAGAATGACATTGAACACATACAGCAACAGGAAGAGAAGCTATATGAGTAGGTTTTGATTCAATAAATACAGCTAAAGCAGTAGTTTTACCACCTATACCCATTGGACCTATATTCAATTTATTAATATCAGTCAATAATTCTCGTTCTTTTACATCATAAAATTTATTTTTGTTTTTACTACCTATCCTACGAAGCAACGCTTTTTTGGCCAAAAGTCCAATAGATGCAAAATCTCCACCAACACCAATACCTACAATTAAAGGCGGACAAGCATTTCTACTTCCATCATTTATTACATTTAAAACAAATTTTTTCACACCAGCCCAACCAATTGAAGGAATAAGCATTTTCAGTGTACTTGCATTTTCACTTCCTCCGCCTTTTGGTAAAAAAGTAATTTTAATTTTATCCCCCGAAACTATATCAACATAAATATTAGCCGGAGTATTATACTTAGTATTTTTTCTTTCAATAGGATCAAATACAATAGACTTACGCAAATAATTATCTGCATATCCTAAAGAAACACCTTTATTTATTGCATTATAAATATTACCATCGTCGATATATACATCCTTACCTAAATTCACAAAAAAATTTGCTGTTCCGGTATCTTGACACAAGGGAATTTGTTCATTTTTTGCGATAGTCGCATTTTGAATAATTTCTTCTAAAATATTTTTTGCAATACCTTTTTCATATATTAAATTCATTTTTAATGACTTTAAAACATCTTTTGGCAACTCATAATTCGCCTGAGCGCACAAACTTTTTACTACTTCAATTATATTTTTAGATCTTATTTTTCGCATTCTTTATACAGCCTTTTTTCATCATCACTTCAGTTATAGCTCTACTTCTTTTTATTAATAACTTTGCATTCTCATAAATCTTATCATAATTTAGCTTTCTATCCGCAATATTTTCTTTTATAGCTTTTATACCAACAGCCGCTGCTACTTTAGGAAAAATTTCCCATTCATTCATATTAGGAAGAATTTTATTCGGTTTTATCTTACTATCTGGTATACAAGACGCCAACTCTTTAGCTGCAGTTATACACATAGTATCCGTAATAGTAGAAGCTCTCACATCTAAAACGCCGCGAAAAACACCAGGGAAACCTAAAGAATTATTTACTTGATTAGGAAAATCACTTCTTCCTGTCGCAACCACAACCGCGCCTGCTGCTTTTGCTTCCCAAGGCCAAATTTCCGGAATAGGATTTGCGCATGTAAACACTATTGGATTTTTAGCCATTGCCTTTATCCATTCTTTCTTTATTACTCGTGGACCTGGAGCAGATAAAGCAATAACAACATCCATATTTTCCATAGCTTCTTTTATTCCACCGCGAACATCATTCACATTTGTATTAGTAATTAATGACCAATGTTCAGAACTCAGTTTTAAATCCAACCGCTCTTTATGCAAAGTTCCATAGATATCGGTCATAACTATATTAGCAGGATTGACACCATAAAGAATTAAAAATTTTGCTGTACATACATTTGCCGCACCTGCACCTATCATCGCAACTTTAACCTTATTAATTTTTTTTTCTACAATTTTCAAAGCATTGATAAAACCGGCAAGAGTTACTAAAGCTGTACCCTGTTGATCATCATGCCATATAGGTATATGACATTCTTTTCTTAAAGTTTGTAAGATGGGGAAACATTTTGGCTGAGATATATCTTCTAAATTTATACCACCAAAAGATGGTTGTAATATTTTAACTGTTTGGATTATATCTTTTTCGTCTTTTGTCCCAAGACATATAGGATACGCATCAACACCTCCAAGATATTTATAAAGAAGTGCTTTTCCTTCCATAACCGGCATGCCAGCCTCTGGACCAATATCACCAAGACCTAAAATTCTTGTTCCGTCACTTACTACAGCAACACTGTTCCATTTATTCGTATACTCATATACGCGTTCAGGATTCTTATAGATATCATAGCAAACAGACGCAACACCCGGACTATACCATACCGAAAAATCATTTAAATTTTTAATTCTACACTTTGCAACAACTTCAATTTTACCGTGATAAAAAGAATGCAGTTTTTTGGCAATTTTTGAAGGTTTACAAGTTTTCTTCAAAAGTTTTCTTAGTCCAATTTTCTTTTGACTTGTCATATTCTTTCTCTGATTTGATAATTCGTTTTAATTTATATCTACTAAAACATTGAAAATTTTAACACAATATCATTAATCATTTAGTATAAAAAATATATTTTTTTAAGAAACATCACACCTATAAATATTAGTATCCTAATTATATCCAAAGTTTACCCACAAGAAAAAAGATTTACTTTACATTGAAATCTTGTATTTAAGATAAAATATCATACAGTTCACGAATATTTTCTAAATTATATAAATAATTATACTCCCACAGTTTAGAAAATATCGCGTATAATTATTATATATATTTAAGTACTAGTCGTCAAACTCATCAAAAAAAATAGTAAAAGCAAAATTTTATACAAAAATCATATAAATTAAATAAACTCCAAAGACTTATCACATTTTTTATTGTAAAGTGTAAATGAGGACTAGTAATCCTTTACGTCGTTCAATTTTTGCTTTTTTTGACCATTTTTATCCAATCTTTACGAATTTAATACAAGAGAATGTCCACAATACCCCAACATATTCATTTTATAACAGATATTGTAAAAAGTAATATATAAAAAGTTTTTTAAAATTACATTTAGAATCCAACAATATACAAATTTAAGCCAAAAGTTTTTTATTAGTTCTATTTCTCATTCCTTATACATAACATACAAAATAAGTACTAATAAACAAATTATAATTATAGATTGATCAATAGAGTTTCTCCAACAAAACCAATTGCAAAATATGTTATCGTGATAATAAAAGTTATCATAATAATGTGTTTTATATGATTTACGAAAATATTAATTACATTTTTTAAAAATTGAAATATCTTGTTCAACATACATAATATTTAATTTATTCATCAACAAAATAAAGATACTAACAACATTACCCGCATGTATTATAAAACTAAACACTAATATTGATTTATTGATTTTCTCATTTTAACAATATAAACATACAATATCACAAACCACTGCTAGCATAGTATAGATTTAAATAGTAATTTAAATTTTAAAGTCAATATCATAAATATGATTTTACATCTCAAATCAATAAAAAACTGCCTTAAAGTCTCATTCATAGCTAGTATTTCTTCTAAAAACAATGAACATTTTAATGCTATATCTGTCATTTAAAATTTCCTGTATTTATTCCACTGCTTTTAAAAATTACCTTTGTATACATGAGTTTATCAAGTTTGTCACAATCCTCAAAACGCAGGCTTACTTTTATATGCACTTCATATTTTTTTGAACTTAGTAGCAATATATCCTTAATATAGCAGCACGAGTCATTGTCCAAATATTACGTGTAAACAAACTAAATAAAGATACTCTTTTTCTGCCAGTAAAATCTTAATTCTGACTTCATCTGAAGGCACAAATTTTATGTCATAAAACTGAGGATTTTTTCCATATTTTTACAAATTTCTTCTAAGACTGTTTAAAATTATAAATTATTTATTTTATTTTTATCATACCATCAATTTTTGGCATAAAAAACCTTAGAATTAATATAAAACAAACAGTTCTTATATAATACTATAAATTAAAATCACAATAAAAATATTACTAATTTTATAATCTAAAACTTTTTTGAAAATAAAAACAAAGAATCTATTAATGATATTCATTACCTGCAGTAATTGATTATTTTGTTAAATTCGCACTAAGACAAAGAGTATGGAAAATATGAAAAAGCACTGTAAATATTGAAAAATAAGAATAAAAATGTTGTAAAAACAAGCTATTTAAAAATTGTCCTATCATATAAAACCAATAACGAAAATAAGAGGAACAAAAATTACTAGTGACGTAAAACAAACATTATAATGGATCTAATAAATTTTTAGAGATTCAAAAATTATTTCCTTTTTTACAACTCTTTTAAGTTTATAAAATTCATTAAAATATTTTCAAACATAACATCTAAACTATCAATAATCATATCTATCGTAGACCACTCATAAAAAATACAGAAGAATAAAAGAAAGTAATATTTCCTGTATTCCATTTGATATAGATTAACAAGAGATTTTTTAATAAAATTTGCTTAGTCACAAGTTATTTTAATATAAATATCTTTTGGAATCTTAATATAATATCTTTTAATTTTTTTGTATTGTTTTTGAAAATTTATTAAATTTGAACTAAATTACTAATAAATATCTAATGAATACTAACTATTCATTAGAACAAGAGTATGCTTTTCCATCTTTCGATGCTCCTATTACATCGGTAATAGCTTTAAAATACTATTTTATTATTAGTTCTTTGAGCTTGATTTTTATTTTTTTTGTACTTATAGCACGTTCTATATTTATAAATCTACTCTAAAAACGAACAAGATCTTACATCTTTTATAATTCAAAATTCACTCTAACTGTCTTAACTAATATTGGCACTTTAAATCTTTTATAGTAACAACGCACTAAATAAGTAACGGTTGCAGTTTCTAAAAACATAATATTTCAAACATACTTTACAAGTAATCTTCATTTATCTATTTTTACAAAAATTTCTGTTTTGAAGACATATTTAAACTTAATTTTTGCAACAACTTCTAAATCTTCCAAATTCATCTTTTATATTTTTTTAATCATATATCTTAACTCTGCCATTCTTATAGTAGAAATTTCACATTTTTATATTTTATTGAAAGCATCACCATTTCAACCTATTTAAAATCATATCTATGAGTTAGATGATACTTTTTTAATGTCTTTTACTATATCAGCGTCGTCATGATTATATTAATTTACTCATAAATTTTTAGATTTTTCAACTCTTCATACTTCATACTTTGTAACAATAAACAACACTTATCTAAGAATGTTTCATTAACGGAAAAAATTCTTAAAGAATTCTCTTATATGAAATTAATACTAAAATCCTATAATCAAAAACAACATTATAGTCGTTACAGGTCTTGTTTACTCATAATCTTATCATGCTTGTTGTTTTTTTCTTAAAGTTTATTTTACACATAATCATAATTTAAATTTTCATACTTGGTACCTTTGAAACTTCCGACGATCCTTTGAAAACAGAAGAATTAAAACCTTTTTTAATATTTATTTTTTACCACGTCTAATTATTGTATTCCAAATTTTTCTCAAAAAACGATAAATTTTTAATATTCCATGAAAACTTTTTATGATTATCCATAAGATAATATACTGTGTATATATACAAAGCGTTAATATTGTTCCCAAAAACCTCTAAATAACATTGATTCCCACATTGTAACTACATCATCTTTGGTTAAAACCATAAGCAAAAGTCGAATATTTTTATAAGAAACATTATAACTTCCAAACACAATCTTTACCTTACAAAATTCAAATATCACTCTTTAAATATATGATGATTCAAAATTGAAGCTAAAACAAAGAATATAAGAATAATTCTATGCGGTATACTTTTATTTTGGATTTTATAATTCAATAAGAATCTATTAGGAAACTTGCTTTATCAATGCTATTTATTATCTAAGTTTATCTAACATCATATTTGACAATATTTATATTTTTGTTTTTTCAAATTTTTAAATTTTTAGTAATAACTTGTATAAAAATAAATGAAAATACAAATAAATTTAGAGTTGTTAATAAAACAATACTTACTTTTTTATTTAGTTTTTCTTATTCAGATATAGTTTTTAAAATATCGTATGTTATACAATATCATTAAAAAAATAATATGATCTTATATGAGTGTTTGCAAGAGAAAATGAGAATTTGATATAATTTGTTTTGACTTAAAAATGGAGGGGTCGCATAGTTGGTCTAGTGCGCTGGTTTGCTAAACCGGTGTATGGATGAAAATCCATATCGAGAGTTCGAATCTCTCCCCCTCCGTAATTGATAAAATAAATCTACTGTTTATATAAATATATTATTTTGTTTTTAATGTGTATAAGTCTTAATCATAAATACAGAAAAAAGAAAAAAAGTTTTAACACTAATATATTTATGAAATATTTGTGAATATGGGAATAAATTTAAAGTAGAGAAATGCTAAGTAAGAACCAAGACAACATTTCTTAATTAACAATTCATAAATCAATATCATAACATTATTGTAAAATGTGTGTAAGTTGATCTTCAAGGATGATTTAAATTATCTAGTGTACTCAAATGCTCAATGGTTAAAACATTTATTTAAAATAGTTGATTATTAATTTTAACGGATGATTAAGATGAATATAGGTATAGATATTGAAGAAGTCAAAAGATTTAATAAATATGTAAAAAATAAATCATGGTTAAAACGTGTTTTTACAGAAGAAGAAATATCGTATTCTTTATCTAAAAAGAATGCAATTGAACATTTAGCTGTACGTTTTGCTGCTAAAGAAGCAATTTGGAAAGCTTTAAGTACTAGAAACAAACAAATTATCATTACTGATATTTCTGTAATGAATACTAAAAATGGGAAACCTCAAGTATATATTAAAAATAAAAAATGTAATAAAATAGATGTATCTCTATCTCATACTAATAAATATGTTGCTGCTGTAGCAATATTCTTTTAATTTTACTCTATATTATTAATTAAATATATCGATTTAAAGAGAATTATGCTAAAAACTTATGAAAAAACAAGAAATTAAAATACTTATTTCAAAATTTAAGAGAATAGCTACAAGTCATAAGTATAATTATGGCCATGTTTTGGTAATAGCAGGTTCTAAAACTATGCCGGGGGCAGGATTTTTATCTTGTTTAGGAGCATTACGAGCGGGGGCAGGACTTGTAACTTATGCTGTCAAAGAAGAATTTTTGACTCAAGTTTGTGCAATATCTAATCCAGAAATAATGTTTTTTGTATATAAAACAGCATATGATATTATTGAATTTATAAACTCAAGAAAAATCTCATCTATTGTAATAGGGCCAGGCTTAAAAGAAGATAGTAATATTTTGCGAAGATTTATTATCAAAATTATTTCTTTAGTAAATATTCCAATTATTTTGGATGCAGCAGGTATTTCATGTTTCAATGGTTTTTCTGATAAAATTAAAAATGTTAAAGCCAAACTGATCATAAGTCCTCATTTAGGTGAGTTATCAAGTCTTTTAAATGTGTCTGTGGACACATTTAAAAATAATAAAGAAAAAATAGTTTTAAATTTTGTAAAAAATAGTTCTTTAATTTGTATTTTGAAAGGTTATGGTACTTTGGTTGTTTCAAAAAATAAAATATATGTGAATGACACAGGAACTCCGGCTATGGCAACTGCTGGTAGTGGCGATGTTCTGAGTGGAGTAATAGCTTCTTTTATTAATATTATAAATGATATGTTTGACGCTGCAAAATTTTCAGTTTTTATTCATGGACTTGCTGGTGAATTAGCTGAAAAAGATAAAGGACAAACTGGTGTTATTGCAAGTGATATAGCCGAAAATATTTGTTATGCTATTAAACAATTGAATAATTAGATAAAGATGTTTATTAAGCAATAGTTTTAATTTTATATTTAAATACTTTTTTAGAAAAAATATTATATAATTAAACTGTAAAGTTGCCAGTATTTTTAATTTTTTATTTTTATTGTTTCTTCTACACATAAACGACGAATATAAAGAGGGTGGGCTTTTATGTAATTTGTGCTTTTTGTAGATTGATAAGCAAGTGTCGCTAAATGTTCAGCTTTTGGTGAGTGCGTAATATCAGGTAGAGACACAGTATATTCTCCAAGTTTAGCAATTATTAGCTCTTTATAAACTGTTGCAGCAGTACCTACAATAAGTACTTTATTTTTATATTTTTTTAAGTCTTTTATGAATAAATTTATATTTTTTATAATAATTATATTTTTATGTTTGATGTAAACTTCATTTCTCAAAGCGTCTATAGCAGCAACTACCTTAACGCCTTTTATGCCAATAAAAGGTTTTTCAAGAATAGACAAAGTATCTATGGTAAAGATTGGCTTGTTTAATAATTGTGCGAATATTTTTGTAGCTGTCATTCCAATTCTTATTCCTGTAAAGCTCCCAGGTCCAACAGATACAGCGAATTTGTCTATGCTTTCAAAAGATGTTTTGGTATCTTTTAATAATCTTTCTATTGATGGGATAAGCATTTCAGAGTGTATGTGACCATAATCACAATAAAACGATGCAATTATTTTATTTTCTTCACTTAAAGCTATGCTGAATGTTTTCCCTGAAGTCTCTATAGCTAAAATTTTCATTTTTTCTTTTTTATTTTAATTTTTCTTTTCGAATACATGTTTGAAATTTCAACATTCCAATGACTATCATTTTTAAAATCAACAATTCTGTCTGCCCATTCAATAATGGATATATTATTGCTATAAATATATTCTTCTATACCTATATCCCAAACGTTTGATGGTTCAAGTTTATATAAATCCAGATGGAATAATTTTACATTGTTGGCTTTATATTCGTTAACTAACATAAAACTTGAGCTTCTAGCAAAACCCTTGTTGCCAAAAGCCTTTACAATACCTTGAGTAAAAGTTGTTTTTCCACTTCCTAATTCTCCTTTTAAAAAAACAATGACGCCAGCTTTCAGTACAGTTGCAAAACTTTTACCAAGATTTCTTGTTTCATGAGGCGTTTTTGTAATAAAAGTACCTTCTTTAAAAATGTTTATATCCTGAGTATTTAATTTCTTGTTCTTTATCATTATAAAAATATTTTACTTTTTTGGATGAATTTATTTTTCCTATGTAAGATATTTCAGGTACTAATTTTTCCAATAATTTTGCTTTTGATTCAGGCACTGTAAAAACAAGTTCATAATCTTCACCGCCAAATAAAGCAAAATCTAACGCGGTTTTATATTCTTTATAAATTTTTCTTAAACTTGATGATATGGGAATTTTATTCATATTTATATCTGCACCTCTAATTGACTCTTTTGTAAGTAAATCAATTGAAATATATAGTCCATCCGAAGCGTCTGTTAAAGAGTTTAAGTATTTTGACATTTTTTGTGATTCATAGATTCTTGCTTTAGGATTATTTTGTTTATGAATTAAAAAAAGTTCATCTTTACTATATTCGCGTGTTACTCCATATTTGCGCAAAAGAAATAATCCTGCACTTGCATCGCCAAAAGTATTTGTTACACCTATTAAATCGCCCGATTTCGCACCGCCTCTTTTAAGTAATTTGTATTTACTTATTCCTAAAATAGTAATTGATATTATAATTTTATCAGATTTTACTGTGTCACCGCCTGCTATCGTCATATTATGTCTATCGCAGGCTTTTTTGAAACCATTAAATAAGCCTTTGACAAAAATTTCTGATGTTATAGGTGGCATACCTAGTCCAATAAACGCGTATTTAGGATTTGCGATTCCCATTGCCGCTATATCGCTTACAGCTACTTCAATAGCTTTTTCGCCAAGCTTCTGCGGTGTTGTCCATTTTTTTTTAAAATGTATATTTTCAATAAGCATGTCCTTTGTTATGCAAATATTGCCTTTTGGTGGTTTAAAACAAAAACAATCGTCTCCGAGTCCAACAATGACATCATTAATATTTGAATTTGAAAACTGTTTTTTTATTATATTTATTAATCCGAATTCACCTATTGATGAAATATCTTTGTTTTTCATTGTACTTGAATTATATCAATTTTAATATAATAAAAACCAGTTATAAAGCAAATAAGAGATTTATTACCAAAGATCAATTATGACGTTTTTATTGTCTCCTTTATATTAAAACTGAGGTATTTTTTATAAACCAACTTAAAATAGTTCTGTTGTAAAGTAGGTATCAGGCAAAAGATTTGTGCTTAAAACTAGTGTCATCATATAAATAGTGAAAGTAAAAAGAAACAATCTTACATTTTGTTTTGATTATCAAAAATATCTTACAAGAAATAAGATATATTCTGTTTAGAATATATCTTATTTTGAATATATAAAATAGATCCAATTATTAGAAAACTTGTTTTCATTTTTAGCAATAATATTTTAAGTTAAATTGGCATTTATTTTAAAAGACTTTTCTAATATTTTAAAATCTTTAATTATTATAGGTGATAAAAATTTTCTTACTGCAGATATTAGAAATTCATTTTCAGAATCATGTACGATAAATGTTTTAGTTATAAGTTGATAACATTTACGCTTCAACCTCAACAACTTTTTGCACCTTCATTTCAAATGTTATTAGTACATTCGATATGAATTATGTGTTTTTATAAAATTATTTTTGCATTCTTTAAAAATATGAAAAGTAAAACATTAAATTTCTTGGGCAACATTATCTGTTACAATATCTGTCCAGATTGTGTTGCCGATTTGTATGTGCATTTTTAGAAAAATTAATAAATATCTTTTGCCAAAAAGATAATAGTTGTAATTCTTTTGACTATTATTCTCTATTTAGTAATTATTTTTTATATGATGACTTTAATTTCAATATATGACTATATTGTGTTTAATTGTTATTCTATACTGCTTAATTCTATTTTTAAGATGTTTTTTAGGAAACTTGAACTTGCTTCTATAGCAATGCAAAAAACTTTTAATTTGCAGTTTGTGTTATTTTTTTATTTTTTAGTTAACATTCAAATATAATGGATAAAAATAAAACATTTTTTTGTATTTATGAAGGTAAAAGCATAAAGATTTGTCAATAAAAAATAAAAAGAAAAATATATTTACTATTAACACAATAAGAACAATAAAGTAAATATTACGATAATGGTTATATGTTTTCCTTTAAACAAAAATAGTAGCTATAATGACTGTTATTGATTTTGACAAAAATAAAACATATTATAATTCAGAGAATTATAACGTCAAGTTAAATTGATAAACAAAAATGTGAAGTTATAAATTTAACATAAATAATATTTTATTGTAATTAGTACGATAGTTTAATTAAAAAGATTCATATTAATGATGTGGGTTTTTTGTTTTTAAAAATAAAAATTTTAAATAAATTACAAAATAATAAATTTAATTTGAGAAAAATATTATTTTTTATATATAATGAAAAATATGGAATACAGTATAGGAATTATTTACAATAAGTCAAAAGCAAATGCAAAAAAACTGGCATTTGAAATTTCTTTATGGCTTAAACAGAATAAATGTAAAGTATTTATAAGCAATTCTTCAGTCGTGCATGCTCAAAAAGTAGATTTTGTTTTGTCGTTAGGAGGAGATGGGACTATGCTTAAAGTCATAAGAACATTTGCACCATTGTCAGTACCAATAAAGGGGATAAATTTAGGTTCTCTTGGCTTTTTAGCAGATACTAATACTGATGAAACATTCACTCTTTTAAAAAATATTTTTATCTTAGGTCTAAAAATAGAAAAAAGAGTTTTATTATCTGTAGAATTTGATTATAATTACAAAAAATTAAAAACTATAGCAGTAAACGATTGTGTTGCACGTTCCTTAATTGGTGGGAGGCTTATCAGCGTTGATGTTAATATAGATAAAGCTTTTACAGCTGTTTATAAATGTGATGGGATGATTATTGCAACTCCTACCGGCTCAACAGCTTATTCTTTAGCTGCTTCAGGACCTATAATTTATCCCAATCTTCCGGTTTTTATTCTTACTCCTATTTCTCCGCATACATTAACGCAAAGACCCCTTATAGTATCGTATAAAAGTAGTATTTCTTTTGTTGCTAATAATAAATATAGCAAAGGTAAGATTATGATTTCAATGGATGGACAAGAGAATTATACTTTGCCTAATGGAACTAGAGTAAAATTTTCTCTTTACAAAAAACCTCTTAAACTCATAAAAAATTGTAGTAAGTCTTATTTTGAGACTTTAAGAACAAAGCTTAATTGGAGCGTTTAATGCTTACAGCTCTTTCTATAAAGAATTATGCATTAATTGAAGATTTAAGTATAAACTTTTCTAATGGATTTACTGTTATTACAGGGGAAACAGGTGCTGGTAAGTCCATCTTGCTAAAATCTATAGAACTTCTTACAGGTGCAAGGGCGGATTTATCTACGATACGACTAGGCTGTTCTGTATGTACTATCACTGCTTCTTTTGAATATAAAAATCCTAAAATTGTAGAATTTTTAAATACTTTTTCTATTCCTATAGAAGATAATGTTCTTTTAATACGCAGAACTATTGAAAGCTCTGGTAAAAGCAAGGCTTTTTTAAATGATTCTCAGGTAAGTATATATGTTCTTGCTGAGCTTGGCAAACTACTTGTAGATTTTCATGGTCAAAATGAAAAATATTCTCTTCTAGACTTGGATTATCAGCTTGAAACTTTAGATAATGGAATATCAGATATAAAATCTTTACTTGAAAAATCATCAATTTATTATGAAGAAATTAAAGTCTTACAGTCAAAATTGGAAGCCTTAAGTCTTTCTGAATCAGATAGAGAAAGGATAATTGATTTATATTCTTTTCAAATAAAAGAAATTGAAGAAGCAGGACTTGAACAAGGTGAAGAAGAAAAGCTTGAAGTTGAACTCCCAAAATTAAAAAATGCAGAAAAGATAGTTGCTTTATCTCAAGAAGTGATTTCAATATTGCATTCTTCAGAGAATGCTGTTTTAGATGGGATTTTAAAAGCAAAGAAAAATATAGAAATGATGAGTTCTTATGGCGTAGATATGTCGGAAGCAATATCTTTAATAGAGCAAGCATATTATCAAATAGAGGAAGTTTATAGAGGGATTGGAATTATTCTTTCAAGAACAGAATTAAATCCTGAAAAATTGAATTACATTATTGAAAGATTAGATCTTATAAAAAAGCTTAAGAAAAGATATGGTAATACTGTAAAAGATATTATTGAATATAAAGATAAAATATTTTCTGAATTAAATTCTTTAATTAATTGTAAAGATGATTCTGAAAAAATAAGAAAAGAATTAGAATTAAAAACAAAGTGTTTAATTGAAGTTTGTGAACAAATAACAGAGAAAAGGAAGAAAGAGTCACGACTTTTTGTAAAATTAGTGCAAGAAAAACTTTTTGATTTAGATATTAAAAATGCTTTGTTTGAAGTGAATTTTATTAAAAAAGACCCTTCTGCAAATGGACATGATTTAGTAGAGTTTATGTTTTGTGCTAATAAAGGGGAAAAGATTCTCCCTTTAAAGAATACAGCTTCAGGAGGAGAGCTTTCAAGAGTTTTGCTTGCTATAGAATTATCTTCAAAAATAAAGAGTGATCAAACTACTATTTTTGATGAAATTGATGCTGGAACTGGCGGTAAAACATGCGAAAAAATAGGCAAAAAACTTGCTGAGCTTTCCAAGAGAAAACAAGTTATATCTATAACACATTTAGCTCAGGTAGCTGCATTTGCTGGATCCCATGTAAAAATTTATAAAGAGACTGAAAATTCAAGGACTTATACTAAAGCAAAGTTGCTTACAGAATCTGAACATCTTGAAGAAATTGCAAGAATGGTTTCTGGGGAAAATATAACAAAAACTGCATTAGAACATGCGAAAAATTTAGTAGCATCCTCTTTAAAATAATATTAACAATATTAACATTTTATAGATTTTAGATTTAGCTAAAATGTTTATATACCATGTTATTCTTACTAAAATATACTAAAAAATATACTAATTTTTGAAAGATTGTAATTTCATTTCTGAAAATGGTTGTTATCAACAAAATATAGATATAATTTTGATTAAATTTTTGCAATATAAACGTGGAAAGCAAACCAGTAACAGTTATTCAATGTACAGTATAATATACTTTATAGAATAAATAGCGATAGCATAGTTAAGCAAAATTTGATATGTTTCAATAAATATAATAAAATAGAACTAGTAAACCAATCCAAGTGGAATTAACCGAGAATGTTGCACTAATTAAAAAGTGGATTAATGAATTTGATAACTATAATAGAGAAAAATAAGAGACAATGAAGAAAATAATAAGCATAATAATATCGTTTACATTAGTATTAGGAGCCTGCGGAAGAAGCAATGAGTCTATAATAAAGAGAGAATCGCCAAGTCTTGTAAGAAAGGATATTCCGATAAGGTGTTTTGACGAAAAGGATAAAAAAATTGAGGACTTGATTTTCAAAGCGAGCGGAATAGAAGGTAAGATCGAAATAAGTATTAATGATATCCAAAAGAAAATTCCTGAATCGATGTGCGAGATAGCCAATGCATTCTACTATGTTGACGGTGAGCGCAAAGCTTTAACTGAAGAGTTGATAAATGTAAATGATGTTAGTGAATGGATTGAGCTTGTTTGTAGAAGTCAAAAAGAGGAATCGACTAAAAGTGACCCAACATCAACTCCTACTCCAGCTCCAAGTCCATCGGCAAGTCCAGAAGCGACTTATTCTCTGGTTCCATTGTTGACTCCTATCCCTTCGGCAACGACAAATTCTTCTGCCATTTCGGCAACTCCAGAAGCAACTCTTCCTCCGATTCTACCGTCACCCCTTATTCCTTTAGTAACGGCAAATTCTTCTGCCATTTCGGCAACTCCAAAACCTCTTGATAGACAGGAACAAAAGTCAACGAGTTCTTCAGAATCTGAAAGTTTTAAACATCCCGAGTCAACTCAATCGAAAAAGAGCAAGTCCTCGCACGGTATGTTTTCTGTCTTTAATATATTCACAGTGTTTACTATTTTGTTTGGTGCATTCATTTGCACAAGACCGATTAGGAAAGAAGAGTGGCTCGCTGAGATTAGTCGGGACCTACCACTTCAAC
>JAISHK010000011.1 GCA_031262585.1 Endomicrobium sp.
TCTTCTTTCATTTTTTTTAATGATTGAGTAATAATGAATGCTCTTTTATCTTTAATGTTATATTTTTTTATTTCGTCTGAAGCTAGACCTGCATCTGTACAAAGAATTGTTTTTGTATCATCTAATTTGAAGTTATTAATTATTTTGTTTTCTTCTGGAAGTAAGGTTAATTGTTCGTTTCTGTTTCCGGGGTATATGTTAAATGCTAAAGGTATACCATCTCCATCCATAAATAAACCCATACCTACTATTGGTGTAGACCTATGTTCTTTTGAAACACCATATTTTCTTAAATCATCATCTAAATCAATTTCAAAAAAGTAGTTTGTACAATCATAATAAATTATTTTAGAATTTCTTTTGATAACTTTTTTAGAATTATTAAATAATTCTTGCTGAATATAATCTAAGTTATTAGCAAGATAGCTTAAAGATCTGTATTCATCGTGTAATTTAAAAGTAGGCTTTTTGATAAAACTCTGACATTGTTTAAATGTTTCTAGTTTAGAAGATGGATATATTATTCTAGCATAAACTAAATAAGATAAGATTTCATTTAAATTAAATTTGAATTTATATTTGTCACTTATAGTGTTGTTGATACCTTTAATATTTAAATCATTATATATTTTTTCTAAAAATAAGTATCCTATATTAAATTTCTTTTTAACTCCTTCGGATATTAATCTATTTGGGTTAAATTCTTTGATAAGAATTTCTTCTTTATCAGCAGAATTTAAACTAGAAATATATTCTTTAATTTTTTTAATAGTATCAACTTTACCAAATCTTTCATCGACTTGCTTTTGATTACCTAATTTCTCAAATATTTTAGTTGTTCTTTTGCCGTCAAGATTAGTATAGTCTTTAATAACTGAATAATATAAATAGTTGTTAAGCTTTCTAATGTTTAGCCTCATTGTGCCACCTCTTATGATAGTATTATACCATACATACGAGTACATACGCAATAGCTAAATATCAAAAAAACTAGATTTTTTCTAGTCGGAACAGCTATTTATAGTAGCAACTGTCAAAGTCGGGGGTTTAGAATATTTAGATGATTGTTTAAAGGAAATTATTGCGAAAACTTCTTTAGAAGATTATTATTTATTGCTGACAGCTGACCATGGTAATTGTGAATTTATGATAAATGACGATGGTAGTGTAAACAAAAGTCATACAACTTCGAAAGTGCCTTTTATTATATGTCGTCAAGGTTATAAATTAAAAGAAGGTAAAATTACTAATATCGCACCAACTATTTTAGAGCTTTTAAAGTTGGAAAAACCTGCGGAAATGGTGGAAGATAGTTTACTTGAAAATTAGTTTTACATGTAAATGTTTAAAAAAAAGCAAAAAATTATTTTTTTGGGTTGCTTTTTTCTAGTCAATATAATATAATTTAATACAGCAACTGTTATTGATTGGAGAAATACCCAAGTCTGGTTGAAGGGACCGGTCTTGAAAACCGGGAGGTCGGCGACGGCGCGGGGGTTCGAATCCCTCTTTCTCCGCCAGTTTAATATCGCGGAATGGAGCAGTCTGGTAGCTCGTTGGGCTCATAACCCAAAGGCCGTAGGTTCAAATCCTGCTTCCGCAACCAAATGGTTCCGTGGTGTAGCGGTTATCACGCCTGCCTGTCACGCAGGAGATCGCGAGTTCAATTCTCGTCGGAACCGCCATTTTGTTTTTAATTTTGGTATATACCAAATTTATAATTTGTCTAGTTTATTAGACAATTTGGCTCTTTAGCTCAGTCGGTAGAGCAAGGGACTGAAAATCCCTGTGTCGGTGGTTCGATTCCACTAGGAGCCACCACTTGATTTTTGAAACAATACTGAAATTAGTATTGTTTTTTTGAAATTCAAAATGTTGTTTGCAAAACTCGCTAAAAATACAAAGTTTTGCAAATACACTTGCAAAACTTTTAAAAAAATGTTATTGTGTAAGTGGTGATATAAAATGATAATAAGAAAAGATTATTTAGACAGATTAATTGAAACTAAAGATACTGAGTTTATTAAAGTAATAACCGGTGTTAGAAGGTGTGGCAAATCAACCCTATTACTCATGTTTAAAGAATATTTGTTAAATCAAAAAATAAAAGAAGAAAATATTATTCATATTAATTTTGAGTCAGCAAAATATGATGAAATTAAAAATTATAATGATTTATATAAAACGATTCAAGGTCAAATTAAAGATGGAAAAATGTATATTCTTTTAGATGAAGTGCAAAATGTTGATAAATGGGAAAAAGCTGTCAATGCTCTTAATATTGATTATGATGTTGATATTTATATAACAGGGTCAAACGCCTATTTACTGTCAAGTGAGTTAGCAACTCTTTTATCGGGAAGATATATTGAACTAAAAATATATCCTTTATCATTTAAAGAATTTTTACAATTTAATGATTATGACAATAATGATTTAATAACTAAATTTTATGAATATTTAAAATATGGTGGTTTACCAGCAATAAGTCAAATAAAAGATAAAAAGAATCTTGTTATGACATATTTAAATGATATTTATAATACCATTGTCAAAAAAGATGTTATTGAACGCAATAACATTAAAGATTCCATTTTACTTGAAAATATTATAAAATATATTGCACATAATATCGGTAGTCAAATTTCTTCAAATAAGATAAGTGATTATTTAAATAGCAATAAAATTTTAGCTAAAACAAATCATCAAACAATTGATAATTATTTAAAAATGCTCGAAAATGCCTTTATTGTATATAAAACAGACCGCAGTGATATAAGAAGTAAGGCTGTTTTAAAAACTCTTGGAAAGTATTA
>JAISHK010000004.1 GCA_031262585.1 Endomicrobium sp.
GAATTTTCATTTTTTCTTTTCTATTTTAATTTTTCTTTTTGACTGCATGTTTGAAATTTCAATATTCCAATGATTATCATTTTCAAAACCTATAAGTCTATCTGCCCATTCAATAATGGATATATTGTTACTATAAATGTATTCTTCTATACCTATGTCCCAAACATTTGACGGTTTGAGTCTATACAAATCTAGATGAAAGAGTTTTATACTGTTGGCATTATATTCGTTAACTAGCATAAAACTTGAACTTCTAGCAAAGCCTTTGTTGCCAAAAGCTTTTACAATACCTTGAGTAAAGGTTGTTTTTCCACTGCCTAAATTTCCTTTTAAAAAAATAATATCTCCATTCTTCAGTGCAGAAGCAAATTTTTTACCTAAATTTCTCGTTTCTTTAGGCGTTTTTGTAATAAAGGTGCCCTCTTTAAAAATGTTTATATCCTGAGTATTTAATTTTTTGTTCTTTATCATTATAAAAGTATTTTACCTTTTTAGATGAATTTATTTTACCTATATAAGATATTTTAGGCACTAATTTTTTCAATAGTTTTGCTTTTGCTTCCGGCACTGTAAAAACAAGTTCATAATCTTCTCCACCAAATAGAGCAAAATCTAATGCTTTTTTGTATTCTTTGTGAACTTTTCTTAAGCTTGACGATATAGGAATTTTATCCATATTTATATTTGCACCTTTAATTGACTCTTTTGTAAGTAAATCAATTGAAATATATAATCCATCTGAAGCGTCTGTTAAAGAGTTTAAGTGATTTGATATTTTTTGTGATTCGCAGATTCTTGCTTTAGGATTATTTTGTTTAGAAATTAAAAAAAGTTCTTCTTTACTGTATTTGTGTTTTATTCCGTATTTGCGTAAAAGAAAGAGTCCAGCACTTGCGTCTCCAAAAGTATTTGTTACGCCTATTAAATCACCCGGTTTTGCACCGCTTCTTTTAATTAATTTATGTTTGCTTGTTCCTAAAATAGTAACTGATATTATAATTTTGTCTGATTTTACCGTGTCTCCTCCAGCCACCGTCATATTATGTCTATCGCAAGCTTTCTTAAAACCGTTAGATAAATTTTTGACAAAAATTTCTGATGTTGTAGGTGGCATGCCAAGTCCGATAAATGCGTATTTAGGATTTACGTTTCCCATTGCCGCTATGTCGCTTATAGTTGCTTCAATAGCTTTTTCACCAAGCTTTTGTGGGGTTGTCCATTCTTTTTTAAAATGAATATCTTCAATAAGCATGTCTTTTGTTATGCATATATTGTTTTTTTGTGGGTTAAAACAAAAGCAATCATCACCGAGTCCGACAATAACATTATTGCTATTTGAATTTGAAAACTGTTTTTTTATTATGTTTATTAATCCAAATTCACCTATTGATGAAATAGTTTTATTTTTCATTGTAATTGAATTATATCAATTTTGATATAATAAAAACCAATTATGAGTCATATAAGGAATTTATTGTTTAAAAGGCCAATTATAACTGTTTTTATTGTTTATGTTATTATATTGGTTTTATTAGATGTTTTAGGTTATTTTTCTTGTGAGAAGCAAAGCGTTCTTTATAAACTAGCTGAGAATAATTCTGTTGTTTCAATACAGGGACGGGTAGTATCTATGCCACAAGTTGTAAAAGCAGGTAAAAGATTTGTGCTTGAAACCAATATTGTAAACGGAGAAAAGTTAAAAGAAAAGGTTATTGTAAATTCACCTATTGGATATTCAATAGCTTATGGCGATATAGTAAATATTGAAGGAAAATTAAAAAAACCGTTTGCTCAAGCTTTCCCTTTAGTTTTTGATTATCAAAAATATCTTGCAAGAAGTGGAATATACTCTGTTTTAAGTGTGTCTTATTTTGAGTATATAAAATCAGATCCAAATATTATTAAAAAACTTGCTTTTATTTTTCGCGATGATATTTCGAGTAAAATTGACATTTATTTTAAAAAGCCTTACTCTGGTATTTTAAAATCTTTAATTATAGGGGATAAAAGTTCTCTTACTACAGAGGTTAGGAATTCATTTTCAGATTCAGGCGTAATGCATGTTTTAGTTGTAAGCGGATTGCATGTAGGATTTATAGGTATAATAGTACTTTTTATTTTAAAGCTTTTCGGGTTTTCATTTAAAAAAGCATCTTTATCAGGAATTCCTTTTATATTTTTTTACGTTATTGCAACAGGGGCAAATCCGCCTGCGTTAAGAGCTGCGATAATGTTTGCATGCATAGTTGTTTCTTTGTGTTTTGATAGAGAACCGCTAATATATAATTCTCTTGCACTATCGGCGTTAATAATACTTGTATTCCAACCCCAACAACTCTTTACGGCTTCATTTCAAATGTCATACGGGGCGACGATAGGAATTACGTGTTTTTATAAAATTATTTTTGCATTCTTTAAAAATATAAAAAACAAAGTATTAAAATTTTTTTGTGCAACATTATCTGTTACAATATCTGCTCAGATTGTGTTAATGCCGATTTGTATGTACTATTTTGGAAAAATATCAATAATATCTTTTGTCGCAAATATAATGATTGTGCCTCTTACAGCTGTTATTCTCTATTTGGGAGTTGTTTTTTATGTATTAACTTTTATATTTCAATATGCATCGGTATTATGTTCAGATGTTATTTCTATGCTCCTTAATTTTGTTTTATTTGTAACAATGCTTTTTGGGAAGTTTAAATTTGCTTCTATAGCAGTACAAAAACCTTCTAGCTTGCAGCTTGTGTTATTCTTTGTTTCTTTATTTTCTATGTTAACGTTTAAAAATATGAAAAGACTTGTTGTTTCTGGTATTATTATAGCTTTAAATTTTGCATATGTTATTTATCCATTTATATATGGTAAAAATAAAATATTTTTTAATATTTATGAAGGTAAAAGCATAACAGTTTTGCAAATAAAAAATAAAGGGAAAAATATATTTATTGTTAACAATAAAAGTAAATACTATGATGAAGGTTACATGTCTTCTTTTAAACAATACCTTGCTTTTTCAGGGATAAAAAAAGCAGATGTGATAGCTGTTGGTTTTAACAAAAATAAGGTATGTTGCGATTTAATGAGTTATAGCATTAATTTGATTGATAAACAAGGATATGGAAATATTGAATTGAGACTGAATAATAATTTTATTGTAATTGATGATTTGTTTAAAAGGGTTTATATTAATAATGTAGAATTTTTGCTTAATAATAATAAGTTTTTTATTTTTGAAAATAAAAATTTTAAATAAATTGTAAAGTAAAAAATTTAATTTGAGAAAAATATTGTTTTTTATATATAATGGAAAACATGAAATACAGTATAGGTATTATTTATAATAAGTCAAAAACAAATGCAAAAAAATTGGCCTTTGAAGTTTTTCTATGGCTTAAACGGAATAAATGTAAAGTATTTATAAGTGATTCTTCAGTTGTGCAACCCAAAAAAGTAGATTTTGTTTTGTCATTAGGTGGTGATGGTACGATGCTTAAAGTTATAAGAACTTTTGCACCATTATCAGTGCCAGTAAAAGGTGTAAATTTGGGTTCTCTTGGCTTTTTAGCGGATACTAATACGGATGAAATAATAGCTCTTTTAAAAAATATTTTTTCTTCCGGATTAAAAATAGAAAAAAGGGTTTTATTATCTATAGAATTTGATTATAATTACAAAAAATTAAAAACTATAGCAGTAAATGATTGTGTTGCACGTTCTTTAGTTGGTGGTAGGCTTATTAGCGTTGATGTTAATATAGATAAAACTTTTACAGCTCTATATAAGTGCGATGGAATGATTATTGCAACTCCTACTGGATCAACAGCTTATTCTTTGGCCGCTTCAGGACCTATAATTTATCCCAATCTTCCAGTTTTTATTCTTACTCCTATTTCTCCACATACATTAACACAGAGACCACTTATAGTATCGTATAAGAGTAGTGTCTCTTTTATTGCTAATAATAAATATAACAAAGGAAAGATTATGATTTCAATGGATGGGCAAGAAAATTATACTTTGCCCAATGGAACTAGAGTAAAATTCTCAGTTTACAAAAAACCTCTTAAACTTATAAAAAATTGTAGTAAGTCTTATTTTGAAACTTTAAGAACAAAACTTAATTGGAGTGTTTAATGTTTCTTATAACTCTTTCCTATAAAGATCATACATTTTAAAGATTTAGGTATAAATTTTTGTTCTGATAGATTTACCATTATTACAAACGAGATTAGATATAGATAAATCTATTTTGCTAGAATTCATAGTTTTTTTCTCAAGCAAAATTAGAAACTTTAAATCTTTCTAAAGTAGATAAATTTATATTTTTTTAGATAAAAAAATTGAAAAAGTAGGACTTGAACAAAGAGAAGAAAAAAAATCTAAATTTAAACTTTCAAAATATAAAAATGATGAACTTCAACAAAATATCTTTATTAAAACAAACATATTACCAAAACAGAAGAAATTTATAAGAGAATTAGAGAAGTATTCTTTAAAAAATTGAATTTTGTTATTGAAATACAAAATTCAATAAACAAACTTCAAAAAAATACAGTAATACCATAAAGGACATTATTAACTATAAAAATAAAATATTTTCTGAATTAAATTCTTTAATTAATTTAAAGATAATTCTGAAAAAATATATTCAATAGTTGTCTAATTAATTTTTTTAGTTAGTGTCCAATATTTTATTTGTTGTAAACAGATCTATAATAATATTAGATATTTGCAAAATTACTGTAAATACAGTTCCACTTACAATAGAATCAAATCAGCAACAGCCACAATCTTTTTAGCTTTGGAATTGATGATAAGATGATCCTTCTATTTCAAATAAGTTTATATCTAAATCAATCATAATTTCTTTTGACTATATGTGTGTAATCCAAAGCAAATACCTTTTCTAAATTAACACCATGGCTATAAATGCAAAAGTCGCGAGTGTTATTGCATTAATATTATAAAAACTGCAATCCTTTTCTAATTATATTTTCTTTTTTAATTAATAAAACGAATAGAGGGTTCAAAGTTTAAAAAATACTTCATTATAATATTTCCACTTTGCTACTATTGACATTGTCTGATAAATGAAGTCAAAATTTTAATTAAAAAACATCTTATTTTTCTGTCAAATTATTTTCTAAAACAATAAAATCTTCATCACATAACTCTTAACACTAAATTTCACTAGTTTTATTTATGCTCTATAAGTAATAAAAGATTGAAAAAGTCTAAGTCCAAACGTACATTCTTTAAAACAATAGTTCTTTGAATAATTGGCAATGAAAATGACAATTAGTATAAAAAGAACGTGTAAAAAATTAATTTCAAAAATATTTATTTTTCACTTAAAATCTATAAACTACAAAAAACAAAAAGACTTTTTATCTGTGATTCAAAAAAGAACAAATTAAGATTGTTATAATAATTCTATGCTTATAACTTACTTTATTAAAAAATGACATTGATTTTTATATAAAAATTTGGTAAATACCAACAACACACAAAAACATACTCCGGGACTAGGATTCGAACCTAGACAAAGGGATCCAAAATCCCTTGTGCTACCATTACACAATCCCGGAATTATATAGTCACCTAATTTAAATACTTTGGTTTGTTGTATTAACGAACCAAACTTTCCAATTATATTTCTTTAAGTTTAATTTAATTGTTTCAAATTGAATATAATCAAAAAGTCCAAAAACAGTCGCACCTGAGCCTGACATTAATGCGAAACAATTTAAATTATTTAATATATTTCTAATGTTCATTACTTCTGGATATTCCGGAAATACAAATTTTTCAAGTCTGTTGAAACAACAACTAAAAGCATTAGTTTTGTTAAAAGTTCTATTAAAAATATGCGTTTTAATTGTATGAATTTTCATTTGATTTGTCAACGGAAATTTGATTTTTTTATATATACTTGTAGTTTGAATTTCAAATCCAGGATTTACAAGAACTATATTTAAATTATCAATATTTTTTAGTTGTGTTACAATTTCGCCTATTCCTTTGCACAAAGCTGTTCTTCCTGTTAAAAAAAAAGGAACGTCTGCCCCTAATTTTACGGCGAGGTGCTCTAATTCTTTTTTCGTTGTTCTTATATTCCATAATCTTGTTAGTGTTATAAGCGTAATTGCGGCATCAGATGACCCACCGCCTAATCCAGCTCCTACAGGAATGTTCTTTTTTAAATGTATATTTACACCTTTATCTATATTAAAATAAGTTTTAATAATTTGAACAGCTTTGTAAACTGTATTTATGCTGTTACAAGGAAGAGTTTTGTCATTGCATTCGAGTGAAATATTTTTGCTATTTGTCGTTTCAAAAGAGAGTTCATCATATAAACTAACAGTTTGCATAATGCTTTCTAAATTATGATATCCATCTGCTCTTTTGTCTTTAATTTCAAGAAAAAGATTGATTTTTGCTGGAGTTTTAACATGTATCTTCATTTTTTTTCAGAGTTTAATTAAGCATTCTTTATTGCTTGTAGTATTCCTTTTATTTTTTAATTTTTTAAAAGAGAATTTAAATTTTACAGAAATGTCAAAATTAAAAAAATCCTCATATTTTAATATTTATGCAGTAATTCTGCTTTAATTAAAATTTTCTATCAATGCAGTTAAATTTAATGTTAAATTATTATTACCTTCAAAATATATGATGAAGTTACCTCTTGGGTTACTTGAGTATCTTCAAATTGTCTATGAAAATCAGTATTAAAAACCTCACATCTTTTATAAAAGAAAGTAGATATTCCTGAAAAAGTTTTTTTGAACAACTTTTATTATAATGTCATAACTGCCAATTTTTATAAATATTAATATTTCGCTCAAAGCTAAATTCATTATATATCTAATTTAATACGATTTTTTTCATGTATTAAAAGGAATATAAATTTTTTTATTCAATATATTTGAATATAATTATGTTTCAAATCCTATTTTTAAAAAAGCTAATTTCAAGTAATTACTTTAACTCATTGAGAGCATTTTATTATAAAATTATTTTAAAATATTTTTTCGTACATCAAATAGTTGCTTTTTAACATTTTTATCTTGTTTAAACTTGCATAACATATAGAATATGTTATCCATTTTATGTTAAGTTAATTTTGATTAAAATCCAATATAGATGTCGTCTAAATGTTCATAAATAATAAACTCTTTTATGTTTTTTTCACTAATGCGAGTATCTTTTCAACTAGTTCAAATTTTTCTTGTTTATAATAAAGTCAACTATCTGGGTAAATATGTTATAAAAAGTCGGGATTTATTTCTATAGTTTCTAAAAATTCTTTCTCTGTTCTTCTATTTTTTTAGTAGAAAAAATAATAACCAAGTCTTATTGAAACGTTTTTTCCTTATATTATAATAATGTTTTTAATTTTATAACTGTTTTATCTATTTTCTAAAGTTTCTCTATGTTAGTCCAGCTAAAAGTTTATTTTAGAATCATTATGAAGTTTTTTAATTCTTAAAAAATGTTCTTTAGTTTTAATATAATCTTTATTTTCATAATATTGTAATAATTACTCTATCATAAAGGTTTAGGAGCATCTTACTAACAGTTTTTCTTGAATAATTTCAAGTTTAAACATATACTTCTTTTATTATCTTGTGTTGCTTTAAAAATTCATTTCAACAATTTCTCGATTTTTTAAGTTTGTTATCAAAATAATAAGACATTATTAAATTGGCTATTGTCATTTCATTATCACCATCAACTTTTATTGTTTTTTAAAAAATTATTTTAAAATATCAGTCTTATTTACTACACGACAAAACGAACTAAAAATTGTAGTTTGATGATTATTTTCAGCTAAATCATTTATTTTATCAACTGTTTCGAAATTTTTTAAATATTACACTGTCAATATAAATAAGCTTAAACCTTTATATACAGTTAATGCTTTCTAAAAGAATCATTTTTCATATTCTTTTATTGCTTATCCTATATATCCTATTTTTAAATCACAAATTCATTGTAAAAAAGTTTTTTATGTATCATATTTTCATTATTTGATGATAATTTAAATATTAAAGCATTTTCGTTTTTATAATAGTTTTTTCTTACATAAAATGCCTTGAATCCCACAGATTTATATAAACTTATTACAGATGTTGTTACCTTTACATACCTCAAAAAGAATAAACTTTGACCTTTCAATCATACTTTTTTATATCTAAAAGTATATATTTCTTAATTTTTTCACCTCTAAACTCAGGAGATACAGCTCTATATCAAGAATTTATATTTCATCAGTAACAGTACTTATTATATAATATTCTATAACCATATTACTTTCAACCAAAACTTTGGATATAACAAATTTGTTGCTTGATGAGGGTAGAAACATTTTTTTTAGTCCAAGGTTTTACAAAAGACTTATTTAAAACTTCAATAATTTTATTCAAAATTTTTTCGAAAAATTTTATAAATTTCATTTAATTTTTCATTTTGATTATTATTTTGTTTTTTGTATATATTTTACTGCGTATATAATTGCTTCTATCATTGCATTTGCATTTGCTTTATTCTTACCTGCAATGTCAAAAGCAGTCCCATGTCCAGGTGATGTTCTTATAAAAGGAAGTCCAGCTGTAATATTGACTATTTTGGAAGCATCAATACATTTTAATGCGATCATTACCTGATCATGATACATTGCACATATCAAATCAAACATTCCATTTTTTATTTTTAACCACGCCGAATCTGCTGGAAGAGGTTTGGATATGTTAAAACCTGATTTGTTCAATATTTTATACGCTGGTAGTATAATCTTTTTTTCTTCAGTACCAAAAAGCGAATTATCGCCTGCGTGAGGATTTAAACTACACAATGCTATTTTAATATTTTTTTTCTTTATTTTTCTTATGAAATCTATGCTTAGTTTTATTGTTTCAACAATATTTTTTGTTTTTATATTCTCGGATATTTTTGAGATGGGAATGTGTCTTGTAATCATAACGCTGTGTATTTTATTGCAAGACATAAGCATTGCCACTTTTTTGGTTTTCGTAATGGCAGCTATGAGTTCTGTATGACCATTATGATACACCCCAGCCATTTTTAGTGATTCTTTTGATACAGGAGCAGTAACAAGACCAAAAGCATTGCCCTGCATACAATATTTCACAGCTTTATTTATAGCTGAAACTGCTATTACCCCTGCTCTCTGCGATGGCATCCCTATTTTTAAGGAAGTGCCTATATTAGAAGATTCTATAAACTCAAATGGTAACTTGTTACCTTTAAAATATTTGGGCAATATTTGGGCTAGTATTTGTTTATCTCCAAAAATAACCGGACTACATTTTTTTTTTACAATTAAGGAATTTACGGCTTTAAGAGCTATTTCATAACTTATTCCCGCTGGATCTCCTAATGTAATTGCTATGCGGGTCTTCATCATAAATTTTTACCAAGTTTTATTTATTTTAATATTTGCTTTTGTTCTTAAATCACTAACATAATCAGCATATACATCTTTAAAGTTTTCTTGAAGTAAAACTTCTGCTATATCATTTTTTACATCTTCAAAAGTTAAATCTCTTTTTGCTTTCTTTTCCTCAATTTTAATAAAATGATATCCATCTTCAGTTTTTATTGGTTCTTTTGTATAACCACCTAATTTCATAGAGAAAACAATTCGTGAAATTTCAATTGGAAGGCCACTTTTTGCAAATAGTCCTAGGTCACCATTTCTTGCTTTAGAATTAATATCCTCTGAGTATTTAGCTGCAACCTCTACAAAAGTATGTTTTTGAAGCTCTTTTTTTACAGTTGCAATTTTATCTTTAATAGCTTTTTCTTGAGTTTTAGACATATTCTTAGGAGAATTAATAAAAATTTGCCTTAATCTTACCTGTTCTTCCGTTAATCCTTTTAGTATATTAGCAAGATTTCCTACAAGAATTTCTTCTTCTTTAGAAACATTTTTCAGCTTGCTACCTTTCATTTTTGTTACAATTTTATCATAAAGAGCTTTTACTTCTGCTTCAGAAGGTTTTTTAGTTTTGGGTTCCACAAATTGTTTTATAAGTTTTATAACTGCAATTTTATCACTTAACTCTTTTTCAAAATTAACAATAGTTATGTTTTCTTTTTTAAGCTCGGCAATAAATTCTGCCTCATTCGTAAACCTTTTTTTGATTTCAGAAATACTATCTTGTAACTCTTTTCTCGAAACTTTAATTTTTTGTTTTTTTACTTCTTGTTTTAAAAGAATATACTCAATTTTTTGATTTAAAATAATATCTTTTAACTCATTTTCTTTTTGATCTGATACTGGTTTGTTTTGTTTATACTGTTCAAAAATAGGTAAAAAGATACTATTAAACTCTGACATAAGAACTGATTCTCCATTTACTACAGCCAAAGTTTTATCTACCACATCACATGAAGCAGCTACAAGATTTATTGTAAAGAATATTGTTGCTACTAATCCGCTAAAAAACTTTTTCATAACAAATTCTCCTATAGTAGTTTATCATTTCTTTTAATTCATTTTTTCACAGTTCATCAAGATATCTTTATCTATTGTGAGAAGTCTTATCTAACAAAACTTTTAACATTATGGTTTATCATAATTTCAAATTCTTGTTTTTCATTTTTAAACCGTAAATCAAATTTTTCTTTCTCTAAAGTTCTCTTAATAGTTTCTTTTGATTTCTTAAAAAGCATTGAAAAGAATTTTTATTCATACACTTTTATATCACATTGATCCATATACAGAGAAGTTTCAACAACATTGAATAATTCACTATTTTTAAGATTTAAAATTAACTTTTCAAATTCAGATATAAGTTTACTTTTTTCTGAAAGATTCTATAAATCCACGTTAAAATTTTTGTAGTTTTGATTTATTTAAAAACACTTTAAACAAGTTGTAAATCATAACATTCATTGATTTTATGATTTCATAAAATCCTTTATAATAAGTTTCTAAAAGTAAGCTATTTTATTTGTCATACTGTTTTTGCTATTCTTTTTTAAAGATATTTACGTGTTTTTATATTCTACTTTTTACCATATCCTTCTTTTTAGCAATTCCTTTAACAATATATTCTTCTACTATAGCATCAATAAACTATTTTCTACACAATTATCTTTGCGTTTTTTACATTCATTGGTATCGTTGATAATTTTTTATTTAAAATATCGCCAGAAATCTTTCTTTATCAATATTTGCAATAACTTGTTCCTTTTTTACAAATACTAACAGAGATAATACTGCAGAAAATATTACGATTGTCAATATTAAACTCATAACAATCTATTTTTCCTTTATATTGCACAACTCCAAGGATTTTACAAATTTACATTTTATTAGTCAAATTTTCTATTTGTAAAGCTAATATTGCCTAAAGAAAACAGTAGAAATATTAATAAAATTAAAATTATCATTCTAAAACATATAAAGAAATTATGCAATTCCAAATTACAAAAATATTTTTTCCGAAAAATTTGAAAGTAAAAATATAAAATTCTTAATCTAAATTAAGAACAAAAATTAGTCGCTCATTTTTATTACAAATAATGCTACAAACATTGAAATAGCATATAATACTAAAATTTGTTTTCAAAAATTTGCTTGTTTTAAAACTAAAATTAAAAAAATTAACTTCTTAGTGTTGCATAGATGAAAATACTATTAAAAATATATATTATCCATAAAACAACACTTAAATTTATTATCTTGGATATCAAAACATTTAAAAAATATGACAAAGACAGACACAGACATATTGTCATTGAAAGAGAATATGCAACGATATAATTTTAATATATTCTAAAGATTTTTCATAATTGAATACAATTCATATGATTAGTCGAAAGAATAAATAAAACGAAATTTACACATGCAACCATTATGTAACAATCTTTTTGTATTGTCCTTATTATTTGTTTAATATTACTAGATTTTCAGATAAAGTGAAAATTCATATTGTAAGTTGTTATAACAATTATGCATTTAATTTAAACTTTATAATATCACCGTCTTTAACTAAATATTCTTTTCCTTCACTTCTTAAAAGACCGACTTCTTTTACTGCTTTTTCGTTACCAAATTTAAATAAATCATCAAAACTCATAACTTCTGCTCTTATAAAACTTTTTTCAAAATCAGAATGTATTACCCCGGCTGCTTGAGGTGCAAGAATTCCTTTTCTTATAGTCCAGGCCCTTACTTCTTTCTCTCCAGCAGTAAGAAATACGGATAGGTCTAATAATTCGTAACTTGCTCTTATTAAACGATTAAGTCCAGATTCCATAAACCCCAAATCTTTTAAAAATATATCCCGATCTTTTTCGGAAAGTTCAGTAAGCTCTGATTCTATTTTTGCACATATTGATATTGTTTGAGCATTTTCAGCTTTTGACTTTTCCTTAACAATTTCTGTATATTTATTTTTCATTAAAGGCAAGTTGTTTTCAGAAACATTACAAACGTATAAAGTAGGTTTTGCGGTTATTAAGAAGAAATTCTTTAGTATTTCTTTTTCTTCGTCATCAAGTGTTAAAATTCTTGCAGGTTTTCCTAATTCAAGATGTGCTTTAATTTTTATTGCAAGATGCTTTTCTACTATTTTTTTTTTATCGTCAAGACGAACGCTTTTTTCTAACCTTTCGAGTTTTCTAGATATCATATCTAGGTCAGATAAAATAAGTTCAGTATCTATAATTTCTATATCTTTTATAGGATTAACTTCACCCATAACATGTGTTATGTTTTTATTTTCAAAACATCTTATTACATGCACAATTGCAGCACTTTCTCTTATGTGTGTTAAAAATTGATTACCTAATCCTTCACCATTCGCTGCACCTTTTACAAGTCCAGCAATATCTACAAATTCTACAGCAGCAGGAATTATTTTTTTTGCATTATACAATTTCTTTAAAAAGTTCAATCTGAAATCAGGAACTGCAACCATCGCTATATTGGGATTTATTGTACAAAAAGGATAGTTGGCAACTTCAGCCCCTGCATTTGTTATAGCATTGAATAATGTTGATTTCCCGACATTAGGTAATCCTACTATACCAAGTTTCATGAACCCTCTTTAATATATGTGTATTAGATTCTTATTGTTCCATTTCCTTTTACTACATATTTAGTAGTTGTAAGCTCTTTAATGCCCATAGCTCCACGAGCATGGAGTTTTTGAGTTGAAATTCCTATCTCGCAGCCTAATCCAAATACATTCCCATCGTGTAATCTTGTTGATGCATTTACAAAAACAGCCGAAGAATCAACTTCTGCAATGAATTTATTAGCATTTTTTTTATCGTTTGTAACTATAGCATCAGAATGCATAGAACCATATTTATTTATATGTTCTATTGCTTCTTCTAATGAATCTACTATTTTAATAGATATCTTTAAATCAAGATATTCAGTTCTCCAATCTTTTTCTGTTGCTGATTTTATCGAATTGACTATTTTTTTTGATATTTCACACCCTATAATTTCAACACCAGCATCGTTATATAGTTTACATAAAGATGGTAAAACTTTTTCTGCCAAATCTTTATGAATAAGCAGTGTTTCCATTGCATTACATACTGAGGGACTTTGACATTTTGCATTTAAAGCTATATTTATAGCCATATTGACGTCTGCATCTTTATCTATATATGTATGACATAGACCTTTCCCATGAAATAAGACAGGAATAGTAGAATGATTTTTAATAAATTTAATCAATTCCTCGCTTCCTCTGGGTATTACTAAATCTATAAAATCATCAAGATGTAAAAGTTCACAAATAACATTTCTATCCATAGTATCAATGAATTGAATAGCCCCTAAAGGCATACCTGCTTTTATTCCAGCAACACATATTGTTTTTGCAAGAATTTTGTTAGAATTTATGGCTTCGTAGCCACCTTTTAAAATAACTGCATTCCCTGCTTTTAAACATAAAACAGCAGCGTCAACAGTAACATTTGGACGTGCTTCATAAATCATTGCTATTACACCTAATGATACTCTTATTTTTTTAATATCGATATTAACAGAAGGAATGATTTCTTCAGCTATTGTCCCAATAGGATCTTGTAAAAAAATAACGTCTTTTATACTCTTTATCATATTGTAAAAACGTTTTTCATTTAAAGTAATCCTATCTATAAAAGCTGAACCTATCCCAGCATCTTTTGCCGCTTGAATATCTATTTCATTGTAAAATAATATTTCTTTTATATTTTGTTGTAGAGCATCGACCATCGATAACAGGATATTGTTTTTTTGTTCAGAACTCATTGAAACAAGTTTTCTTGAAGCAGATTTTGCAATTTGAGCTTTTGATAACATAGTTTGTTTTAATTCATTATTCCCCATGATAAACTCCAACTAATTAAGTGCGATAATCACTGCACTTTTAACTTTAAAAATGATTAAAAACTTATAATAAAATTAACATTAGGCACAGATTTATTCTATCATATGTAAAAAATATGTTCAAATCTCTTATAAGTATAAAATTGACAAATTTATTAAAAAGGAAAAATTCTTAAAAAATGTACGCTCATTTTAACAATTACATTGCTAATATCAATAAAGCAGTTTCCATGCGTTCAAAAGATGTTTTTTTATTGCACTGAATGAAAATTACTGAACCAAAAGGTAACACACGAACAAATTCGAATTGTAAAATTAATAATTTTCGTGCTGCAAGAATCTTTTACCCTAATTAACACTTCAATCTACAACTTCTAAAAAATTTATAGCTATGTCTAAAATTGCTGAACAAGGTGTACATGACTATGACTATTATGAATATAGTCACATCATATAAACTAAACCACTCAAGTATTATACAAAAATATGAGAATTTTTTTAAAGAAAAAGTTGATTTATTATAAATAATATTACTTCAAAGCAAGAATATAAAACATTAAGAAAGCTTATAAAATAGTGGATGCAAATTTTTCTGCAAAAGTAAAAAATGAATATAAAGCAAGAACTATATCAAAATTAACTCTTTTAGAAGAGCTAAAATTTTAGAGAGAAAATTTCCAATGTATATTCTACTATATATTTTACTGGACATTATTTAATAAAAAATTTATAAATACTGTAGAAGTATCTGCTGAAATAGAAAATGATATGTCTGAATCTATTTTAATTTTAAATTTTTTGTAGTAAAAATGATTGAAGCTTTTAACAAGTCTTTGAAAATTTACTACTTCGTGAAGTATCTTAAATATTATGAAAAAAGTCTCTGAAAACACATTTTCTTAACAAAAAACAAAACTTACACAAGTAGAGTATAGATACAAACAAGAGGTTGAATAATAAAACTCATTATGTTAAATTTGCTTTATTTGAGGATTTAGGGTATTTTATTAATTCAAAAAAGAACAAAGTAATTTTTAATCAATACAACGTAGATTATGTTGAAGCATTAAATTCAAAAAATCTCGCCTCAAAATAATTTTATAATGATCATTTAATTTAATAATCTTTAAACAGTACATATGTATTAAAAAGAAATATTTTAAGAAAAAGAAAACTTAACCTTATGAGACAAAGATATTCTCTCTATGAAATTCTAACAGTAAGTTTAATTGAAGAAGCTTGAAAATATGCTGAAATTTTTCTTCTTATGCTAAAACGATTTATCAAAATTACTCTCCTGTTACTAAAATAGAAACCTTATTTTAATACTTTTAATATAAGAAATTCAAATTAGAAAAGCTTAAACATTATTTTTATTTATTATTAATAATATTTCTCTTTTACAGAACAACAAAAGGGCACTACAATAAAATTTAATTCTGGTTAAATAAAACATATAAAAAACAAATTTTCACTAAAATATACTTTTAGAGGTTCTATAAAGAAAACGTTAAAAATAATATGCGTTTTGAAATTAAAGAACAGTTTACTAATTATAATTTTAAGAAAGATGATAAGATTTTAAAAGTGAAAGTCTATCTAAAAGATGTGATGATCAAAACCAATAAATTTTAAAAAACTAATTTATTTTATACAAGTAACAATATTTCACAAAAATTATTATTAAATTTGTGAATATATTCTATACAAGATGTAGCTTGTGAATTAATAAGTAATCAAGAAATAAATTTTGAAATTAATATTCCTAAAAAAGAATATACATAAATTGGACGAAAGAGGTCAATTTTAAGCGATTCGTATCAAGAATAAAGAATTTGTAAGAACTTTTGTAGCAATAGCTCGTACTCTAAAAGAAAGAATAAGAATTGTAAATATAAAAATTAATATAGATAATGAACTGATCTTTTACGTTCAAAAATGTTTCAAATAATATAATTCTATCGAATGATAAGACATTTTAGTTCGTGTATATAAAAGACACACAATGGCAGCTTACCGATAGCGTAAAAATGAAATTATAAAAAATTGAAAAGAATGATATTTTTGTTACTAGTGAATAATTTGACAAGATTAATAGTCTTGAAAAAAATGATTTCTTCTTCAAAACTCAGAGTATTAATATTACGACGTATTTCATTATGAAATAAATATAAATTTTGTTGTTATTGATATAAAAGAAAATCTTTCTCATGTGCGTAATTTATTGCCAAAAGAAAACTAAAAAACTCATTATTGCTAAATTTAAATAATCTGCCACACCTCTACACCTATAAAATCATTATAACTATAATTTCGGAATTTTCTACATAAGAGTTTAGAAATATTTTTGAAAATACTATTAAAGAAAAAATAATACATGTTTCTGTGATTACTGATATCGAAATAGTTATTAGAAAAAGAAAACTTATTATCTTATGATACTATACTTGATGTTATACAGAAAATAAATCTTTCAAACATTTCATACCTACTGGAACAGTAGATGAAAAAAATAATAGTTATATTATAAAAACAATAGAGAAAAATATACTGATGTAGAAGTGAAAATACGCATTAATTACTGCTCCATCTAGCTCTGTTGTAAAAATAAAAAACATTGTAACTTTAAAGTTTTACCTTATGAAATTACTTCATTTCAAAACTTAATCTAATTGTCTTTATATATTCAAAAATCTATAATTAATACAATAAATGTGGTTTAAAAATAACTGATAAATTAAAATATGTGTTACAGCTTTAAGTATTGTAAAAATGATACTAAATTATATGGTAAGCTATATATTCTTTTTGAAAAGCTCTTGTTGACATAGTTTTACTTACTGGAATTTTATTTTTATTATGAAAAATATTAAAATGTAATAAAATAATGACTATACATTACTTTTAAATCTTTTAATATCAATGTTTTTTATTTATTTTCAAAAAAGCAATTAAGGTTGTGAATTTCAATAATCAAAGATGGATAATGTGAAATATTTCTTTCCGACATTATAACCGTATTCTTTCTTTAGTATTTTGGGATCTTTTAATGAAAACATTAAAAGAACATCTGTTAAAATAGGGGAAAAACATACTTTTATTGAAGTTGTTATTTTAAAAAAGATGAATATTTTGAATCAAAGTTTAGGAAAATTTTACTGATTACAATCCTGCATTTTGTATTATTTATCATAATTTCTAACACTGCAGGAACTAAAAAAATATAATGAATTTCTAGAATGAGAGAAGACAAACCCGAGATAAATCCCTTTTGTTGGACATTCAATGTTTAAGGATGTAAATAAGGTGTTACTTTTGTTTATTATAAATTTACAAAAGTAGACTATGCACAAATCACAAAAAAAGATGCCAAATAAATTTATATCAATCATTCGTTTTCTAAAATCTCATTTTTTATTTTTTTTAGTTTTTGCAGATTTGTGAATTTGAGCTTTTAAATTTTCAAGTTCTTTATTAAGACGTGCTATTTCCTTATTGGTTATAATCCCCATTTGACTTATCGTTGTTCTGACTGTTTCATGAATTTTTCTTGATAACTCTTTTTTTGTATCTTCAGCTTGCTTTATAGCTTTTTCAATAAATTTTTTACCCTCTGCTACCCCTAACTTATTTTCTTTTACAAACTGTTTTGCCATTTTTTCAATTTTCGATTTTCCTTTTAATGCTAAACCTATACCTGCATAAAATACTGATTTCAAATTTTTCATTTTCACCCTCTTTGAAAACAATTTATACTCAATTGAACTTTATTAATAAATTTATATCAAAAATCTTAAATTTTATTAAAGAAAGAACTAAAGTAAATAGCGTAAAAATCCAAAGCTAAACCAATAAAGTATCATTACTACTTAATTATTCTTAAATCAATATAAAATATTATTCAACCGTCACTGACTTAGCAAGATTTCTTGGTTGATCCACATCACAGCCAAGAGAAACAGAAATATAGTAAGCAAAAAGTTGCAATGGTATAGCTGTAATAATTGGGGATATAAATTCATCGGTACTAGGAACATAAATTACATGATCACTTTTAGAAGCAATCTTTTTATCTCCATCATGAGCTATCGCTATAACAACACCACCTCTTGCCTTTACCTCTTCTATATTTGAAATAATTTTCTCATATATTTTACTCTTAATAGCTATAGCGACTACTGGCATAAACTCATCAATTAAAGCTATCGGTCCATGTTTCATTTCACCAGCAGCATAACCTTCTGCATGAATATATGAAATTTCCTTAAGCTTTAAAGCACCTTCTAATGCTAATGGATAATTTACATGTCTTCCCAAATACAAAAAATTTTTTTTATGTTCAAAAAATTTCGCAATATCATTAACAGTTTCTGCAATACTTAAAAACTTATTAACTTTTAAAGGCACTTCCCACAATTCTTTTAAATATCTTTTTAATTCCTTATTTGTAAGAGTTCTTTTTTTAGAGGCTAAATCTAAAGCAAGCATATAAAATACTGCAAGTTGGCCAGTAAAAGCTTTTGTAGACGCAACACCTATTTCAGGACCGCAATGCGTATAAATAGTATATGTAGCTTCTCTACTTATGCTTGAACCTACGATATTACATACTGCAAGAGTCTGACAACCATTCTTTTTAGCAAGCCTTAAAGCCGCTAAGGTATCCGCAGTCTCTCCAGATTGAGAAACTACAATAACCAAAACTTTATTATTTAAAATAGGATTTCTATATTTAAATTCTGAAGCAACATCAACTTCAGTAGGTATTTTTGCAAAATTTTCAAATAAAAATTTCGATACCAATCCGGCATGATACGCAGTACCGCAACCTACGACATAAATACTTGAAATTTTTATTATATCCTCTTCTTTAAATTTAACTTCTTCAATGCAAACTTTTCCATCATCAGGATAAATCCTATCTCTAAAGGTATCTTCTATCGTTCTAGGCTGTTCAAATATTTCTTTCAACATGAAATGCTTATAACCGTTCTTCTCAGATTGCATGGCATTCCATTTTATATTTTTTATTTCTCTTGACTGTATACTATTTTCAATATTCTTTACAACTACTTTATCCTCAGTAATTTCAGCAACATCACCATTCTCAAGAAAAATCATATTACGTGTATAAGGAAGTAAAGCCGAAACATCTGAAGCTATGAAATTTTCACCTTTCCCAATACCTATAATTAAAGGAGCATCTTGACGAGCGCAAACTATCTTATTAGGTTCGTCTTTACATATTACTCCAAGTGCGTAGGAACCCTTTAATTCTTTTAAAGTTTTTAATACAGCCTTAAACAAATCTTTATCATAATGCTTTTTTATAAGATGAACTATCGATTCAGTATCAGTCTCAGAACTAAATTTTCTTACTTCCTTTTGAAGTTTTAATTTTAATTCCGCATAATTTTCTATTATCCCATTATGTACAATAACTATACTATTTGTACTATCCGTATGTGGATGAGCATTCTCTTCCGAAGGTTTGCCGTGCGTTGCCCAACGTGTATGACCTATGCCTATATTTGAATTTATAGGATCTCTTTTAAGTTCTTTTTCAAGATTGCAAAGTTTACCAACACTTCTTCTTATCTGCAATTTATTCCCAACTATCACAGCGATACCAGCTGAATCATATCCTCTATATTCCAGTCTTTTCAATCCTTTAAATACGACATCCGCCGCATTTTGGCAACCTATATATCCAATAATTCCGCACATAAATAAGCTATCCTCTATTTTATAAGCTCCTTCATACTTCTTACAGCTTTTTCAAGTCCTGTAAATATAGACTTCGCAATAATTGAAAATCCTATATTAAATTCATTCATTCCTACGACCTTGCAAATTTGCCCAACATTATCATAATCTAATCCATGTCCAGCATTCAATAAAAGATCACTTTTTACTGCTTCTTTTGAAGCTTCTAAAACCTTATCCATTTCAGCTTTAAATTCAATAGAATCTACTCCATTTTCTCTAAAAAGCTTCGCATATTTTCCAGTATGTAATTCTACCGTATGGCCACCAACTTCCTTACAAGCCATCACCTGCTCCATATCAGGCTCTATAAACAAACTTACTATTATACCAGCTTTTTTAAGTCTCATAACAACATTCTCAATAACTTCTTTATTATTTTTTACATCAAGACCGCCTTCGGTTGTAAGTTCTTGCCTTTTTTCAGGAACTATACAAACAAAATCTGGTTTTACATCTAAAGCAATTTTAACAATATCCTCATTTATAGACATTTCAAGATTAAGCTTTGTTTTAATAGAATTCCTTATCTGATAAATGTCAAAATCTTGAATATGTCTTCTATCTTCTCTCAAATGCACTGTTATTGAATCCGCTCCTGCCTTTTCACATACTAAAGCTGCATCCGTTACGGACGGAATTTTTTCTTTTCTTGCCTGTCTTATTGTAGCTATATGATCTATATTTACGCCAAGTTTTATCATTTTTATAAACTCCGATTTTTAATTAATTTTATTTCCTTTTCAATGCTAGCAGCTATGTCATCAGCTATAATTTTAACTTGATCAGAATCCTCTCCTTCTACCATAATTCTCAAAATGTCCTCCGTACCCGAATATCTTACAACTATACGCCCGTTTATGCCAAGTAATTTCTTATAATTCTCAATAAGCTTACATGAGTTTAAAAGTTTATCAATCGGTACTTTCTGACAAACCTTTTTATTTAAAAGCACCTGAGGAAATCTTTCCATAACGTTCATAAACTCTGACATCGATTTATTCGTATCACATAATGCTGAAAGAATCATAACTGCACTCAATATTCCATCACCAGCAACTAAAACATCTTTGAATATGAAATGACCAGACTGTTCGCCACCAAATGTTGATTTATATTTTTTCATATACTCCATAACATATCTATCTCCAACGTTTGAAGTCACAACTTTTATTTTTTCACGCTTCATCGCTTGAAAAAGACCAGTATTGGCCATTATTGTCGTAACTAAAGTATTGTTCTTTAATCTATTTTTACTCTTTAACCATTTTGCCATTGATGAAAGAAAATAATCTCCATCCCTTATAAAACCATTTTCATCAACACACATCAATCTATCAGCATCACCATCAAAAGCAAATCCACAAAAAGCTTTAAACTTTTTTACTGCATTAACAAGTTGCTGCGGATACAGTGTGCCACAGGCTAAATTTATATTTTTACCATCTGGTTTAACATTTAAAGCAACAACTCTCGCACCAAGTTTTTCAAAAATATAACAAGCACATTTATAAGATGCACCGTTAGCACAATCTAGAACTATTGTTTGCCCTTTAAGAAAATATCCGACAAAATTTTTTAAAATAAATTCTTCATAAAACTTTAAAAAAACAAACTCTTCCTTTACAACTATTTTTTTTTTCGGAACAATCGTTTTTAACTTAATATACTCTTTTATTTTTTTTTCTATTTTTGCTGCTTTCGAATCCGCAAGCTTATAACCTTTTGAATTAAAAATTTTAATCCCATTATCTATATACGGATTATGGCTTGCAGATATAACTATTGCAGTAGAATAATTTTCTTTTTGCACAAGCAAAGAAGCAGCTGGTGTTGGCATAACTCCTCCAAAAACAGGTTTACATCCAGTGTCTACAATACCCTTAGCTAATTCTCTTTGTATTCTCTTTCCTGATTCACGTGTGTCACGCACAATCAGAACACATCCCTTACTATTCAACACTTCTACTATAGATTTACCAATAATATTAAGGGTCCTATTATCAAACGGAAATGACGTAGAATCGCCTCTTATACCATCTGTTCCAAACAATCTCATTTACATATATCCAGAATATAGCCACATAAAAAGGGCAAGCACTAACGCAAGAAACTTAAGTTGCCAATGCTTTTTCACTATACCAAATAACTTTTTCATTTTAATTGTAAAACCTCACCATTTGTTTTAATTATTTCTTTAAGATTTGAAGTCGATACATTTCCATACAATTTCCTCTTATACGCAACTGATACTCGCCCTGTTTCCTCAGAAACCACAATAATTACAGCATCAGTTACTTCACTTAAGCCAAGAGCTGCTCTATGTCTTGTTCCAAATATTTTTACATTTGTGTCAGAACTTAACGGAAACAAACATCCAGCAGCTGAAATTTTACCATTAAATATAATTACTGCACCATCGTGCAAAGGTGCTGATTTATTTTTAAAAATTGAAAGTAATAACTCTTTTGAAATATCTGCATTTAAAGACACTCCTGTTTCGGTAAAGTTTTTCAAACCAATTTCATTTTCTATAGCTATAAGACAACCAGTCATATACATACTCAAATCTTCAACTGCCTCAACTATCTCTGTTATATAAGAATCTTGAATCTGAGGTTTTGATCTCCAAACTTGACCTCCGACTTGTGCCAAAACGTTACGAATCTCACCTTGAAATATTACCGCAAATATAATAACTGCAGCAAACCAAAAATTATCCAGAAGCCAAGATAAAGCTTTAAGATGCAAAACATCTCTAGCTATTACTGTAAGTCCTAATACAAAAAGTATACCTACAACAATTTGCATTGCTCTTGTACCTTTTATAACTAGAATAATTTTATAAAATATTATTGTAAGAACAATAATATCTAATACATTAGCTATATATGCATTATAAATGTGCATTACATTATTATACATTGTAATCCTCAAAAAGTTTCATTATTTTCAATATACTTATCGTATCTTTAACGTCATGAACCCTTATAATATCCGCTCCATAAAACGCTACAAAAAAATTCGCCGCAACAAATGCAAGTTTATCTGCTGTACCAACGATATGCTTTACAAATCTTTTCCTAGACACTGCCCCAACAACAGCTCCAAGTGCCGAAAAAACATTCATATTTTTTATAAGCTCAATATTATGCTTGATTGTTTTTCCAAATCCAGGTCCAGGATCTACAGCAATACACTCTTCATTTATGCCAAAACTCATTGCATATGCTTTTCGCTTATACAAAAATTCATAAATTTCTGACACGCAATTTTTATATTTTGGAGATTTCTGCATATTATTAGGTGTTCCTTTCATATGCACAAGTATTAATCCTGCTTTGGTATCTGTAACAAGAGTCGCAAGCTTATCCCTTCCTTTCCTTAAAGCAAAAATATCATTTATTATATCAGCACCCTCAGAAAGAGCGACTTTAGCTGTTTCATATTTATATGTATCAACCGAAATTGGAATGTTAACACTTCTTCTTATCTTCTTAAGAGCTGGAATAAGTCTCTTTATTTCTCTTTTCGCATCTATAGGTCTTGACCACGGTCTTGAAGATTCTGCACCTATATCAATTATAACAGCTCCAGATTCTGCAAACTCAACAGCTCGTCTACAAGCACTCTCCGGATTAATAAATCCATCTCCAGAAAATGAATTCGGATCCATATTTATAATACCCATAATAATAGGATTTGATATATCAATCAATTTCTGCTTACATTTAAAAACTTTTTTTTTATTTATTATAGACCTTAACTGTAATGAAACATCCTTTAGTCCAAAAGGTTGCAAACGAAATTTATTTATCAATTTTTCAACTTGTACAGCATTTGCAAAAAGAACTAAATTAGAAACACCCATTTTAAATCTACTAACACTTTCATCTATAGCAGCATCCGCTCCTACAGAAATAGCTTCTTGCTTTAAAATATTTGCAGCTCTATTATCTATTTTCTCAACTATTATTAAATTAAAAACACTTTTATTCGCAAAATATTTACAAGCATAATCACTACACTTTGTATTTCGCACAAGATTTATAACATCATTAAAACTGTTAATTGTCGCTTTTCTTACAATCATTTTTTCCTTTAACTTCTTAAAAGCATCATTGTTTCTGCACGTATTTTCGCATCTTTTAGAAAAACACCTCGTACAGCCGAAGTAATTATTTTTGAACCAAACTTTTTAACACCACGCATCGTCATACACAAATGTTCGGCCTCTACAATAACCATTGCTCCACAAGGATTAATAGATCGCATTACAACATTGGCAATTTGCTTTGTAAATCTCTCCTGCAGTTGCAACCTATTAGCAAAAACTTCAACAATCCTTACAAGTTTAGATACACCGATTACTTTATCATTTTGAGTCTTATATGCTATATGAATCTTACCAAAAAAAGGAAGTAAATGATGTTCACATAAAGAATAAAAAGACACATCTTTAATTAAAACTATTCCTTCATGTTCTTCAGTTGTATGATAAGTATTAATAAATTTTAAAGACTTAACAGAATTTCCAGATAAAGTCTCCTTATAAAACTCTGCAACTCTTTCTGGTGTGTGTCTTAACCCCTCTCTATTTAAATCTTCACCAAAAGCTTCAAGCAAAAGTTTTATAGCTGCTTGAACCTTTTTTTCATCAAACTTTAATGTTTTCTCTTTGAATTTTCCTACTTGAAGTTTGTTCTTTTTCGATTTCATTTTTCACGACAATTTCCTTTTTATGTTCTTGAATTTGAGTGGTCACACTAGTTAAAGAAGCTAAATCTTTTCCTTTCATTATATTACCTAAATCTTCAGCACTTAAATTTTCTCTTTCTAAAAGATAATACGCTATTTTATGCAAAATATTTATATTTTCCTTAATAAGATTAGAGGCCTTATATTGTGCTTCATCTATAATACTTTTAACTTCTTCATCTATAATTTCTGAAGTTTTATCAGAATGTCTTGCATCTCTAGAAATATCTCTACCTAAAAAAAATTCTTCATTTGGTCTTCGTAAAACCAAAGGACCTATCTTATTACTCATGCCAAATTCCATAACCATTTTCGTTGCAATTTCAGTTGCTTTAGCAATATCCCCTTGGGCACCTGTAGTAATATTTGAAAATACAAGTTCTTCGGCTACACGACCTCCAAAAGCTACTGCAAGACGATCCAAAAGTTCTGTCTTTGATGTTAAGTGCTTATCTTCTTCAGGAAGTAACAATGTATGCCCTAAAGATGGGCCTCGTGGTATTATAGAAACTCTATGCACAGGAGTAGAAAACGGCAATAATTTTGCAACTAGTGTATGACCTGCCTCATGATAAGCAGTAATCCTCTTTTCTTTATCAGATATTAACAAAGATTTTCTTTGAGGACCAGAAATAATTCTATCTATTGCTTCTTCTATATTTTTCATAATCACAGTTTTTTGATTATTCCTTGCAGCTAGAAGAGCTGCTTCATTCACAAGATTAGCAATATCTGCTCCTACAAATCCAGTAGTTCTCCTAGCAACAACATTTAAATCTACATCGGTATCCAATTTTATTTTTCTTACATGTACGCCAAGTATCTCTACTCTGCCTTTTAAATCAGGATTTGGAACTATAACTTGTCTATCAAATCTACCAGGTCTTAAAAGGGCAGGATCTAAAACATCTGGTCTATTCGTAGCAGCAATCAAAATTACACCCTCTTTAGTGTTAAAACCATCCATTTCTACAAGAAGTTGATTTAATGTCTGCTCTCTTTCATCATGCCCACCACCGATACCTGCAAATCTATGCCTTCCAACAGCGTCTATTTCATCTATAAATAATAAACAAGGAGCAGATCTTTTTCCTTGCTCGAATAAATCTCGTACTCTCGAGGCACCTACTCCAACAAACATTTCAACAAATTCCGAACCACTAGACGAAAAAAATGGAACGCCTGCTTCTCCGGCTACGGCCTTAGCAAGTAAAGTTTTCCCGGTTCCAGGATAACCACAAAGCAAAACCCCTTTGGGTATCTTTCCACCAAGTTTTTGAAATTTATTAGGATCTTTTAAAAACTCTATTATTTCTTGAAGTTCTTCCTTAGCTTCATCACAACCAGCAACATCTTTAAAAGTAATTTTCTTTGCAGTATTGCTAGCAAGTTTAGCTTTTGTTTTCCCAAAAGACATAGCTTGCCTACTGCCTCCAGCCATACCACGCATCATCCAAATCCAAAATAAGATTAAAAGAATTATTGGGCCCCAATTAAAAAATAATGGACCAAGCCATCCATTTTTTTCTACAGCAGCAAATTCAAGAACTTTATTGTCTTCCATATCTTTTATGAGATTAGGATCATTCATTGGAATGGTTTTAAATCTTTTTAAAACTCCATCACTATCCCTAAACTGTCCTTTTATTAAATCTGAAGCAACTAAAACTTTAGATATACTACCAACTTTAATATATTGCTTAAATTGAGAATAATCTAAATCTATTTCCGGACCTTTTTGTCTAACGGAATTCATAAGCATGAATATAATAATAAAAAACATTATCCAAAAGAATATAAACCATGGATTTTTCTTTTTCATTTAACAAACTCCTTTAATTTCCCTATAATGTGGTACCTTTTGAAAAACCTGTTATGATATAATTCAAACATTCGACAATAAAATTATTATCAATTTCGAGTAAAACCTGTATTAACAAATATCTTCTTTAAATCATAAAACACTTTAATTTTCTATTGAAACCGGACTTCCAAGCAAGAGCTTATAGATATAAAGTCTACTTTATATTTACATTACATAAAAGATCTACATAAAAAATGAATCTTCTATTTAAAACTAAAACAAAAAATTTCTTTTCCTTTAAAATTACTAAATATTTACAAAACAACTTCAACAATTTTTCATATAAGTTTTGGAACGAAATAATACCCATTATATATTTTTCATTTATATTCACTAGTAACACATCTTTTTCTTATAAAATACGCCTTATTTTTTTCAATTTTAAAAAACCAGTCAGTAGACAATTTATAAATAGACATGTCATGTAACAAAATTTTACGCATTATCAAATTAATGTGTAAATTATACCTCTTTTGTGGTAATATATTCTTTAGAATTCTAAATCTAATCGCTTCATTATACCGCAAAAATGTTCTTAAATCAAGTAAAATTTGATTTTTTTGCATTTGCACACATTTTTTTGAAAATTTATTTGAAATTTCATTTAAATATATATTATCCATCTCTTGTATACGACTTAAATTAAATATATGTTCCATTGCCATATAATTTATTTTTTCACAAGCTGGAATAATAGACAATCTTATCTTATTGCGCGTATAAATATCTAAAAAATTGGATTTATCCGTACAAAAGGATAGTTTATGGATTTTTAAGTATTCTTCAATTAATTTTCTTTTAATACAAAGAAGTGGACGTATTAAAAAAAGATTTTTATCTATTTTTCTCACTTGAGGTATCCCAGCAAAACTACTGCTTCCCCTTAAAAGCCACATAAATACGGTTTCTGCGTTATCATTTGCATTATGAGCAGTCGCAATTTTATTATATTTATGTTTCCTTGCTATTTTTTCAAGAATTGAATACCTTAAATTTCGTCCTGCTGTTTCAATTGAAACAGATTTATTTTCAGCATATTCCTTAACATTAATAGTTTTCAAAATACAACACAACCCAAGTTTGCTAGTTAAATTTTTTACAATATTAGCTTCTTTTATTGATTCTTTTCTCAATTGATGATTAAAATTCACTATTAAAATATCAATATTAATTTTTTTTGCAAGTCGCCAAAACAAATGCATCATACATATAGAATCGGCTCCACCAGATACAGCTAAAACAATTCTATCTTTTGATTTAACAAAATTATTTCGGACAATATTATCGTAAAAAATATCCCAAGCTTTCATTCTTTTAAAAACCTTCCAAAAAGTACTTACTATTGACATTTTTTTGAAAGAAGTACAATAAAATTTTTAATCAACAAACCATATACTTGTCAAAATGAATAATTACTTTAAAAATTTAATATTATAATTAAAACGCTCTCTAAACTAAACAATCTTGTAAAATATTTTATTACTTCACCTTTCTTATCTATAGATGAAAAATAAACTAATCCAAAACAAAAGCACTTACATCCATCTTTTTTATTTTTAAAATATTCTTAAATAAAATATAGGCAAAAACCCTTTATAACACTTTAAATACCTTATAACCAGGAAGACTTTTCATATCTACTCTTTGTTTTTGCCAAAATTGAAAAAGCACAAATTTTACCATCTTTTTCTAATATTCCAAAATCAACATCTTTCATATAAGAATTGTCACAGTACAAGTATAAAATTCCTTTCAATATAATAATTTACATTCTTTATTTATGTTTATAAATATAACTTAATATTGTTTAAATTGTAAAGAATACAATATTTTAACTGATTCTGCTTCTTTTCTAAATCTTAAAAACATTTAAATTGTTGAGACTTTTTGTCAAAAAAATTCAATAAAATTTTTACTTCTCGTCTCAAATAGAATATCTAAACTATATCATTATAAATTTACACATATTTATATTATATTTTTATAAATGCAAGTTTCATAGATTCACTATCAACAATTTTTTAAATTCTTATAAAAACTCATTTTTATAAGAATTCTCACCTATATGACTTCATAAAATAACCAAATTGCTTTTGCGTACATAATAAATATATTCTTTTCTTCATTTATTATACAACTTTTATCTGAATTCAAATCAATTAATGAATGCATCGCATAATCACAAGAATAAACTATATTTTTTATATTATTTTGATAAAATAAAAGTTTTCTAAAAAATTTCTTAATATTTGTTCTAAAATAACTATAATATTAACTTCAAAACTCACTCTAAAAAATTCTGCAACATCGGTATGATTTAAAACGTTTTTAAAAAATATATCTAAAATATCCATGAAGAATGTCTTGCTCATTTACATAACCTATTCACATCTAAAAAAATAAAAATGCTTTCGCCTACAATAAAATATCATTTATTAAAAGCATGATTGAATATAAATATTTTTTAAAACTAAAGAACTATAAACAAAACTATAAAACCCAAAAATCGGCAATTGAAATAATAAAACTAACTAATGCACAAAATATATTCTATACATTTTTAATTCTAAATTGTATTGCTCTTGAAATAAACAGTAAACCTACAGCGAAAATACTTAATAAAAAATAAGTAAATCTACTGTACAACGTCAAGAATGTTAACGTTGAAAACACCATAATTATATGATAAGACTATAAATTGAACTATAACTGAAGATACTGTTTTTTTAAAAATTTTTACCTTATTATTAATTTTTTAGTAAAAAGCATTATTTCAAAATAACACAAAAGAATAAGAGCAATCAAAAGAGGGAAGAAATAAAATATTATTCTATAAGCAAGAAGCGCTCCTATAACGCTAGGATTATTTGCCGAATTAGGCAATAAAAGAGTAATAGAAGTTTCAAGAACTCCCATGCCTCCAGGTACTTGACTTACAATTACTGCAAATTGTGTTATAAGAAAAACTTTAAGCAAAGCAAAATAAGAAACATAACCACCTGGCATAAGAATATAAAGAGTTAATGAGGCAATAAACCAATCTGAAGTAGCAAGTAAAATTTGGGCAAAAACTATCTTTACATTAGGAAATTTTATAGTCCATTTTAATATTTTTATAGGACGTGAATGAAAAATACTCAAAAAAATATATAAAACTAAAAGCAATATAAAGATTATACCACCTATACGCGTAGAAAAATTTAATTTAAATACACCGTCAATAGAAACAGGTGCAAAAGTAAAAATAAGGCCACCTAACACAAAAAGTCCAAGCCAAATTGTAGCCGATGAAAAAAAAAGAACTTTAGTGACGTTAGTCATTGAAATTTTATACACAGAATAGAGTCTATAGCGTATTGAACCACCAAAAAGCATAGAATAACCTGTATTATTAGCTAAAACATTACTAATAAAACACGTAAATAAAATATCTTTAGGTTTTAATAAAACATTTGAACCTACATATTTAAACGCAATAATATCATAACCACCAAGAATAAAATAATATGACAAAGTCAAAAACATAGCTAGTACAATCCTAAACTTAGGCATAGATTTTAAAGCATTTACAATATCAATATAGCTCAAATTTTTTAATTGATTGTTAAGAAGTACTAACGCCCCAACAAAAATCAAAAAACCCAGTGATAAAAGAACAAATCTCATCCACTTTTTCATTATACAATATCATCTCCAACAGCATTAATATTATAGAATTCGTTAGTTTTAACCAAATTGACTTTTACACCAAAAAGAGAAGATAGTTTTTCACTATTAAAAATTTCTTTGCTTTTTCCATCAGCATAAATCTTTCCTTCTTTTAAAAATATAAATCTATCAATCTCTGGAATAATATCTGAAACTAAATGTGTTACAAGCACTATTTTTGTTTTAACTTTTGTAATCTTCCTCATTATACTACGAAATTTTATACTTAAAGCAATATCTAAACCATTTGAAGGCTCATCTAAAATTAAAACTTTTGGATTATTTACAAGTGCTCTTGCAATTAAAAACTTCTTTGATTCTCCATATGACATAGTTTCAAGCTGTCTATTTTTCAAAAAAGATATTCCTAAGAAATCAATAACATTATCAGCTTTTTGAATCATACCATTTGTAATTTTATGATTACAAAACACTCCTATACTTGAAAAAAAACCAGACAAAACAGCTTCGAAACCAGTTATACCGTTATGAAAATCATATTCTAACTCATTTGTCACTATTCCAAGCATACTGCGTAAATTATATATATTCCACTTTTGGCGTCCAAATAATTTGAATACAGTGTCATCTTCGGTGTAAGAAGGATAATTTTTACCTATTATAAGTTTAATAAAAGTAGACTTTCCAGAACCGTTGGGTCCTATTATAACAACATTATCATCTAAACCTATATTAAGATTAATGTTATCTAAAATTTTTTTATCATCACGAATTACTGAAACTTTTTTAAATTCAATAAAATTATCCATATTTACCTTCCATTGTATAAATTCCACAACATACGTCAAAAACAAAATAACATTTTAATCTATATTCCCCTATTAAAATAGCATTTTTATTAGTTTGTTTACATAATCATAAAAACAAAACGTAAAGATCTAAATCTCTACGCTTTATTTAAAAAAATTTATTTATTGGACTTGTTTCTAATCCATCAGAATTTTTACTAAAATCATATCTATAGATTTACCATATTGTCACCGTTATAGTAGCAATTTTAAAGAAATAACTTCTGTACTTTATCAATATTTGTTTATTATTCTCATTTTCACTCTAAACAAGAAACAAAAGCTATTATTTCAACAACAGTACAAACAACCAATGATATAATTACACCTTTAAGCACTTTCTTTTAAGTCTTACCAACTCTGCTTTGGAATACAATAGTTTGCTTTCTCCATTTTATATTCAACTATTGCTCTTTCTAAAATAAATTTTTGGAAAATAATGGTCTTATATCTGTTTCTGCACACAACGGTATAACGACTAGCCTCATACATATAATTGCTACGATAATTTTTCTCATTCTTAAAACTCCTTTTATCTTTTTCTATTCTCATGATTTATTTTTTAACAATAATAAAATTAAGGTATCAATTAGGAATTTAACATTGTATTAAACAGATAAAAAATGTTTAAATAAGTTTAGAAAAAATAAATGAAACCTCAATTATGATTTATAAACCTAATCCTTTGTAATACATAAAGTTTTATAATAATAGAAAAATTAAATATGAATTTTGTCTAAACAGTAAAACTTGCAACTAAGTGAAAACATAAATAACATTTAGACAACAAATAATATCATAAATTAAATACATTAAAATACATAAAAGAAGATAAAAATAATATTTATAATATTATTTTTATTATGAAAATAATAAAAATATAATAAAAGAAACTTTTTCAACTTATTTTTAAGATTTTATATTTAATTAAAATACTAGAATATTTTAACTATTTTTGATATCATACGCTATCTTATATAAAAATTATAAAGATATTTTTTATTAATGCTGAGGTGGTGGAACGGCAGACACGCAGGTTTCAGAAATCTGTCCTCGAGAGAGTGGTATGGGTTCGAATCCCATCCTCAGCAATTCTTTTTACATAAAACTATTCTAGTCTAACAAATTTACTCAAATATATTTTTTTAAAATATCAATACTGTATTCTAGTTTATTAAATAATTTAAAATTAGAAGAAATAATCAAATAATATTTTAAAATTTAAATCATTTTTTTTAGAAGCTGCATGTTCATTATAAATCTTATTCTTCGATTCTTCTAAAATTGAAGAATGTATACCATATTGTAAAGTCATAGAAACTTCAATATAAGCACACAACTTATCACATATTTTAATTAAAGTACCATCTAAAGCTTGGTACTTGTTATCATCAAATTTTGATATATTATCAACTTTCTTAACATTATCATTTATAATAATTTTATCTGAAAATTCGTTTTCCATAAAATACTTCATTTCAGGATACCAGCTTTTAGGTATCAAAGGAAGTATTTTTTCATAAATTTGTTTTTTTTCATAATGTTTTATTATCTCTTCAAGACCTGATATTGAACATTTTATAGGAGAAACTATATCTTTTGTAAGAATTTCCGGAAGATCATGAAATAAAGCAAAATAAAAATTATTATATCTTCTCTTTTGACAAATATTCATTTCCAATGATAACAAATATGCAAAAATAGCTACAATAAGCATATGTCCAAGAACAGATGTCTTTGGTACCATAAATGATTGTGCCCATCTTTGCTGAAATCTAAGTTGACCACATAAGTCTAAAAATCCATAATATTTCTTATTAAATATTAATTCTCTTACACCGAATAAATCTGAAAACGGAGAAATAGTATTTTCTATTTCAGATTTAGTTTTCTCTATACCATAAATCATAGAATTCCAAGGATAAATTATATCAAATTCCCATTTTGTAGCTAGCATATGAGCAGCATTTAAAATTCTTTTTTCATGCGGGGCATAATCAGTATTTAGTAAGTAATCAGAACATCTTTCTAAAAAACCGCTATTTAATTTTGATAAATCTTTTCCTAAATTCTCTATAACCCAATCGTTTAATTCCTTTGCTTTCTTGGACATTATTTCACGAAAAACCTCTGGCTTTAAATCAGTAAGAACTATTCTTTGAAAAAATTCAAATATCCCACCTTCAATGATCTTTTCCCAATCAACAGCTACATTGTTCTCTTCATCAAATTTCGCAATAATATAAGCAATTATCATCTTATGAGCCTGTTTATCAAGTTCAAAAAAATCAAAAGGACGTATATGATCATTCCATCTTAAAATATTTGCCGCTGAAAAAATTCTTAAAATCAAATCTCTTGTAATCACAAATTCCCCTTTACAATTTTAAATGATTTATTATTTTTAACCATTATCACACGCAATATTTGAAAATAATATTTAGTCACTACTTTTTTTCTTTAAATAGTATTTTTTTTGTTTTAAAGACAATTTTTCAATTGAATACCTTAACATTGTTCTTGGCATAAAATAAGAATATTCATCTAAAAACAAAATTAATTTATTAATATTTCTTTTTCCTATTTCTCTAAGCATCCAACCCACAGCTTTGTAAATTAAATCATGCTTATAATTCATAAACATCTCTGCAAGTATTATAGTTTCCTTAAATCTAGCCTGCTTTATAAAATATAAAGTAGAGACTATTGCTATTCTTTCTCTCCAAATGTTATTTGACTTTGCATATTTCCAAAAATCAGTTAAACAATTACTATACCAATAATGCCCAACTATCTTAGGAGCAGACAAATCAACTAAATCCCAATTATTCACATACTGAGAATTTTTCAAGTATATTTTAACAATATCAGCTTTAAATTTATCATCGATTTTATATTTTGCGATTAAAATCATCAATGCTGCGAAACGTATTTCATGAATTTTATTGCACAATAAACCACTTACTTCTTTTAAATCTATATCCATCCAGTACTTTCTAATTACGTTGCGTATTTGAGGGACACGAACACCCAACAAAACATCACCTTCTCCATAGCCACCTTTACATATATTTAAAATTTTCGTATTCCATGCAGCAAAAGACTTATCTTCATATTTCATAAGTTCTTTTGAGATTAAAGTGGCAAAATTCTTCTCTTCCTTTTTATACATAACATACAATATCTAGAAATTTGATTATAATCTGACATAATTTCCTATAATTAAAACCATAAATAATATACAGAATTATAGCAAATAAGAGTATTGATACAAAATTTATTTTACCAAACACACAAGAACCAATAATCAATTCTTAAAATACAGGGTTAACTCCTTGATTTATATATTTCTTCAAATAATGTCCAGTAACAGATTTAGTATTCCCCATTATATCTTCAGGTGTTCCCTCTGCTACGAGTTTACCGCCTTTTTTTCCGCCATCAGGCCCTAAATCTATAACCCAATCAGCTGTTTTAACAACATCAAGATTATGCTCTATTACAAGAACAGTATTCCCTGCGTATGAAAGTCTTTGCAAAACCTCAAGAAGTTTACCAATATCTGCAAAATGTAAACCTGTAGTGGGTTCATCTAAAATATACATCGTTCTACCCGTAGATCTTTTTGAAAGTTCAGTTGCAAGCTTTATTCTTTGAGCCTCTCCTCCTGAAAGCGTTGTAGCTTGTTGTCCTATTTTTATATATCCAAGACCAACATCTTCAAGTATTGATAAAATTTTTCTAAGTCCAGGGATATTTTCAAAAAACTGCACTCCTTCTTCAACTGTCATATTTAAAATATCGTCTATGGTTTTATCTTTATACTTTATTTGTAAAGTTTCTTCATTAAATCTCTTTCCATTACAAACATCACACTTAACGTAAATATCTGGTAAAAACTGCATCTCAATTTTTAATGTTCCGTCTCCTTGACAATTTTCACATCGTCCACCTTTCACATTAAAAGAAAATCTTCCAGGCATATAACCCCTTACTTTTGATTCTGTTGTTCGGGCAAACAAATATCTTATTATTGAAAAAGCTCCTGTATAAGTTGCTGGGTTTGATCTTGGAGTTCTTCCTATGGGAGATTGATCAACAATTACAACTTTATCAATATTCTCAATTCCACTCATACTTTTAAATTTACCTGGCATATCTTTTGCTCTATACAAATGGTGTGCTAAATTTTTATATATTATTTCATAAACCAAAGTAGATTTTCCACTACCAGAAACACCAGTAACACACGAAAAAAGTCCTAAAGGAATATTAACATTTATATTTTTTAAATTAAATTGTTGTGCACCTTCAACAGTAAGCCATTTATTTAAATGTTGTTTTCTTTTTTTAGGAACTGGTATTTCCAAAACACCTTTTAAATATTTACCAGTTAAAGAATCCTGAAATTCAACAATCTCTTCAACGGTACCTTTAAATACTACGTAGCCACCATGTATGCCAGCTCCAGGTCCTAGATCTACTACATAATCTGCAGCACGTATTGTATCTTCATCATGTTCAACAACTATTAATGTATTTCCTAAATCTCTAAGCTTCATTAAAGTTTCTAAAAGTTTACCATTATCCCTTTGATGAAGACCTATAGACGGCTCATCAAGCACATACAAAACCCCTGTGAGTCCTGATCCTATTTGTTTCGCCAAATGTATCCTTTGAGCTTCTCCTCCTGATAGCGTACCACTTTCTCTATTCAAACTTAAATACCCTAAACCAACATTATTTAAAAATCTCAATCGTGAACATATTTCTTTCAAAACTGTTTCACTTATAACTTTCTCTTTCCCGTTAAGCTTTATTTTATTAAAAAAATCATAAGCAACCTCAATAGGCATCTCTGTAATATTTGAAATTGATTTGCCATCAATCAAAACAGAAAGAGCTTCCTTTCTCAGTCTTTGTCCCTTACATGAAGGACATTTTTTTTTACTCATATACCTATTGTAAATTTCTTCTCTTACAAAATCTGATTCAGTTTCACTATATCTACGTTTAATATTGGTTATAACACCTTCAAAACCATTCCATCCATAAAGAAGAATATTTTGTTGTTTTTTTGTTAATTCTTTCCACGGAACATCCAAAGGAATTTTATTCCTTTTTGAAACTTCTGTCAGAAGCTCCATATAATATCCACTCCAACTGTTTTTCCACCTATTAGTTTTGGTTGTTATAGGTTCCGACCATGCAATGATAGCCCTCTGATTTATAGAACGATTTTTATCAGGAACTACTAAATTCTCATTAATTTCTATCTTATTTCCTAATCCAGCACATTCATGACAAGCACCAAAAGGAGAATTAAAAGAAAATAATCTTGGTTCTATCTCTGCAATATTAATTCCACAATCTACACAAGAAAAATGTTCACTATAAGTATCTTCAGAAACAGTTTTGCCATCTTTTATCACAACTACAACAACTAGACCTTGTGATTCTTCTAAAGCCGTTTCAATAGAACTAGCTACTCTAGAACGTAATTCCTTACTAAGCTTTATTCTATCCACTAATATATCTATATTATGCTTTTTATACCTATCTAACTTTATAACTTCATCTAACATAAAGAAATTATTATCAACTTTTACTCTAGAATATCCATTTTTTGATAAACGAGAAAAAAGTTCTTCATAAGTTCCCATTTTCCCCAGAACTATAGGAGAAAGTATATGAACTACAGTTCCATTAGGTAATTTCATAACTTCGTTAATTATTTGCTGAGTAGATTGAGCACATACTTTTTTTCCACATTTCGGACAAAAAGGCACGCCAATTTTAGCAAATAAAAGTCTCAAATAATCATAAATTTCCGTAACAGTTGCTACCGTAGAACGAGGATTATGAGACGGATTCCTTTGTTCTATTGAAATTGCCGGAGATAACCCTTCAATGATATCCACATCAGGTTTTGCCATAAGTTCTAAGAATTGTCTTGCGTAAGTAGATAAAGATTCTACATACCTTCTCTGCCCTTCAGCATAAACGGTATCAAAAGCTAAAGACGATTTTCCAGAGCCAGAAAGTCCCGTAATAACAACGAGTTTACCTTTAGGAATATCAATGTCTATATTTTTTAAATTATGTTGTCTTGCGCCACGAATTCTTATCACATTCATAACCCATTTACTCTCCTTTACTTATCACATTTATAATAGTATTTTTAGCTTTAGACAGCATAAAAGGATAATCGGTATTAAAATGCAAACCTCTACTTTCTTTTCTAAGCAAAGCTGACCGTATTATCATTTCAGCAACACAAACTATATTTCTTAATTCAATTATATCTACATTCAACAAAACATTATCATAGTAATCATTTATTTCCTTTTTTAAAATTTTTACTTTTTCACGAGCTTCCAGCAGTTTCCTATTTGAACGTACTATGCCGACGTAATTCCATGTTAAGTTTCTTATTTCGTTCCATTTTTCCATGAACTCTGGATGATTTGACTGATTATTTTTTTCTACATTTTTTAAAAATTTTAATTTAAAAGAAGATAATTTTTGATTTGTAAACTGCAAAGAATCCTTATATGCTCTATCTGCATAAACAACACCTTCTAGCAAAGAGTTTGAAGCTAATCTATTGGCCCCATGTATTCCTGAACATGCTGCTTCTCCTATAGCGTAAAGATTCTTCACACTTGTCCTACCATTTTCATCTATTGCAATTCCTCCACAAAAAAAATGAGCAGATGGAACAACAGGAATCATATTATTAACAATATCTATTCCATAATCAAGACACTTTGAATAAATATTAGGAAATCTTGAAACTATAAAATCTCTTCCTCTTGCTCTTATATCTAAATAAACACAATCATCACCATTTTTTTTCATCTCTGTATCAATAGCTCTTACAACAATATCGCGTGAGGCAAGTTCTTTTTTAGTATCATATTTTTCCATAAATTGCTGTCCGTTTTTAAGTTTTAAAATAGCACCCTCTCCACGTACAGCTTCCGATATTAAAAAAGATTTAGCATCAACATTATAAAGACAAGTAGGATGAAATTGAACAAATTCCATATTTGCAATATTGGCACCAGCCCTATAAGCCATTGCTATACCATCACCTGTAGCTATATCCGGATTTGATGTATACAAATATACTTTGCCTGCTCCACCAGTAGCCATAACAATTATTGTCGCTTCAAAAATTACTAAACTTTTAGTTTTATTATTAAAAACATACGCCCCACGACAAACATTATTATCATCTAAAATTAAATCTATAGCCATACATTCTTCATAAACAGTTATATTACTATTTTTTTTTACATTTTTTATTAAAACTTCTTCAATTTCCTTACCTGTCATATCATTAGCATGAAGAATCCTTCTTTTAGTATGCCCACCTTCTAAGCCCAAATCAAATTCTGAACTAAAATTAGTTTTTCTGGTAAACTTAACACCAAGATTTATTAATTCTTTTATTCTATTGGGAGCCTCTAAAACCATTTTTTCTACCATTTTACTATCGCAAAGTCCAGCACCTGAAACTAAAGTGTCTTGGACATGAGATTCAAAGGAATCTGATTTATCCATAACACAACAAATACCACCTTGAGCTTTACCTGTCGAAGAATCAAATATCCTTCTTTTAGTAACTAAGGCAACACTTCCATTAGCAGATGCCTTCAATGCCAAACTAAGACCAGCTATGCCGGTACCTATAATTAAATAATTTGATTTTATCACTTTTTTTTACTCATTATAATATTATCTATTAATCTTGTTTTTCCTATCCACATAGCGACAGTAAAAACAGCTTTTTTTGTTTTTTCATCAACCTTTGACAAATCATCAAACTTTACTATCTCAGCGTAATCTAACTTACTATTTGGAATTTTCTTAAATCGATTTATTGCTTTACTTTTGACCAAATTTAATTTACATTTTTTAAAATCTTGCTTTGCTAAATTTAAAATCTTAAAAATGTTTAAACTATTTTTTTTTTCATCAGCACTTAAATAAGAATTTCTGCTTGAAAGAGCAAGACCATCTTTCTCCCTTACTATGGGACAAGGTACTATTTCAGTACTAAAATTTAAATCTTTTACCATTTTTTCAACAATTTTAAGTTGCTGAAAATCCTTCATTCCAAAATATGCTCTATTAGCCTGCGATATATTAAAAAGTTTTAGTATCACAGTAACAACACCTACAAAATGTCCAGGTCTAATCGGACCACACAAAATATCTTGTAAATCTCTAACCTTAACAAAAGTCTTATAATTATGTGAAAACATATCATTTACAGAAGGCATAAAAACATAATCAACATGATTTTCTTTGCAAATTTTTAAATCTTTCTGAACAGGTTTAGGATATTTTATATAATCTTCATTAGGACCAAATTGTATAGGATTTACAAAGATAGATACTATACTAATATCATTGTTCTTCACAGATTTTGAAATTAATGAAACATGCCCCTTATGCAACGCCCCCATAGTAGGAACAAGACCAATTTCATTTTTATTTTTTAAATGCTTTAAAGCAATTTTCTGCATATGTAAAACATTTTTTACTACTTTCATTTATACGTATTCTCTTCTTTGGGAAATTTTCCCTTTTTGACTTCATCTATATAATTTTTCACTGCTGACTTTATACTTTCTCCAACATTCGCATATTTTTTCACAAATTTTGGGACAAATTCCGTAAACATACCAATCATATCATCAATAACTAAAACCTGACCATCGCAATAACGTCCTGCACCTATGCCTATTGTTGGTATTTTTAAATAACTTGTAATTTCTTTCGCAATATATTCTGGTACCGCTTCTAGAACAACCAAAAAGGCACCAGCACTCTCTAAAGCTAAAGCATCAGCGATGAGCTTATCTTTTGACTCTTTAGTTTTTCCTTGAACTTTAAACCCCCCTAACTTATTTACAGCCTGTGGAGTTAAACCTAAATGACCAGCAACAGGAATTTTTGAACTTACAATTGCTTTTACCTGACTTGCTATTTCAATCCCACCTTCAATTTTTACAGCATCTGCACCTCCTTCCTTTACAATCCTTGCTGCATTTCTAATAGCATCTTCAACACTTATCTCATAAGACATAAATGGCATATCCGAAACAAGAAAAGCCCCGCTATTTCCTCTTTTCACCGATTTTGTATGATATATCATATCTTCAACAGTAACCGGAATAGTATTCTCATATCCCAATCTAACATTGCCTAAAGAATCACCAACAAGCAATACGTCAATATCTTGTGAAGAAATAATTTTGGCCATAGCGTAATCATAGCAAGTAAGCATTGTTATTTTTTCTTTTGCCTGCTTTTTATTCAAAATCGTTATTATAGTTTTTTTATTCATTTTTAATACCTTATTTACTAAACTCACTATAGAACTTGTATGATTTTGACCTTTTGATGTTTAAGTATCAATAAATTTTCAGATAAAATATCACCGATTTTTCGTTTAAAAACAGGATGCTCAAATTGGCAAGCTATTTCATTTAATGGAATTAAAATAAAAAGTCTATTTAAGATTTCTTTATGTGGAATAACTAAGTTTATTCTATTAACAACTTTTTTACCAAAGAATAATATATCTATATCTATACGACGAGGACCCCATTTCATTGTCTTTTTACGCTTAAATATATAATATTCTACCTGCTTTAAAAATAGAAGTAAATCATCACAATTTAAACTTGTATAAGCCTTAATCACAACATTGTAAAAACTTCTTTGCTTTGGCCCCCCTACTGGCGATGTCTTATAAAAAGAAGATATTTCTTTTATATCAACAAACAAACTACTTTGCAAAAAAGATAAAGCAAAAATTATATTCCCAACCCTATTACCAATATTTGAACCCAAGCCTAAATATAAAACATTTTTCATTTTTAAAATTTAACTCTTTCTATAACCAAACAAATTAGTCTTAATAACAGAATTTTAGCACAACAATCTAAACGAAAGACATTAAATTCACAATTATAATATATCTTTCTAAAGACATTGTCCAGTTCCAACATAACCAATCTCTTATTTAGCATTTGTACTAAATAGTATTAATTATATTCTCTGCCACATTTAAAATTACTTTCTACTCTTCCCTAATCTAAGTTCAGTTACAATAAAACAAACTTTTACAATATAGTTTTTATTAATTTAAATTAATAAAATGCTTCTTATTAAAAATATATATTTCAAATATTTAACAAATTTTATTTTACTGAAAATATAAATTTTCAAATATCTCTTTTATATCACGTGGAAGTTCAGCAGTAAAATTAACTACCTTTAAAGTCGTAGGATGTATAAGTGCTATATTATGAGCATGGAGCATTTGTCTACCAAAATATTTACCATTAATCATTTCTGGTCCACCGTACTGCCTATCACCTACAATAGGATGATTTATATATTTCATATGACTCCTTATTTGATGAGTTCTTCCTGTAATAATTCTCACTTCAACTAAAGTATAGCCATTTTTCCTAGAAACTACTTTAAATTCTGTAATAGCCTTTTTTTTCGCAAGAGGATTTACCGAAATAAGTTTTCTATTATGCGGAGCTCTTCCCAACGGAGCATCTATTCTTCCCTTATTTTCAACAATTATTCCTTTAACCACAGCAAAATACATTTTTTTCACCGATCTTTTTTGTAATTGCTTTGAAATACTTATCTTAGATTTCTCATTCTTAGCAAATATAATAACACCGGAAGTATCTTTATCAAGTCTATGCACTAAATACGGATTATATTTCCCTTCAGAATGTGCTATTAATGCATTAAGCAAAGTTCCAGAAGTATGTCCGTAAGATGGATGAACAACAATCCCCACTTGTTTGTTTATAACAACAATATCATCATCCTCATACAAAACATCAATACATATATTCTCAGATTTAATTTGTGATTTTTGTTCTTTTTCAAATTCAAATATTATAATATCTTTATGCCTTAATCTATAACTCGAAACGACAATTTTATTATTTACAAAAACCTTTTGCTTATTTATAAGCTTTTGGAAATACGAACGCGAAAAATCTTTATACATCGAAGCTAAATATGTATCTACTCTTTCTCTTACAAATTTTTCATATGTTATTTTCTCTTGCATAACACAAAAACTCCAACTATAAATAAAAATACTGATATAATTTGTGATATGGACAACCCGAAATAACATTGTCCTCTATAATCTCCACGGAAACACTCAACAATAAACCTCAAAATTGCATACACTATAAAATAAATTGCCAAAAGCATACCAATTTTATGTTCTTTCTTAGAATAAAAATGCAAAAATATAAACAACAGAAAATTCCCAAACGACTCGTAAAGCTGCGTAGGATGCAAATGCACTCCTATAACAGCAAGAGAATCTTTATTATTAAACACTACAGTCCAAGGTAAATTGCTTTTTTTACCGTAACAACAACCTGCAAAAAAACAACCAATCCTACCGATTGCATGCCCTAAAGCTAATGCAGGCGCAAAAAAATCGGCAAATCTAAATATATTTATTTTTTTCGTTTTAGCATATATCATTATAAAAATTATTACTAAAATAAATCCACCATAATAAACAAGTCCTCCGTGCCACAATTTAAAAATATCTAAAGGATGTAGAAAAAATTCATTTAAATTCATAAAAACAAAAAGAATTCTTGAACCTACTACTCCAAAAATTAATATATATATAACCAAAGAGGAAAGTTCACTTCCGGAAATTATTTTACTTTTTGATTTTTTAATAGAACGTAAAAGATATGAAGCTGAAATCATGAAAGCAAAAACAATAAAAAGACCATAAGAAAAAATTTTAAAAATTCCTAAACTAAAAAGTACAGGATACACATTCATACCTTCTTTTTATTATCGAATATTAAACTATTAAGAATAATAAAAATAGCTATACAAATACACGAATCAGCAATATTAAATGACGGCCATCTTAACGAATTAAATCCCAAATCAAGAAAATCAACAACGGCTCCACGAAACAATCTATCAAACAAATTTCCTGTTCCACCTGAAATTATAAGGCAAAATGCATACTGCTGAACCTTATTTATTTTATTCCAATTTCTATAAAGCCATATTGATAAACACAATAAAATAATAAAAATACCAATAAAAAATAATGAATTTCTTCTTTGAAATATGCCAAAAGCTGCCCCAGTATTACGAATATTTGTGATATTAAAAAAATTAAATGTCGAAATGACACTCACCAAAGAACCATAATTTACAAAATGATCTACAATAAACTTTGCAAATTGATCCAAAATAAGAAAAAAAATACCAAACAATTGCGGACTTTTCATTTATTTTAAAATCTCTAAACATCTCGGACATAAATTATTTTCTATACCATCAATATGTCGCCAACATCTTGCGCATTTTTTATATTTTGATCTATTAGCTTTTACAAGAAGTTGATCTTCCTTATCAAAATCAGAAAAACTGCATTTTATATCCCAACATCCAAGAATTAAACTAACAAAATTAGAATTTTCAAAAAAATCTTTATACTTACGTCCATAATTTATATCCAATGAAGCTTCAAGATTTGAACCTATAATTTTGTCATGTCTTAATTTATCATAAACAGATAAAACGTTTTTTCTCACCTCTAATATATTCCTCCAGTTTTCAAGAACTTCAGCTTGAAGAATATATTTGCTGTTAGTTATTGGAAAATCTGATAAAAACACAGACTGGGAAAGATTAGGATTAAATTTCCTTAATTCCGTCCAAGCTTCTTCTGCAGTAAAAGAAAGTATAGGAGCAATCAATCTTATTAAAACAGAGCATATTTCTATCATCGCAAATTGCGAACTTATCCTTCTCTTACTATTTTTCTTATCGCAATATAAAACATCTTTCAAAACATCCAAATAAAATCCACTTAAAAATATGACACAAAAATTATTAATAGCAATAGACACTTTGTGAAATTCATAGCTTTCATAAGCCGCTGCTATACTTGATATAAGACACTGCAACTCACTCAAAGAATACTGGTCTATCTCTTGCATATCTTTAAAATGTAAAACATTCTCATACTTAAAATCCATTATATTTCCAAGCAAAAATCTTATAGTATTTCTGATCTTTCTGTAAACATCAATTAATCCTTTTATAATCTCATTTGATATTCTTATATCTTCTTTATAATCGCTTGAAGCTATCCAAAGACGTACAATATCGGCTCCATATTTACTTATAAGTTGTTCAGTAGAAATAACATTATTGACAGATTTTGACATCTTTTTTCCATGTCCATCAACAACAAAACCATGCGTTAAAACATTTTTATAAGGAATTCTTCCATTTGTAGCAACTGATAAAATCATAGAAGTTTGAAACCATCCCCTGTGTTGATCACTACCTTCAAGATACAAATCTGCGGGGTATTTCAAACCTTTATATTTTTCGCTCGACAAGACAGCTTCATAGGAAGCACCAGAATCAAACCATACGTCTAATATATCTTCTTCTTTTCTAAAATTTGTCGAATTACACAAATGACACTTTACATAAACATTTTCTAAAAGTTCTTCCTCAGACATTTCAAACCAACAGTCAGATCCCTTTTTCTCAAATAATAACGATATTTTATCTATAACTTTTGGCTCAAGAAGAGGTTCATCACAATTTTTACAGTAAAATGCTGGAATAGGAACCCCCCATAAACGCTGACGACTTAAACACCAATCCGGACGATTTTCAAGCATAGGGATTATTCTATTTTCGCCATAACTTGGAATCCAATTAACATCTTTTACCAATTTAAGTAATCTATTTCTCAAATTATTATGTTCCATTGATAAAAACCATTGTGCAGTAGCTCTAAAGATAATAGGCTTCTTACACCTCCAGCAATGAGGATACGAATGATATAATTTTAATTTTGAAAGAATTTTTTCATCTTTTTCAAGCTTTTCAATTATTACAGGACTTGCTTTAAAAATATGAATATTCTCAAATTCAGGAACTTCTTTTGTAAACAATCCTTTACTATCAACAGGAGATAATATATCTAAACCATACCTCAAGCCAACTTGATAATCTTCATAACCATGACCTGGTGCAATATGAACTATACCCGTACCATCCTCTATACTCACAAACTTATCAACAATACCTTGAGACTGTCTGTTTATAATTAATGGATTTTGACATTTTATATTTACAAAATCAATACCTTTAGCTTCAAATATAACACAGAAACTTACAGCTTTTATTTTATTCTTAACACACTCTAATAAATCTTTAGCAACTATAAGTTTCGCTTCTTTTAATGTTGCAAATTTATATATCACAGCAACATACTCACATTCACCATTAAATGCTAACGCTACATTTGCTGGTAGTGTCCAAGGAGTCGTAGTCCATATCAAAACAGAAAAATCTTTCAACAAAGACTCTTTGGACCTAAGTACTTCTGGAACTGATACTACCTTAAACTTTACAAAAATAGAATCTGATTCATGCTCCGCATATTCCACTTCAGCATCTGCCAGAGCCGTCTCACAAGTTGGACACCAATAAACTGGTTTTTTTTTTCTATAAACAAAGCCTTTTTTTACTAATTCTCCAAAAACTTTTATTATGGAAGATTCATATTTAGGATCTAAAGTAAGATATGGATTATCCCAATCAGCTATGACACCAAATCTTTGAAACTCAGCTTTTTGTATATTAACAAATTTTCTTGCAAAACCAGCTGCTTGTTTTCTAAAAATAAGTTTATCAATCTTATTTTTATCCATTTTTAATTCTTTCAAGGCTAGTTGTTCAATAGGTAAACCATGACAATCCCATCCCAAAGTAAAAGGTGCATAATTTCCAGACATCGAACGATATTTTATAATAAAATCTTTCAGAACTTTATTAAGACCAGTACCTATATGTATATGGGCATTGGCATAAGGTGGACCATCATGCAAAATAAATTTTTCTTTTGTTTTATTTTTTTCGCAAAGCTGTAAATAAAGTTGACTTTCATTCCATTTTTTAACAAAAGAAAGCTCCCTTTGGGATAAATTAGCTTTCATCTGAAAATCAGTTTTGGGCAAATTTATTGTTTTTGAATAATCTTTCTGTTCACACATTTCAACTTACCTTTAAAACATTATAATAATCTATAATAAAACTTAGTTTTATTTTACATACTATTAACTAAACAACTTCTTTTCAAGGTATAGTGTCTAAAACTTCATTAAATTCTTCTTCAGAACGTCCTGTAACCTCAATAGTTTTTTCTCTTCCTCGTTCACCTTTTCTCAAAAAAATCGATGATTTTTTTACATCAAAAAAATCCGATAAAAAATCACACAACTCTTCATTTGCTTTTCCATCAACACTAGGAGCAGCAATTTTTACCCTTAAAATAGAACCAATTCTACTCACAACTTCATTTCTCTTTGAATTAGGTATAACCCTTACTTTAATAATCATTATATTTCTCCCAAAGGGCATTATTTACTAAGTTCTCTAGATCTGTTCATTGCTTGTTTCATAGCCTCATACACAATGTTTTGAAGATCATGATCTTCAAAACATTCTAAAGCGGCTGCTGTAGTACCATTTGGCGATTTAACTTTTTCTTTTAGAGCTTTGGCAGATTTTCTTGTCATTTCAAGCAACTTTCCAGAACCGTAAACTGTTTGAACAACAAATATCTCAGCTACTTTTTTATTTAATCCAAGTTTCTCAGCTGCTTCCTGCATAAGCTCACAAAAATAAAATATATACGCCGGTCCTGAACCTGATAATGATGTAATAATATCAAAATTTCTTTCATCAAGTACCTCGACTTTTCCTACGGAAGAAAACAAAGACTTTGCCTTTTGAAATTGATCATTTGAGACAAATCTTCCCTTGCATAAAGCAGTAACACCAGAACGTACAAGAGCTGGAATATTTGGCATAGCTCTAATAACTGCAACATCTTTTTTAACATCATCCTCAATAAATTTGGTAGTTATTCCAGCTGCAATTGAAATGATAACAGTTTTTCTTTTTATAAAATTCCTTATCTCATCAAAAACTTTAAATACATTTTGAGGTTCAACAGAAAGAAAAATTATATCAGCCTCTATTATCGCTTTTCTTTTATCTTTAGCAATTGATACACCAAATCTTTGTTGAATATTTAGAACTTTTTCCTTAACTATATCATTACAGACAATATTTTCAGCTTCAACAAAATTGGCTTCTATGAGACCTCTAATTATAGCTTGCGCCATATTCCCAGAACCAATAAAAAAAAACTTTTTACTTATTTTCACGATCTCTGTCTCCAAATATTGCCGAACCAATCCTAATCATATTGGAACCTTCTTCTATGGCAATTTTATAATCCTCGGACATCCCCATAGATAAAATATCAAAACCAACCGCATCAAACGATTCCTTTATATCTTTGAATAAATTATATACCAACTTAAAATAAAATCTTGAATCCTCGAAATTACAATGAGGTGTTATAACCATTAATCCTTTAATTAAAATATTTGGAATCATTTGACATTGTTTATAAAATTTTTTTACATTGCTTAAACCAACACCTGTTTTAGTAATTTCTTGCGATACTTTTACTTCTATAAGACAGTTTTGAGTTTTTCCAATAATCTTAGCGTGCCGATTCAAATCATAAGCCAATTTTATACTATCTAAAGATTGTATTAAATCAAAATTTTCTACCGCTTTCTTCGCTTTATTCGATTGCAAATGCCCAATAAAATGTTTATTAATACCGCTTAAAGATAAACCTAACTGTTGAAATTTAGGCAAAGCCTCCTGCATCCTACTTTCCCCTATATGTTTTATTCCACACTTCAAAGCCTCTAAAATATCCTGACAAGGAAAAGTTTTAGTTACCACCACTATATCAACAGCTGCACTACCATTTTTTATTAAATTTATATTATTTTTTATAAATTCAATATTTTCATAAATATTTCTCATTTTTTAATATCAGTTTGATTATAACATATTTTTAATATTTATAGATACACACAACAGTTTAAAGCAACTTGATTATCTGACACTTTAACATGTTTATGCTCACATTAAAAGTACGTAATTAAATAATCAAGTAAAAAACTAATTTTTTCACAATTCTTTTCCAGATATATATCCAAATAATCCACCTGATTGAATAATTTTTTGCATAAATTCAGGAAACGGATGAGAAGAGTAGGTTTCCTTTTTCGTAATGTTTGTAACGATACCTTTACTTAAATTAACTTCTATGATATCACCATTTTCAACTGCTTTTACAGCATCAGGGGCCTCTAAAATGGGAAGTCCTATATTGATTGAATTTCTAAAAAATATTCTTGCAAAAGAATTTGCAATTACAGCTGATACCCCAGCAGCTTTAATTGATATTGGAGCATGCTCTCTTGAAGAACCACAACCAAAGTTGTTTTCTGCAACGATTATATCACCTTTGACGACATTTTTTACAAAATCTTTATCTATATCCTCCATACAATGCTTTGCAAGTATTTCATGATCTGTTGTATTCAAATATCTTGCAGGTATTATTTCATCTGTATTCACATTTGAACCATACTTATGTACCTTTCCTTTTAACACTATATCTGCTGCCATATTGCCTCTCCTTTTTAATTAATTTAAATTTCATCAGGCGTTGCTATATAACCCTTTATTGCAGAAGCCGCTGCTACTGCAGGATTGGCCAAAAATACTTGCGATTCTACATGTCCCATTCTTCCTACAAAATTTCTATTTGTAGTTGACACGCACTTTTCTCCAGAAGCAAGAATTCCCAAATGTCCTCCAAGACAAGGCCCACAAGTTGGAGCCGAAATAACAGCTCCTGCCTCTATAAATATAGTAAGAAGGCCTTCTTTCAATGCCTGCAAATAAACTGCTGGCGTTGCAGGTATAATAAAAGTTCTAACATTAGAATTTACTTTTTTGCCTTTCTTTATAACCGAGGCAGCTATCCTTAAATCTTCAATTCTACCATTTGTACAAGACCCTATCACAACCTGATCTATATAAGTTTTTTTAATATCGCTTGCGTCTTTTGCATTAGAAGGTAAAAAAGGCAGCGCCACTTGCGGTTTAATTTTACTACAATTTATTTCATAAACTTTTAAATATTTTGCATCTTTATCACTTGTATATAATTTATAATTTCTTTGTGCTCTATCTTTTAAATATTCCTCAGTAGCTTCATCAGGCGTAAACACACCATTTTTTCCACCGGCTTCAATAGACATATTTGCCATCGTAAATTTATCCGCCATTGTTAATTTTTTACACGTAGCACCTGTAAATTCCATTGAATTATATAAAGCCCCGTCAACACCTATAAGACCTATTATATAAAGAATAATATCTTTTCCACTCACCCATTTATTAAGTTTACCAGTTAAAATAAATTTCAAGGATGCCGGAACTTTAAACCAAACTTTTCCAGTTGCCATTACAGCCGCAATATCTGTGGAACCTACTCCTGTTGAAAATGCACCTAATGCTCCATATGTACATGTATGCGAATCTGCACCTATAACAACATCGCCTGGAAGAACAAGTCCTTTTTCGGGTAAAATAGCATGCTCTACTCCAACGTTTCCGCCTTCAAAATAATATTTTATTTTTTGTTCTTTTGCAAATTCTCTCACAAATTTAACATGTTCTGCACTTAAAATATCTTTATTAGGAGTAAAATGATCCATAACTAAAGCTATTTTATTTTTATCAAAAACTTTTTTTATTCCTAATTTCTTAAACTCCTTTATCGCCAAAGGAGCTGTAACATCATTTGCGAGGGCCATATTGACTTTTGATTCTATAAATTCATTGGGTTCAACAATTTTTTTACCACAGTGAGCAGCTAATATTTTTTCTGTAATAGTACTTCCCATTATAATTTCTCCTTTTAATAATTTAATTGTTTAATTTTGTAAATGACTTAGCTTTATTAATTGCCTGCATATAAGCCTTTGCACTTGCTTCAACAATATCTGTTGAAGCACCCTTTCCAGAGTAAATCATTCCCTTATATTTTATTTTTAAAAAAACCTCCCCCATAGCATCCTCTCCCGATGATATAGCTTTTAAAGAAAACTCTGCAAGTTTAATATTCATATCTATTATTCTGTCTATAGCTTTATAAACCGCATCAACAGGACCACTGCCACATGCTGCTTCTTGAAAAATTAAAGAATTTGTCGTTTTATCGCTTTCGTTTTTTAATATTTTTACTGTCGCTGTAGGGATTGTTCCCATGCCAGAAGTCGCACTTAAATAATTTAAAACGAAAGTCTCTTTGTCAGAATTTCTGTCTTCATCAATTAAAGCAATTATATCTTCATCAAAAATTGATTTTTTCTTATCTGCTAAAACTTTGAATTTTTCAAACAAAAATTCAGATTCTTTGGCATTTAATTTATAACCTAAGTCTTTAACTCTTTTAAAAAACGCATGTCTACCAGAATGTTTGCCTAAAACAAGTAAATTTTCTGGAATTCCTACATCGGTAGGACTTATAATTTCATAAGTTTCCCTCGCTTTAAGAACCCCATCTTGATGAATGCCTGACTCATGAGCAAAAGCATTCGCCCCAACAATAGCTTTATTAATCTGAACAGAAATCCCAGTTAATCTTGAAACAAGCTTACTTGTATTATATAATTCTTTTGTTTTAATAGAATGCTGCACATTATAATAATTATCCCTAACTTTTAATACCATAGCTACTTCTTCAAGTGAAGCATTGCCTGCACGTTCTCCTATACCATTTATAGTGCACTCAATTTGCCTTGCACCATTTTCAATAGCAGATAATGAATTTGCCACAGCAAGACCTAAATCATTGTGACAATGAACACTTATAGTTGCTTTATTAATGTTAGGTGTTCTTTTCTTTATCTCAGCTATCCTTTCACCAAACTCTATAGGAGTCATATATCCCACAGTATCAGGAATATTAACACTATTAGCACCGGCATCTATAACACCTTCTACAACTTTACACAAAAAATCTATATCAGATCTCCCGGCATCTTCTGCAGAAAATTCTATATCTTTACACAAACTTTTTCCATACCTAACGGCTTTTATTGCCATATCTAATACTTGTGCTCGAGTTTTTTGTAACTTTTTTTCAATATGTAAATCAGATGTTGCAAGAAATATATGTATTCTAGGTTTCTGTGCATATCTCACAGCCTCCCAACATGCTTTTATATCTTTTTCTGCTGCTCTACATAATCCAGCTATAGAAGGTTTCTTGACCTGTTGAGATATGATTTTTACAGCTTCAAAATCTCCCGGACTGGAAATCGGAAAACCAGCTTCTATAACATCAACTCCTAAGGCAGCAAGCTGATTTGCAACAAGTAATTTTTCCTTTAAATTCATACTTGCACCAGGTGATTGTTCTCCATCTCTCAAAGTTGTATCAAAAAATATTACTTTATCTCTTTTCATTTTCTATTCTCCAGCAATTGTTTTTACAACAAAACAACCGTTAACTAAATTTATAATATTTATAAAATCCTAATAAAAACATCCCTAATTGTAGACACAGACAAGATTTTCAAGAGCGAATAAATTATTAAGATAATCATAATATACTTAACTTAGAGGATGTATTATATATTAAATTGTATTATTTTGCAAAATTATACATTGAATATTTAAGAAACATAGTTAATAGATTTCGTAATTAAATTTAAATCAAGAACTTAATAGAATAGAAATTTCTCACTAAAAAAGTATAGAAAAATATTATTAAATTACTAAATCAAATACAAAACAGATACTACAAAATCAGAGTTTTACGATATATGGGGATAGCAGAGTTATAATAATATTACAAACAGCAAAGAAACCTTCAAAATTTAAATCTAAACACTAAAATGTATTTAATATTTTGAAATTGGAGAATAAAACATATTTAAGAAATATTGGCATAATCCCTTAGATAATTTGAAAGAAAAATAATTCATATAGTGATATTTAGTCCAGTATTAATGTCTGTGACCTAGAAAATAAGTACTAAACAAAAATGATACTAGTAAAGTTACTAACGACTTGTGCGGAAAGAGTCATAAGAAAACAATTTCTCTTATACTCTAATTTTAATTGACACTCAAACAAAAAGGACCCCAAAAAACTTTATTAGAAATAAATATAAAGCAGAAAAAAGATTGAATATAAAAAAGAAGAAATAGTGAAAAAAATATAACTGAATTGGTAAAAAAAGAATAACAACTAGAAACTTAATAGATAAAATAGTAAAAACAGTCAACTTTATAACGTTAAAGAACGATAATAACGAATTATAACAAAAAGAAAAAGTAATAGAGTTACTAGGCGAAAAATTTAAACATTTTTTATCAAGGAAAAAATTATAAGTATAAAAAAGTAAAAAGTACTAGAAGTCTCTCTAGAAAATATAAAAGTAATTTTAGATAATAAAGAAGTAGAAAATAAAGATTAGATTACTTAAAAATGAAAGAAAAAGTTGAAGGATTTGAATTTGGAGTAAATATAGTTAAATATAGTATATAGTAAAAAATAATATTATACGATAACATGATAAAATTATATGTATATATTATGTAATATGAAATTATTAAAATAAGAAGTTGAAAGTACCAGAAACAGAAAAGAAATACAGATAAACATTATCAACAGTTACAAATGTCTAGAACCATCAACAGTATTATAATTTCAGCACTAATAGATTGCCAGGAACATTGAAGAAGAAGAATTATATTAAAATATATCTAATAATTGAGTTAATATTTTTTCTTTCATTATTTCTCTCTTATAACATTAGATAAAGAAAAATGTTTATATTCATACTTTCTAACAACATATTATGTTATTTTATTGCTTACAAGAACAATGTAAACTTCGTTAATTCCACAATCATTTTTCAACCACTCCAAACTTAATATAATTTCATTCCTGACATTTTAACACTTACACAAGCACTTAATTCTCACCTCTAAATAACAAAATTAAAAAATCATAATTAAATATCGTTTAAAATACTTATTATACGTGAGCAGAAAATAAGTTGTTATACACATAAAACCATCATTTCTTTCTTTAGGATTTATATAATAACACACTATTCCTATTGCTGCTAACACATTATCGATTATTGTTCATATTGTTTTATATATAAAATTCTTTTTTAAATTCCACCATTAACTACTCTATGCTCTGAATTTCGCAACTATCTTTCAGTAAGTCTTTTATATTTTATGTCGTTATTTTTTGTCCCCTTCTATCTTTTTTTTCTTTTCCGTTACACTTAATAACAATTGCTAAATTAAAAACCTTCTTAATATATGGTTTTAGTAATCCTCAAGTCTTTGCTTCAATGCTTATACCGTTGGACTTAACAAATTAATATCAGTATGATTGATATTAATATACTAATTATTATTTTATTCTTTTTTTATACTATAGTTTTACTCATTAAACTTTCTTTTTAAAATTACTTGACTTCAAAAAAACAAATTTTAGTCTATTCGCTAATAAGAATGGACTCACTAGTTTATGTTTTGCTAAATTAATTGTTCAAAAATTATAAAAACAATAATAAATTTCAAGCGAAAGTAATATTAGAAGAACAAATTAAACGTATAGTCTAGTCGCACCATTTTGATTTCTTTTATTAAAACTATAACCACAATAAATGTGAACTGTCATATTATTAATCAAATTGTTCAAGAATCCATAGAAAATACGTAATTTTATAATTCACTATTTACAACAAACATTGTATATTAAATTTTTAATCAAATCTTACATCCATTAATTTAATATTGTTATTTGTTTTATATTTTGAATCTTATTCTAGATTTTTTAACTTAAGATAAAATTATTCCATATCCATTTGTCAACATAAACATACATTAGCAAATCACTTGACTGTAAATATATATTTTCTTTGTTAATTAAATTAAATTCGCTTTTTATATCTCTTTTCTTACCATTTTAAAAATTATCTGAAAACCTATTTTTAAAGTTAGTATCACCATTATTCATTATTTTTAAATATTATTATTCCAATGTATCTTTCTTTTCTTCTATTACATACACTCAACTTTTTGCCCACAATTCCAAATAAATAGCACCATATTTCTATTTCTTTTACTACTTCTTTTCCATCTTTTTTATTTTCAAAACTTGAAATAACATGTACTAAAACTATTATTAAACACTTAATCTTTTCAATTCTTTAATTTTATAATTTATAACACTCTTCTAGTTTATAAAAGTGAAATTTTTATATAAATTAACAGTTAGGACAATTATAATATAATAATTTAATAATTCAAACATTATATAAATAATTTTAATTTTTTGATATTTCTGTTTTGTAAAAAGTGACTATCTCTAAACATGATATTAAAATTGATAAGTCAACATATTAAAAATATTATTAGTAAATTAAATTTAAAAAATAATTTATGCTCTCACAATATATTAACATATATCTTAAAAACACACTACAATCTAATATATAACACAGTCATATCATCTAAACAGAATAATATTCCATTATAAACCATAAATAAAAAGATAAATTTTCTACATAACTCCAAGTATTAAGTAAATTTAACAAGAAAAAAGGATAAAATTTTACTCTACCGTTTGTTGACACTTACACAAAAATTATTAACCTCTCTAATTCGATTAAGCTCAACTATTCATTATTTTTACAAACAAAGACTTATTATTTACCCATTATCTTCAAACTTTATTATTCACTACAAAAAATGTTAAAGAAAAATCAGTAAACAACTTATTAAATATTATTAAATAAAAATAATTATAAAATTAACATGGAATCACCATAAGAAAAAAATCTATATTTTTTCTTAATTGCCTCTTTATACGCTTTAAGAATAATTTCCCTTGAAGAAAAAGCACTTGCCATTATAAGAGGTGTTGATTTAGGAAGATGAAAATTTGTAATCAAAGTGTTTATTATTTTAAATTTATAGCCTGGATATATAAAAATTGATGTATTACCACAACACTCTTTTAAATACGTCTTATCATTATTCACAATTCCTACCTTTTCGGCTATATATTCACTTGCTCTCACCGAAGTAGTACCAACAGCAATTACTTTTTTATTGTTTTTTACAGCTAAATTAATAATATCTGCATTTTCTTTATCTAAAACAAATTTTTCAGGAATCATACCATGTTTGCTAAGTTCAGTCGTCACAATAGGTTTAAATGTTCCCCATCCAACATGCAAAGTTAAAGTTGCAATGTTAATTCCTTTTATTTTAAGAGATTTTAATATATCTTTTGTAAAATGAAGTCCCGCTGTAGGTGCTGCTATAGCTCCAGAATTTTTAGCATATACAGTCTGATACCTTTCTCTATCAAATGCTGATAATTCTTCTGCAAGAAAACCTTTTCTATTTATATAATGTGGCAATGGCATAATTCCATATTCTTGTAAGAAATCTAAAATTCCATGTTTATTAAATTTAACTATAGTTTCACCAAATTCCGATTTTGAAACTACTTTACATTTATAATTGCCTTTAAAATATATTTCTCTGCCTAAAGATAAGGAAGGTTTCAGCAAAACCTTACATTCTTTATTATTTTGACATAAATTAAGAAATAATAATTCTACAATTCCACCGCTATCTTTTCTACCAAACAGTCTTGAAGGGACTACCTTCGTATTATTTATTATAAGGCAGTCACCAGCATTAAAATATTCAATTATATCGGGAAATTTTCTGTGATAAAACTGATTTGCTCTTCTATCTATCACAAACAATCTTGAATCTTGTCTATTTTCAGCTGGTTTCTGTGCAATCAGTTTTTCAGACACTAAATAATCATAACTAGACAAAACATCATCTTGATCGCTCATTTACACATATTCTCCCACACAGCTACAACTAATAACGTTCCAGTAATTGACACCTATCATAAAATAAACATACAACAATTCTATTTTTTATACGTCACGGTTTCGACTTTCGTGCCGGGATAAAAATACTCTAAAATTTCCTTATAAGTTTTACCATTTTCCGACATTCCTTTAGCTCCCCACTGACACAAACCCACTTTATGTCCCCAGCCACTACCTTTAAAACAAATTTTATCTTTATATTTTTTTATAGAACTAAAAGTATGACTTTTAATCTTCCACGGATCAACATTAAGGCGAAATTTGTATGCATTTAAAATAAGTTTGCCTTTTGAATGACTTATTTCTACTTCTTTAACAGTACTAGATGAAGTTTCTTTTTTAATTTTTATATTTTTTATTTTACCAATATTAATATTATTATTTGTAAGTTTTTTATTTATAAAATCTATATCTAGCTCTTGTTCCCATTTCGAGTAAGGAGCATTGTAACAATAACCACATTTTATACTTTTCAAATACGGTTGTGCATTTTCCAAATTCCATACATGCTTAGGATCTTCTGTATTTCCACCACAATTTGCGTGAAAAACCGTTTGAGCAAATTGGCCTTTATAAGATAAAACTTTTCTTTTTGTTTCAGTAACTGCTTGATTTGTAGATCTATTTTCAGTTCTCAATCCTCCATAAACTTGACAATGCACAGTAGCACACATATCAAATCCTTGAGCAGCATGACGACCAAAATTTGAAACAACATAAGTTCTGCTAACAACAGCTTGAGTCTTCAATGCTTCCATTTTCCAATCTACTCCAACTTCTTTAGGTAAAACACCTTTAATATAATCTTCTATAGGCAAAACATTAATTACATTTATTTTATTAGCTGACTTTTTTAATACTAAATATCCTGAATAAGGATTAGAATTAACAAAAACCTTATTATCTGAAGATTCTATTCTCACAGGAAGAGTCAAATTATATTTACCTAATCTAACACCATTTTTAGAACTTAAAACTATTACAGTCCCTTTAGCAAGTTTAAATCTTTTGTTCGATGCATCTAACACAAAAAAATCTTTTGAGCTTCCAATCGTACAAGAAGGAATATCTAGAATTATTCCTACACTTACATTTTTTTGAACATTGTTTAATGCGTAAGAATTATAATAAAACAGCGAGATAATTAACACTATTATCACAAATATTTTTTTTTTATTCATTTATTTCTCAATCTCTCTATGAAGACTTATTACACGCACAGTACTTCTGTATATAATATTCTTTTTATTTCAATAAATTCTCCTCTTCATAAAAGCCAGTTCGGCAATTATGATATAAAAAGTTAATTTTATATTTAAAAGATAAATCATTAGCAATTTGTTTTATCAAATCGTGTTTTTGATACAAACTAAAAAGAAGTGAAGTAAAAAAAATCAAAATTCTCGCACTTACCAGACAACACTATTTTTTCAAGTCTTAACACATAACAAAAATTACATTTTTTTAAGTTTTTATCCTTCCAATTACTGTAATTATATAAAAAATCTTTTTCCTCATAATCTGTTTGCAACATTTCTACTACTACAGCTGACATGACACACAACAAACGCGAAGTAAAACTATTTTTCTAAGGCAATTATTCATATCCTAATGTTATAGCAATCTTCCTTGAAATAAAAATTCAATACCAATTAGAAATAAATCCAAATTGTATAAAATAAGACTCGACACGTTTCATTATTGTATCTGGTTCTTTTATAGTTGTCAATACCTTACAGAGAGTGTCCCCACCAATTTTTTATAGGTATAAAAAATTTGTCTGTTCATCCTATCGAGACTAGTCATATCAACCTCTAAGACATCAAAAATCTCTTCAACTATCTAATAAATAATTTTATTATTTTTTATTTCAGCAAAATATCTAACTCTTTTAAAGAGTCTTTTACGATTCTTGCGATTCGTCTTTAACATTTTGCACTTTCTACAGTTACTTTAGAACCAATTGCAATATTCATTATAACAGCAAAACGATTTACTATATCTATCTACAAGTTTTTATATCCACAGAACTCTAAATGCTCTATAATTCCAAAACCGTTTCTTAAAAAACGCGACAAAAACCTGCTTTTATCATAACTCCTATTAAAGTAAAACGCGAAGTCAGAAAGTTTAGTTGTTTTTGTAGAATGACCTTATCCTATTTATAATATATCAAACTTAAAATTTTCTACAACTGAACACAAAAACTTCTCATAAGATGATTTATTCCGTATAATTCATCATAAAAAAATATCACCTTTTGAAAGATTTGTAACAATTATCGCTAAATCTCCAACTTTTTCCCAAAATTTGAATAGAAATTATTTTAAGATTGTTCCATTCCTTTTGAATCATATGAGAAAGAGTTATTTTTCCCAACCTAGAGAGCAAAAAACAAATAATGATCTAATGATTTCTTCATATCTGTTTGTATTCCTATAAAAACTTTAAGATTATTCTTAAGCTTATTTTGCTATATAAAATCATCAAGACTTTATGGTCTTAAAAATCTTCCATTTTATCTTCTGCACAAGTTTAAAAGGTTCAACAATCCTTTTTAACTCATCCATTAATCCCACCTTTATCACAAAACCACGTAAAGATTCTTTTATCTAAATTTCTAAGAAAATTATTTTCATTTTATTCATGTTTTTTTCTAGAATAGTTTTCGCTTATTGCTCTTCGTATCCCCAATCAGTCCAATTTTTATTATTTGACATTTTTACGCTAAAGATTTTATCTCTTAAAACAACAACAAGCTTATCTGCCGTTTTTTTAGTAAATCCTAAAAACGCTACTCAACGCTGTTGAATCTTTAGCAATTATCACAGTTTTAAAATCAGCAAATGATATCGATACTTTATCAAAATATTCCATAACTTTTTTGCTCTTGCCTCTGAACTTCATCTTTAATAAGCAAATAGAAGTCTCTTTCTTCTTTTAATAAAAAACCATATAACAAATGCACTTCTACCATATATTCCTGAAACAGTTTTTACAACAAATATTTTACTGAATTCCTATTTTCGAACAATTTTGAGAAAGTAGAACTATCGAAATTGTTACAAAACAACCTATACCATTTACATTAACAATTATATTGTTTGTGAATTTTGATTTAAGTAAATCATAAAGATAATTTATCATTCATTTTCCTTACTTACAAATCCAAGCACTCCTTTTAAAAACAGTTTAGACATCATTTTTTTGAATCACATTTCATTGTATTAACATGGCATACTGCATAGCAAGATCAACAGCATTATCAGATTTTGGGATCTATTTAAAAGTTTCAATAACAACAGCCAATTCACTATATTCTAAGGATTATCATCTATTTTATATTATTCAATCCTTAAAAATTTTTCATCATCCGAGTATTAAAATTCGCATATATATTCTTTACATCATCATGTTCTTCTAGTTCATTCATAAGTTTTAACACACAGCTTGCATCATCACATGCAAGAGAAATTTGAATTTGTGGAATCATTGTAACCTCAGCTGATGTTACTTTTATGCCTTTCTTTTTTAAAGCATTTTTTATTTTATCTAAATCAGAAGGGACTGTAATAATTTCATATACATCACTATCTGGTTCGTTTTTAAAATCATCTACACCTGCTCCTAAAACTATATCAATAACTGTTTCTTCATTTGCAGATTTATCAACGGTTATATACCCTCTTCTATCAAACATCCATCCTACACAACCAGTTTCGCCAAGACTACCCTTATGATTAGAAAATATTTTCCTTATATCTGAAGCTGTCCTATTTTTATTGTCAGTTGTAACCTCAACAATCAAGGCTACTCCACCAGGTCCATAGCCTTCATAAAGCATTTCTTCATAGATAACACCAGAAATTTCACCACTACCTCTTTGTATAGCTTTTTTTATATTATCTTGAGGCATGTTCGCTTCTTTAGCATCTTCTATAGCTTTTCTTAAGCGAGCATTATTCTCAACCCGCGATCCACCATCCTTAGTTGCAATAATAATTTCTCTAATAATTTTAGTAAAAACTGTCCCTTTTTTTGCATCAGTAGCAGCTTTTTTATGTTTAATGCTCGCCCATTTATTATGGCCTGACATTTTTAAAACTCCCTTTACAGCACTTTATTTTACATTTTTTTTTTAATTCCCAATCCAGATTTCAATTCAACTACATACTTTTTTAATTCAGATTCTATTACAGACATATTAGCAAATTCCCTTCTCTTACTTTTCATATCTTTTGCAAGTTTTATAGCTTGTTCCATTTTTTTCCTATTTGCCGATTCCAAATGAGCAGCAAATTCCGCAATAACATTAACAATATTTTCCGCAATTTCTATAAAACCTCCACTAACAGAAATCCTGTTTACACCCGATACAGAATTTATAATTATCTCTCCGACGTGCAACTTCGTTACAAGGTTTGCATGTCCAGATAATATCGTAATCACACCACTTAACGTAGGAAAAGAAACCGAAAATACTTCATCTTTAAATATAATTCCCTGCGGTGACAAAATCTCTATTTTAAATTTATTCACAAAATTCCTTTACAATATGCCATATTTATAACATTTATATATCAAACATTTTATATCTATTATATTTGCCATTATAACAACAGTTACAATAATTAGTAACAGTTATTTTATTTCACTTGCTTTCCAAAGATTTATTAAATTTATCAAAGGCTTCTTCTATAGAACCAACCATATAAAATGCTTGTTCAGGCAAGAAATCACACTTGCCTTCAATAATATCTTTAAAACCTTTTATAGTATTTTCTGTTTTAACATACCTGCCTCCTAGTCCCGTAAAAGTTTCTGCAACAAACATAGGCTGAGTCAAAAATCTTTGCACCTTTCTTGCTCTTGAGACTGTAGTTTTATCTTCATCTGAAAGTTCATCTATTCCCAAAATTGCAATAATATCTTGCAAATCCTTATATTTCTGCAAAATTTTTTTAACATCCATTGCAATATTATAATGCTCTTTTCCAATTATATTAGGATCTAAAAGTCTTGATGATGACATAAGAGGATTAACTGCAGGATATAATCCCTGTTCCACAATAGATCTATCCAAAGTTAAAGTTGCATCCAAATGAGCAAATATTGCAACAGGTGCTGGATCCGTATAATCATCAGCAGGTACATAAACCGCTTGAACAGAAGTGATCGAACCTTTATTCGTCGAAGTAATTCTTTCCTGTAAATCACCCATATCTTTCGCAAGATTAGGCTGATATCCAACTGCCGATGGCATCCGACCAAGAAGAGCAGATACTTCACTTCCCGCTTGAGCAAATCTAAAAATATTATCGATAAACAACAATACATCTTCTTCTTTTTCATCCCGAAAATACTCAGCCATCGTAAGAGCCGTAAGAGCCACTCTCATTCTATTTCCTGGAGGTTCATTCATTTGTCCAAAAACTAAAACAGTTTTATCCATAACTTGTACTTCTTTCATTTCCATCCACAAATCTGTACCTTCTCTTGTTCTTTCACCCACTCCAGCAAAAACCGAATGACCATTATGAACAGCTGCAATGTTTCTTATAAGTTCCTTAACAACGACGGTTTTTCCAACACCAGCTCCACCAAAAATTCCAATTTTCCCACCCTTTGTAAAAGGACAAACCAAGTCTATTACTTTAATACCTGTTTCGAGCATCTCAGGGGTAGTTTTTTGATCAATAAATGTCGGAGCTGCTCTATGTATAGGACAACGTTTGACAAAATCATCAATTTTGCCTAAATTATCAACAGGTTGTCCCAAAACATTAAATATTCTACCAAGCGTTTTCTCCCCCACGGGGACACTAATAGGAGCGAAAGTTCTCACAGCTTTCATACCTCTCTTCATTCCATCAGTTGAACCCATAGCAATAGCTCTTACTTCAAAATTATCCATTTCAAACATTGTTTCAAGTACTAAATCAGTATTATTGGGCATTTTTACAATTAATGCTTCATAAATTTCAGGAACGGTATTTTTAAACTTAAAATCTACAACAGCCCCTTGTACTTTTATAACAACACCTACATTATTTTCCCTATCTATTTTTTTGGTTTCCATTTTATATTCCCCATTGCCCATTGGCAAGATCTAAAATTTCATTTGTAATTTTTTCTTGTCTAGATTTATTGTAAATATTAGTTAAAGTAACAGATATATCATTTGCATTATCTCTAGCATTTCTCATAGCTGTCATTCTAGCTGCCTGCTCCGAAGCATAGGCATTCATTAATACGCCATAAAACTCAACTTCAAAATAAAAAGGAAGCAAATCTTTAAGAACTTGCTTAGAACTAGGTTCAAAAATATAATCCAAACCTGGCTCTTTAAAATTCTTATCTGCTTTAACAGGGAATATTTCATCAACAATAGGTTCTTGTACAAGCATATTTTTAAATTCAGTATAAACTACACTTACTTTTACAAACTCCCTAGAAAGATAAAACTTTTTTGCAATATCAATTATAGGGTATATGTCATCATACTTCGGGAAATTTGATCCCATATCAAATGATGCTAATACATTATAACCACATCTTGCCGCCTCTACAGATGCCTTTTTACCTATAACAACAATATAGTCATCTCTTAAAATATAAGACTCCATTTTTTTAAATAAATTTACGATTAATCCACCTGCTAAGCCTTTATCTGGAGAAATAATATAAACAAGACGTTCTCTACTTCTATCAACAGTAAAATTTGCTACATCTTTATATAAATCTTTATTGACAAGAATTTTTTGAACCATATACTTAATTTTTTTAGCATAAGGATTGTGTTTTTCAACTACCTTTCGGGCTTTACGTATTTTAGAAGCGGCTATCATTTCCATAGCTTTTGCTATTTGAAATATACTATTTGAAGTTTTTATTCTTTTCTTAAGTTGTTGTAGGTTTTGTGCCATAATTATTTATACTCTTAAACTCATAAATTTCTTTTTTAAGTTCAGCCCTTAAAGTCTCATCTATTTTTACACCAGTCGAAAGTTTGTTTGCAGTATCAAGATACAATTTCTTTATGTATTCTATCATTTGATTCTCAACTTCCGCAATTTTGACAACATCTATATCGTCAAAAAAACCCGATGTCACTGCAAAAATAGACAATATCTCCGAAAGTTCATCATAAGACTTATACTGAGGCTGTTTAAGAATTTCTGTAATTCTTCTGCCTCTTTCAAGTCTATTTAAAGTACCCTCGTCCAAGTCACTACCAAACTGCGTAAATGCTTGCAACTCTCTAAACTGCGAAAGCTCCAATCTTACCGGACCTGCCAGCTGTTTCATCGATGCAGTTTGTGCTGCTCCTCCCACACGAGAAACAGAAAGACCCACATTTATAGCTGGACGTACACCAGCATTGAACAAGTCAGCTTCTAAATATATTTGACCATCAGTAATTGAAACTATATTTGTAGGAATATAGGCTGATAAATCATTGCCCTGAGTTTCAACAATAGGAAGCGCCGTTATTGATCCACTACCTTTTTCTTTAGACATTTTTGATGCCCTTTCTAAAAGTCTTGAATGAAGATAAAAAATATCTCCAGGATAGGCTTCGCGACCTGCAGGTCTCTTAATTAAAAGAGAAAGCTGTCTATATGACCAAGCGTGTTTTGTTAAATCATCATAAACAACTAAAACATCTTCTCCTTTATCCATGAAATACTCTCCTATTGCGGATGCAGCAAGAGGGGCGATATATTGCATTGATACAGAATCTGATGCAGAGGCAGCAACAATAATTGTATAATCTAAAGCACTTTCTTCCTTAAGTTTTGTTGTGATAGATGCCAAGCTAGATTGTTTTTGTCCAATAGAACAATATATACATATAACCCTTTTTAATTTCATATCATTTTTTTTTTGATTTAATATAGTGTCAATTGCTATTGCCGTTTTTCCAGTTCCTCTATCTCCTATTATAAGCTCTCTTTGGCCCCTACCTATAGGAGTTAATGCATCAATAGCTTTAATACCAGTTTTTAGAGGAGTGTCTACAGGACTTCTTTCTATAATACTCGGTGCAATTTTTTCAACAGGATAATAAGCAACATTTTCATGTTTTAATTCTTTACCGTCAATAGGTTCTCCTAAAGTATTTACAACTCTTCCAATAAGTTTATCTGAAACAGCAACATTTAAAACTTTACCAGTAGCTTTTATTTTCATCCCACGCACAATATGTCCTGAATTTTTTAGTAAAACTATTGTAACAAAATCTTGGTCAATATTTAAAACAAAACCTATTGATCCATCATCGAATTCTACTTTTTCATAGTATCCCACATCTGAGAGACCTAAAGCCCTTACAATTTCATCACCTATACTTTCAACTCTTCCAAAATTTACAAATTCTGGATCTATTTGCATAGAATATAATTCTTTTTCAATTTTCAATATTATTTCTTCTGGTTTCATTACAATTTCTCTCTTATTTCATTTAAAGTTCTTTTTATTATCCCAGAAATGCTGTAATCAACAACAAAATCACCATATTCAAAACGCATTCCACCAATAATATTTTCGTCATCACGTTTAAACCAAATTTTTTTATTTGGAAACATATCAATAATCTTCGCTTTACATACGTCACTCAATTCGCCAGCAAAACTCACCACAACACTGCTATTTTTTATTTCTTCGGACAATAACAAAAGAAAAAGCTTAATATTTCGTTTTGAAAGATTTAAATATATCCATTTCAAATCTTTTTCAGATAATTCGTTATATTTTATTACAGATTCTGCAAGTTCTTTAATTTGTGTTCTTTTCATACATTTTATCCAATACACGTAACATAAGTTTTTGTTTTTCATCATCAGTAAACAAATCTGATAAAATTTTTGATAGAATTTTACTTGAAATATCTATTGAAATCTTACCAATTTGTTTATTAACAACTTCAAATTCTGCTAATGCTTTACACCTCGCATCTTCTAAAATTTTCTCCGAACACTGCTTTGCTTCCTCTTTTGCCTTTTCTTTTGTTTCATCATTAGAAACTTTAATTGAAACCATCAACTTATCAGCATTGCTTTTAGCAGTCGCAATTATTTTTTTCGCTTCTTCTCCTGCATTATCCAAAGCTATTTTGGCATTCTCAGAATCTCGTAAAGACTGTTCAATTTTATTTTTTCTTTCATCAAGTATTTTCTCTAAAGGCTTATATAAAAACTTTTTAAGAATAAACACTATAATTGAAAAGTTAATAAGCTGAAATAAAAACAATTTCGTTTCCAAACCAAATTTTTGTATTATTTCCATTTTATACCTCTTAAGTACTACTTACTATTCAAACAACTAAAACGCCAAAATAAGAGCATAAATCGCTATAGACTCAGCAAACGCCATAGCTATAAGCATATTTATCATTATTTTTCCAGAAGCTTCAGGATTACGACCTATAGCTTCAACGGCTTTTGCTCCAATAAGACCAATTCCTAATGCAGGTCCAAAGCCACCTATTGCAATAATAATTCCACCAGTAAAAGTCATTTTTTTCTCCTTTTTTATCAATGAGATCTATCTGTCATTATATGCATAAATGCCATTGTAAGCATCGCAAAAACTATAGCTTGAATAAACGCAATCATAAATTCTAAAGCCATAAATGGAAGCGGAAGTACAAATGAACATAAACCATATATTGTAGATATAACTCTTTCCCCAGCAAAAATATTCCCAAATAAACGAAAAGAAAAAGAAATAAATTTTGCTAATTCATTTGTAAATTCCAATATACCTACGAATAAAAATATAGGGAACATTTTAAATGTAACAAATTTTGTAATATATTTCCTAACACCAATATATTTTACACTTACACAATGTGTTGCAATTACAGACAAAACTGCGAGAGCTAATGTAAGATTCAAATCACTCGTAGCGGCTCTTAATAAAGGAACTCCATCATTATCAGACGATGCTGTATGAAACCTTATAGATTCAAAGCCCGGGAACTGCGATACTAAATTTGAAATTAATATAAATAAAAAAAAAGATACCCCCCAAGTATAAATAAAAGAGGCCTTTTCTCCAGCGATACTTTTTGTTATTTCTCTAAAATAATCAACAATCATTTCTACAACATTTTGTATTCTTTTTGGTTTTAAAGAAATCTCTTTATTAATTAAAACAACAACAACAACAACAACAACATCCGTTAATATTGTTGCAATAACAGTATTTGTAATAGGAAAACCCACTACATTAAACAAAAAATCTGGGCTTATTTGCATTTAAAACCACCTTTGCTCTATTCAAAATGTAAACAAACCATTTTCTTCCTTATCATTAGGACATAATTTATACACCTCAAATTCACTACTGCTTCACCTTTTCTTTATCTCTAAATTTACCGTAGACAACACAAACAACACAGGTTCTTTTTAGCATTTAAAACAAAAATTTTCAAGTCCACGACTTTTACATGCACGTTTTTTGCATTTAAAATCCACCTTTGTTTAAATACAAGTTGCCAAATTGAATATATATTTCTATATACTCATTTTGTCTATTTATTATCTTCCATTTTGATAATCACATAAAATTTCTAAAAAAATTCTATTTATTCTTTCAGAAATTTTATTATTCAATATCACAACAAAAATAAAAACTAAAATAAGCATAATTATTCTTTTGTTAAGCTTATGTTTTAAAAACACATATTAATAAAAACAAATCTGCTGAAAACCAAGTCACGCCTCCTTTTTGAAAACGTTTGATAAACACACATTAAAACCCATAAAATTATAATAAAAAGTTTTTCTTATAAATATTTCACACTAAAGTCATTCTGTTCATCAGTATTAAAAAATTATCAAAATTTAAATCTCAAAAGAAAATATTATTTTATTGTCAAAAACCTAGCACTAAGCAAAAAGACTCAATTCAAGAAAAAACAAAAATCCAAGTTTTTACTATACAATATAAGCGGACTAATAAGCTAGTTTTTAAAGATATAAGTTTCTATTATTGAACTAATCAACTATTATAAAAACTGTACGTAATATATGAATCTTTCAATAAATTTATTTAAACTAACTAACTTAAACGAAGAGATAAAAAGAAAAATCAGACATGAAAACAAAATTAAAAAACGACAAAACCTCTAGGTGTCATCTAACGATCGTTAACATAAACACCGAAGCCGATGAGAGGATTTGAACCTCCGACTTATTGCTTACGAAGCAATTGCTCTACCAACTGAGCTACATCGGCATTAAATACATATTTTTATAGTAACTAATAAAATCGATAAATAAAAATATGCTGAGGGACAGAATTGAACTGTCGACACCAGGTTTTTCAGACCTGTGCTCTACCAACTGAGCTACCTCAGCATGCAAAAAAACTTTTTCTAGTTTTTACCGCTGTATTTTTCAACAAAAACCTGCTTTCCTGTTTCAAAGACTTTGTCAATCTTATTCTTATTTTCTTCCAAAACCTCTTCTTTACGTTCTTCAAAAATTTTACGATTACTCCCAACAACATCTTCATTTAACTCACTAATAGTATTGACTATTTCCTCTCCTAAATTTTTAATATTACGTCTAGTTTCTTTACCTGATTTTGGAGCATACAAAATTCCAAACACCGCACCTATCAATCCTCCTAAAATAAAAGTAAAGAAAATATCTCTATTATCGCTCATTTATTTCCTCCAGGCATTCGTTTTTTTCTTTTATTAATGTTTGAAATAATACAAAATAAAAGTGAAACAAACGAAATAATTGGTGATGAGAACTTTTCTATTATAGATGCAACCTTATCAGATAATTTAGTAACAAAACCTAATTCATTATTAATTTTACGCATAACTAACTCAAACTCTTTTGTTGCTCTTTTTATCTGAACTAACGTAATCACTAAACAAAAAACAACTGCAAGTATAGAAATACCTAACAAGATAACTACAATAATTAACACATGATCTAGTGATCTCATACCAAGAAGGTTTTAACAAAATTTTTATAGTATGTCAAGCAAAATAAACTAAAATTATTTCTTTGGTTTTTATAAAATAAATATAACACTATTATAAAATTAAAATATTTTTTATTAATTATTAAAATGAAAATATTTATTTTCTTTTATTTTTAGATAAATTCTTACTAAATTTCATACTTTTAAGCTCAAGTATTTTATCTCTAAAAATAGTTGCAGATTCAAAATCAAGATCTTCTGCAGCTTTTTTCATTTTTAATTCTATTTCTTTTATTATTCCACTAATATTTTTTGGCGTAATTTTACAACCAAACTGCTGTTGAGTAACTATATGAGAAATAGATTCTCGTTTTGATAAATTACTAAATTCGTCAAGCTCATAAACTGCTTTAACTATTGTTTCAGGCTTAATATTATTTTTTTTGTTGTATTCAAGCTGCTTCTTTCTACGACGATTCATCTCGGTTAAAGCTTTCTGCATTGAACCTGTTATAATATCAGCATAAAAAATAACGCGCCCATTAACGTTCCTTGCAGCTCTACCGCATATCTGAATCAGAGCAGATTCAGAACGTAAAAAACCCTCTTTATCAGCATCTAAAACCGCCACTAAAGCAACTTCAGGAAGATCTAAACCTTCTCTTAAAAGATTAATGCCAACCAAAACATCAAATTTCCCAAGTCGTAAATTTTTAAGTATCTCTATTCTCGTTAAAGTATCTATTTCAGAATGTAAATATTCAACTTCAAACCTTTTTTCTTTTAAATATAATGACAAATCTTCTGCTGTTCTTTTTGTAAGAGTAATAACTAATGTTCTTTGCTTATTACTGATTGTTTTTTGTATTTCTTGAATTAAATCTTTTACTTGTCCATTAATAGGTCGTATAATTACTTCAGGATCAACTAATCCAGTTGGACGAATGATTAAATCTACTACATGTTTTTTACTTTTTTCTAATTCATAAAGTCCCGGCGTTGCAGACACCATCATAAACTTTTTTATAAGTTTATCAAATTCTTGAAATTTCAACGGTCTATTATCTAAAGCTGATGGAAGTCTAAATCCAAAATCTATAAGGGTTTGTTTTCTACTTCTATCACTTTCATACATGCTTTTTATCTGAGGAAGAGATATGTGAGATTCATCGATTATTACTAGAAAATCATCATTGTTTCGCAAAAAATAATCTATTAGTGTTGTAGGTCTTGTTCCTAAAGGACTACCTGACAAATGCATTGAATAATTTTCAACACCACTACAAAATCCCGTTTCTTTTAGCATTTCCATATCATATTTTGTTCGCTGATAAAGGCGTTGAGATTCAAGAAGTTTATTTTGAGATTTTAATATTCCAACTCGCTCATTTAACTCTTCTTCTATAGTTTTTAATGCATTATTAATTTTGTCCTTACTAGCAACAAAAAGTTTAGCTGGATAAATGTATGCTTTATTCTTTTTATCAATCACCTCTCCTGTTAATGGCTTAAATTCTTTTATGCTTTCTATCATATCACCATAAAATTCAATTTTTAAAGCTGTTTCAAGATAAGCTGGAAAAATTTCAACAGTATCGCCTTTTACTCTAAATTTTCCTCTTATAAACTCACTTTCATTTCTTTCATAGTGACTTGCAACAAGTTCAGCTAAAAGCTGTTTCATTGATTTTTCCTTGCCACAAATTATTACAACACACATGTTTTGATAATCTTTTGGAGAACCCAAATTATATATACACGATACCGAAGCAACAACAATAACATCTTTTCTTTCAAGAAGAGACGTAGTAGCTTTTAGACGAAGACTATCTATACGATCGTTTATTGATGCATCTTTTTCTATATACGTGTTACTAGACGGGATGTAGGCCTCAGGTTGATAATAATCATAATAAGATATAAAGTATCCTATAGCATTTTTTGGAAAAAAAGCCTTAAATTCCGCGTAAGTTTGAGCAGCTAAAATTTTATTAGGTAATATTACAAGAGTAGGTTGTTGCAACTTCTCAATAACATTGGCCATAACAAACGTTTTACCTGAACCTGTAACACCAAGCAAAACCTGCGAATTTTTATTATTCAAATAATTATTATACAACTTATTAATAGCTTGAGATTGATCACCTGCAGGCTGAAATTTAGATACTAATTTAAATTTACTTTCCATAAAAATACTTTAATTATATTCCTCTATTTTTTCTATCAGCTCATAATTTGTTTGATCTAGTTGTAAAGGAGTAATGGAAATATAACCTTTATCCACCATATCAACATCAGTTCCACTACCTTTTTTCTCAAAGATATACCTTCCAGACAATTTATAAAGATAGTTCCCATTTTTATCTGTTATAGTATCAATATTTTCATTATACGCTCTTGTTCCCAAAGGAACTACTTTTATGCCTTTATAATCTTTTGGAATATTTATATTTAAACAAATATTTTTAAATCTCTTCTTTCTTTTCAGCAATTTTTCAACAATATTTCTAGTAGCAGCTGCCGAGTGAGCATATTCAGTAGCATTCATTTCAGCTGCTGAAACAGCGATTGAAGAAATTCCCAGCATAGCACCTTCTCTTGCTGCACCCACAGTTCCAGAATAAATAACATCTTGACCAAGATTAGGGCATGTATTTATACCTGACACTACAAGATCTATTTTATTCTTCAAAAATGAGTATAAACCATATTTTACACAATCTGCGGGGGTTCCACCTCTAATTATATAAAAATCTTTAGCTACCCTTTCAACCTTTTTATACTTATCAAGAGAAATGCCGTGGCCTGTTCCTGACATCTGTCTTACTGGAACAATAACATAAACTTTAGCAATTTCAGAAAGTTTTTTTATTAATGGACGAAGTCCAGGTCCTTTGATACCATCATCATTTGAAATCAAAATTTTATACATTTCATTATTTCCTCAAATATTAATTTTTGTGCTAGAATATTAGCATTTTTAGTCATATTAATTTCAATATTTTTTATATTACTTTTCAGTTCACTTATTGCTTCTTTTAAATTCATGCTCGTAAAATACTTTTCTTCTATTATTATTACTTTTCCTTCTGATTCTATTTCTTTCGCATTCCAATATTGATGTTCATCAGTAGCATAAGAATAAGGAACAAGAATAGCAGGTTTATTTAAAACTTTAAGCTCAAAAACTGTTCCTGCCCCTGAACGACATATTACAATATCACTAGCAGCATATGCATATTCAATATCATGCATATACTCATAAACTCTATAATTTTCATACTCTTTAACTTGCCTTTTAATATAAACATAGTCTCTAAATCCGGTCACATGTAAAATTTGAGTTTTATCATTATAGAATAATTCTAAAAAAGCTTGACACGTAACTTGATTAAGTTTAGATGATCCTAAACTACCACCAAAAATTAAAATTGTAAACAAATCTCTATTTAAATTAAGAGTTTTAATAGCTTTTTCTTTTGAAACATATAAAATATCCTCTCTTATAGGACATCCCACAAATAAAACATTCCTATTTTTAAACTTTTTTTTCAAACTTCGAAAACTTATAAAAGTCTTGATTGCAATTCTATTTAAGAGTATATTCGCTTTTCCTGGCACAGCATTTTGTTCGTGAATAAAAATTTTTTTATGCAATATTTTAGACGCAAAAAGAACAGGCACAGTAATATATCCACCAGTACCTACTACAACTAACGGTTTTAAAATCACAATTTGCCTTAACGCTTTTAAAAATACCAATAATGTTTTAATAAAAAATGAAATAAAGGAAACTGAAATTCTTTGCGGAGCTACAACTACATTAGAAATAATATATTTAAATCCACTTTTTTCTAAGATTTGTCTAGAAATAACATTATCACTTATAAAAAAAATTGGCTCATACCCGCTATCTCTAAACTCTTTTGCTAAAACTATACCAGGGTAAATATGACCACCCGTTCCACCTGAAACAATAAGAATGTTTTTTTGACACACTTTTTATTTTCCCCACAAAATTAAATCAACATTTCTTTTTAGAACGCACTTATCAAATCAAAAAATTAAATTACAAACTAATTTAACTATCATAAATAATATTTTTATCTCTTATTTTTATCATACTGTGATAAATTAATTAATATACCAGTAATTGCCATTGTTATAACAAGAGATGTTCCACCAAAAGATATAAAAGGCAAGGGAAGACCTTTTGCAGGAAATACTCCTGTAGCTACAGATAAATTTATAATTGCTTGAAAAACAATAAGAAACGTTATGCCCAAACATAAATACTGTGAAAAAGTGTCAGGCATAAATTTGCTCATTTTCATGCCAGTTAAAAAAAAGTATATAAAAAACATAATAACCAAAACTGATCCAATAAAACCTAATTCTTCCCCAATGATGGGGAAAATAAAATCTGTGTGAGCTTCTGGAAGGTACATAAGTTTCATTTCGCTTCGCCCAAGTCCTTTACCAAAAATACCACCTGAACCTAAAGCATTTAATGACTGTTTTATCTGATAAGAAGAAGCATCAATATTCACAAAAGACGCAAGATAATCTTTAAACCTCAAAAGTCTGTAAGGTTTCCTTATAATTTCCTCCAGCACCAATAAAAGCATCATTATAGCTACTGAAGATATAATTTTCATTTTTACACCTGCACAAAATAACATCGCAAAAGAAACGATAGTCATCAAAATAGGAGTCCCCAAGTCAGGTTCTAAAACAATGGGGGAAATAATTAAAAAAATAATAGTAATCGGAGCTATTAAACCACCCTTTTTTTTAATCAAATTTTTCTTCCTAGATATAAAATCAGATAACATCACAATTATGGAAAACTTAGCCAATTCTGATGGTTGTAAATTAAAAAAACCAACATTCAACCACCTTTTAGCTCCTAACCGCAAATCGCCGACAAACAAAACAAGAATAACCAAAATTAACGATATTAAATAAATCATTTTTGAATATTTCTTATATATTTGATAATTAATTAAAAAACACGTTATAAACATCAGAATAAAACCTATGCTAATCCACAAAATTTGTTTTAGCAAAAATTTATATGGCCTTGACCAGCGCACATAAGCCATAACAAAACTAGATGAAAAAACCATAAATACACCAAAGAGAACACATATACATGTTAATATTATTAATGGACAATTATATTTTTTAAAATTAATTTTCAATTTAAAATCTCTTAATTATAATTTTACAACAAGTTTTTTAAAAAACTCACCGCGTTCTTCAAAATTATTAAATTGATCAAACGAGGCACAAGCTGGAGAAAATAACACAATATCCCCTGAAACAGCGACTTTAGATATTTGATTTAAGGCATTTTCTACGGTATCTGAATTAAAAAATATAGACAAATTCAACAAATCTTCTTTTATTTTATTCGCAGCCTCTCCTATAAGAAAAACAGCTTTAACTTTTTGCTTTATAAGTTTTTTTAACGGCGTGTACGACATGCCTTTATCACGTCCACCAAGAATAAGTAAAATATTTCCATTAAAAGATTCAATAGCGGCTTTTGTAGAATCAATATTCGTTGATTTGGAATCGTTATAATAATCAACACCATTTAATCTTCTTACAAATTTAATTCTATGCTCCATTCCTTCATACTCAGAAATAATTTTTTCTATAATATCAAGTTTAATGCCAATTACATAAGTAGTCGCTACCGCTGCGAGAATATTTTCCATATTATGCATACCTACAATATTAATTTTTGGACTTATTTCCATGCATTTTTTACCATTCTTTACAACTATTTTTCCATTATTACAAAATATTCCATTTTGTAGAAATTGCTTGCTAAAAAAAATTACTTTAGCTTTAGATTTTATAGCTATTTTTCTGCAAATTTTATCATCATAATTTATCACTAAAAAATCTCTTTTTTTCTGATTTATAAACACATTTTCTTTAGCTCTTATATAAGCTTTCATCGTTTTATGACGCTTTAAATGATCTGGTGTAATATTTAATAATACAGACACATTAGGTCTAAAATCACAAGTGTCTTCAAGTTGGTAACTTGAAAGCTCCATAATAATATAAGTTTTTTTTGTAGTTTTCAGTGCCATACTAGCTAGAGGGCAGCCTATATTTCCTACAACTATAGAATTCTGCCGTGAATATTTTATTATCTTTGAAATTAAATCTGTAGTAGTTGTTTTACCATTTGTACCTGTAACTGCTATAATTTTTTTATATTTTGAATTTTTGAGAGAAAAAGCAAGTTCACTCATAACTTTTATTTTTCGATTAACAGCTTTTTTTAAAATAGAAATATTCGTACTAATGCCTGGACTCTTTATAATTATTTTTGAATTTAAAATTTTATCTGAATGTTTACCAAGTTCTATAACAACTTTTTTGTCCAAACCGTTTATTTTATGTTCTTCATTATCACTTGCGAAAACTTTATATCCTAATTTTACAGCAAGATTAGATACAGCAATACCGCTTTTACCAAGTCCTAAAACACCTATAATTTTATCCATTAATAATTACCTCAACTTAAGCGATGCAAACGATAATATAGCAAGAATTATCCCTACTATCCAAAATCTTATTGTAACTTTAATTTCTGAAATACCCAACATTTCAAAATGATGATGGATCGGTGCCATTTTAAATATTCTTTTGTTTGTTTTTTTGTAATAAAATATTTGCATAAGCACAGAAAGTGCTTCAACAACAAAAACTCCTCCTAAAAGAACTAAAATCAGTTCTTGCTTTATAAATACCGAAGTCATTCCTAAAACACCACCTAAAAATAAACTACCAGTATCACCCATAAAAACTTCAGCAGGGTACGAATTATACCACAAGAAACCTAGTCCGGCACCAATAACTGCAAATAAAAATATAGATATTTCTCCTGAACCGGACACATTAATAATTTTTAAATAGTTAGCTATTTTAAAATGTCCAGAAAAATATGCAAAAAGAGCTAAAGATAAAGCCACTATAATTATGTTGCCTATTGCAAGACCATCAAGTCCATCTGTTAAATTAACAGCATTAGAACTACCCACAATTATAACAATTACAAACAACATATATAAGAAAGACAAATTTACAAAAAAACTCTTAGCAAAAGGGACGTTGATAAGTGTATTAAATTCTAAATTTGAAGGGAAAAAATTTAAATATATTGCAAGTATTAATGCAAAAAATACTTGTCCAAACAATTTCCATTTTACAGAAATACCTTTTGAGCTTTGTTTTTTTAATTTTAAATAATCGTCATAAAAACCAATAAAACCAAACCAAATAGTCCCTATCAAAAGCCATATAATAAATCTATTATTCAATCTTGACCATAAAATTGTTGACACAATTACGGATAACAGAATAAGAACTCCACCCATAGTTGGAGTAGAACTTTTTATTAAATGTGTTGACGGGCCATCGATCCTAACCACTTGTTTTATTTTAAATCTTATGAGTTCTTTTATAACATAAGGTCCAAATATAAAACAAATCAAAAGACTTGTTAAAATCGCCCCACCCGCTCTAAAGGTAATATATTGAAAAACATTAAAAGGAGTAAAAATATCGCTTAAATAATAAAAAATATGATACAACACTTTGTATTACCTTTCTTTTTCTAAAATATCTAACAATTCAATATAAATATTTTCAAGCCTCATACCTCTAGAACCTTTAAATAAGAAAACAGAATTACTATCAACATCAATTCGTTTTAAATTTTCTATAAGTTTACAAGGATCTTTCGTATAAAAAATTCTTTTATTATTTATATTTTTTTTTGTATAAAAACTCATTTCACCTAATAAAGTTACAGAATTTATATTATGGAAATTATTAATAAATTTTCCAAGCTCTAAATGATAATATAAAGACTTATCGCCAAGCTCAAGCATATCTCCAAGAACAAGATTAATTTTTTTGTCATTATAAGATTCTATTACAGTTCGTATAGCTTCTCTTACCGAGGAAGGATTAGCGTTATAGGCATCATTTATTAAAACAACTCCTTGAGATGTTATTAAAGTCTCCATCCTCATTTTTGGCAAAGTAAAACTCTCTATTCCCTTCTTTATATCCTCAAGAGAAAAGCCAAAACCAATTGCACAAGACGCTGCTGCCAAAGCATTGGCAACGTTAAACCGACCTTTTGATGGTATAGATATTTTAATACTATCTTCTTCATGAAAAATAGTAAAAACAGTTTTATCAGGATACAATTTCAAATTCTTTGCATAAACATCGGCAACAGAATCCAAAGCAAAAGTAATAAATTTATGTCTGCTCATATCAGGGGCTATTCTTAAAAACTTATCATCATTATTTATAACTATAAAACCACTTTCTTTCACATTACTAAATAAAACTTTTTTCTCTTTGTAAACACCTTTAGGAGAAATAAAAGTCTTTAAGTGAGACTCTCCTATATTTGTAATAATACCGCAATCAGGTTTCAAAATATCAGTCAGTACTTCAACTTCACCATGTAAAGACGTTCCTATCTCAAAAACACCATATTTTGTATCTGAATTTAAATTAAATATCGAAAGAGGAAGTCCTATCCTATTATTAAAATTTCCACTATTTGAAACGGTCTTACCTTTTATATTCAAAATTGAATTTAACATTTCTTTTGTCGTAGTTTTTCCATTGGAACCTGTGATACCAACTACTTTTACATTTTGAAATTTAGTTTTGTATCTTTTGGCAAAATTTCCAAGAGCGGCAAGAGTATCTTTTACTTTAATTAATGCAGGTATTTTTTGAACATATTTCAACAAATTAATATCATCTCTTGAATATACTACAGATGATGCACCCATTTTTATAGCTTCTTCTATAAAATCATGCCCATCATAATTATTTCCTTTTATAGCAAAATAAACTTCATCTTTTTTTATCACTCTTGAATCAATAGAAATTCCTTTTACTAAAAGACTTGGATCACCTATTATAAATTGACCATCTATAGCAACTATCAATTCTTTAATATAAAAAGATTCCATTAAAAAATAAACTCCTTTTGCTCCATTTCTTTTAATTTAGATTTTTTCTCTTCCTCTTTTAAAATTATATATTTATTGGCAATCTCAATGTCACTAAAATGCACTCTTTGGGTCCCTATAACTTGATACGTTTCATGTCCTTTCCCAGCAAGTAAAATAACATCACCTTTATTGGCCATCATAATCGCTTCTCTTATTGCATTTTCTCTATCAATTATAACTTTATAATTATTTCTATAAGTCTTTTTTATTCCTACTTCTATATCTAAAGCTATATTATTGGGATCCTCGGTTCTTGGATTATCAGACGTTACAAAAACAAAATCACTCATTTCTACCGCTATTTTTCCCATCACAGGCCTTTTTGTTCTGTCTCTATCTCCACCACAACCAAAAACCGTAATAATTCTTTTAGGATGCATCTTTTTTAATGCACATAAAACATTTTTTAAAGCATCATTAGTATGTGCATAATCCAAAATTACATCAAATCCAAAATTCTTTGTATCTATTTTTTCTAGTCTTCCTGGAACTTGTTTTGAAGCACTTAATCCTTCAGCTATTTTATTAAAAGAAATTCCATTGCAAATTGACACCGCACTTGCTGCTAAAGCATTATATATGTTATGCAATCCTATATGTTTTATATTAACTTTAGCTCTTTTATCACCAAACAATAAATCAAATTTACCACCATTGCTTGTCATTTCAACATTTTCAGCTTTAAATTCTACTTCTTTATCTTCTATAGCATAAAGCTTTACTTCAGAATTTACTGTTACTTTAGAAAGTTTTTTGCCATATTTATCGTCAGCATTAATTATAGCATACTTTTTGTTTCTTTTAACGTCTGTTCGCGAACCAATAAAAAGCATAGATTTAGCTTTAAAATAATTATTCATGGTTTTATGAAAATCTAAATGATCTTGCGTTAAATTTGTAAAAACAACAGTATCAAAATCTATTCCATAAACTCTATGCAAACTCAAAGCATGTGAAGAAACTTCCATAACCAGATATTTAACACCGTTATCAATCATATCTCTCATAATTTTATAAATATCAGGCGATTGAGGTGTCGTATTAAGAGCACTTATAACATTCTCCTTATATCTATAGTTGATAGTACCTATAACACCACAATCTATACCAGCACCTGCAAATATGCTTTCAATCATATAAGCAATAGTTGTTTTACCATTTGTACCTGTAATACCTATAATATTTAATTCTCTATCCGGATAGTTATAAAATTTTGCACAAAAAACAGCCATAAATATAAAAATATTTTCAACTACTACTTGAACTGCAGAAATTAAATCGTATTTTAAATCAGTAATCACCACAGAAGCACCTTTCTTAATTGCTTCATTAATATATTTTCTACCATCAGTATTATGACCAGGAAGAGCAAAAAAAGCACAATCCTTGGAAATTGTTCTTGAATCATAAGAAATTCCAGTGACATTAACATCATCATTACCAATTATAATTACATTAACATCAGATAAAATTTCTTTAAGTTTCATCATTACTCCTTTTATAAAATTCCCTATTATTTATTTTAGTAAAAAGTAACAAATATTTAACATTATTTAACATTATTTAATTATATCATCTTTTTCTACACCTAAATATTCTGTAACTCGCTTAGCAATAGCTGCAAAAATAGGAGAAGCTACTGAAGAAGCATAATAACTTCCACCTTTTGGTTCATCAATAATAACAAGTATGACAACTTTCGGATTCATTGCAGGAATCATGCCACAAAAAGAAGCAGTATAACACTTTGTTGAGTAAGTCTTTGTAATTAAATCAACCTTTTGAGCAGTTCCCGTTTTGCCTCCAACAGTATATCCTAAAATTTTTGCATTTTTCCCAGTACCAAAATCTACTGCATTTTTTAAAATTTTTTTTAACTGACGAGCTGTTTCAACCGAAACTACTCTTCTTATCTCTTTTGACTTAAAAATGTTTGATTCCGTTTTATCGTATAAATTTTCTATTTTTTGCACTACATACGGTTTTTTTAGTACACCATCGTTTGCAATACAAGAAAAAGCATTTATTAGTTGAACAGCTGTAACGCCTATACCTTGTCCAAAAGAAATATTGGGCAACGTTAGAGAATTCCAATTTTTTATCTCCATTAAAAGACCTTTAGCTTCACCAGGCAAATCTATACCTGTAAGCGAATAAAATCCAAATTTTCTTATATACCTATAAAAATCTTCTTTGCCTAATTTTTGTGCAATTTTTATCACGCCTATGTTTGAAGAAATTTCCATTATTCTACTTAAAGACACTAACTCTTTCACTTTATGATCATCTTTTATTGTATGACCTGCAATTCTAAATTTACCATTCTCCAAATAAAACTTATCAGAATATTTTACTTTTCCTGTTTCTAAAGCTGCAGCAATTGCAACAACTTTAAAAGTTGAACCTGGTTCATATACATCACTTATGGCAGCATTTCTTAAAAAACCTATATTTTTAATTTTAGTTGAAGAATTAAAATCAGGTAAGGATACCATAGCAAGAATTTTTCCCTCCGTTGGATCTTGAACTATACATATAGCTTTTTTGGCATTATATTTTTTAAAAGCATTTCTTAACTCTTGTTCTGCTATAAATTGTATGTTCCTATCTATGCAAAGTTCAACATTTTGACCCTGCAATTTCAAACCATCAATAAATTTATCGCGTATCACATGACCTAATCCATCCCTGTACATTTTTGTCGTAATATAATTTCCAGAAAGATAAGAATTATACATTTTTTCTATTCCTTCTAAGCCATTTCCATCACAATCTGTTATTCCAAGAATATGAGAAAGCAATCTTCCTTCAGGATACTGTCTTGTGTATTTACTTTCAAATCCAATTCCTTTTAACTTTTCATTTTTTATATTATTCACAATATCCATATTAACATTAAACGCTATAGGCACATAAGCAGCATTTCCAAAATCACTAATTCTTTTCTCTTTAATCTTTATTCCATTTTTAAATAAAACCGTCTTTACTTTATTAAAATCTTCAATTATTCTAGTATCAAGAAAAACAGTATACCGTTTCACACTTGTTGCAAGAATATTCGCTCTTGAATCTAAAATATTACCTCGTTTAGGTATCTCAATATTTTTACGATTTACCATTCTATCAACAACACGATTTATCTTACTATGAAGAAAAATCTGTACATATATAAGTTTTAAAAGCAACAGAAAAAAGACTGTCAGCACTATAATCGCCAGCACAGTCTTTCTATTATTTTCATCTTTTGTGTTTTTTTTCATTTTTAGATGAACCTTAATCAATATAAATTATAGATTTTTCATCAGGACACAAAAGACCTTTTTCATTTGCAATTTTATACATCTTTTCCAAAGAAAGTATAGAATTGATTTTTAATCTTAAAATATCATTTTCAGAATTAATTTTATCATATTCAACTTGAAGATTATTCACTTTATATGCTAATCTTGTAGATATATTTTGTTGCCACAGATAAACAAAAATACTAAAAATTATGAACGTAATTAATAAAAATGATTTATACATTTATCTTCTCTGCAACTCTCATTTTTGCACTTCTACTTCTTGCGTTATTTTTTGTCTCTTCGCTGGAGGCAGTAATAACTTTTTTCGTAAGAATTTTATATATTCCGCCAACAGAATTTTGTTTAAAATCATGCTTAACTATTCTATCTTCCAAAGAATGAAAACTTATAACTACAATTCTACCATTAAGATTTAGTAATTCTGGAACATTACTAAGTAAAATTTTTAAATTTTCAAGCTCTCTATTTACAAAAATTCTCAGAGCTTGAAAAACTTTTGTTGCAGGATTTATTCTTTTTTTATATTTTTTTACTGAAGCAATTATAGATTGCAATTCATATGCCGTATTTATTATGCCTCTTTTTCTTCTAGCAATAATCGCTGATGCAATTTCCTTTGATTTATACTCTTGTCCATATTTATAAAAAATATTGGCTAATTCTTCATTAGAATAAAAATTAACAACTTCCTTTGCAGTTAACAAATTTCTTTTATCCATTCTCATGTCAAGAATATTAGAATTAAAAGAAAACCCTCTATTTAAATCATCAAATTGTTTTGAAGAAACACCAATGTCAGCTAAGATACCATCAACTTTTTTTACATTCATATTAAATAAAGTTTTTTTTATATTTTTAAAATTTTCTCTAACAAAAATTACTCTATTTTTAAATTCTTTTTCTCTTTCAAAAAACATTTTTGAAGCATCTTCATCCCAGTCAAATGTTATTACTTTAATATCTCTAAACTTTTTAAGAAGATATGAAGTATGTTCTCCACCACCAAAAGTACAATCAACGTATAGTCCATTAGAATTATTCACTAAATATTGCGATATTTCTAAAGGCATTACCGGAATATGATACATTTATTATACACACATCCTATTTAGAAATAAACATTTTTACAGCTATAAAAAATAAAACAAATGCAAACATTTTCTTTAAAATATGTTCAGGAACAGCATCAACAACACTAGCCCCCAAAAATCCACCTATTACAAAACCAATACCTATTAAAGCAGCAATAGTAAGATTTACATATCCTTTTTTATAATACACAAGCATTGAAAAGAAACTCAAACATATCACCGCAAGAGCTGTTCCTTGAGCCTGATGCTGACTCATCTTTAAAAAAATAAGCATAAATGGAATTAAAATAGTAGAACCACCGATACCTAAAAGACCACCTAAAATCCCAGCACTTGTACCTATTATAATATAAATTAAAAACCCCATTAACCCTTACCATAACATGTTTTTGCATTAAATAAAATATATTTTCATATCTACTTTAGCACAACAACAACTACATTTATCATGCAACTTTATAAAGATGGATTATACACCGAATTCTGTCTTTTAACCAAAATTAAAAGTGCAATCATTTCTCTGCCGTTAAAATTGCTCATAACGGTCAAGCGGCTATAAACTCTCTCTCAGCCTTGCTTTCCGGTAAGGATTTAGCCGTTTCATCTTTTGCATTACTGCAAAAACTTATCCTTTCTCAAGGATACTTTTTCCGTTTCTGAAAAAAGCGTCTCTGTTCGCACCTCTGCTTTTACAAGCGACAGGTATTACCTGTTACCGTTTACTACACAACAACATCATCAAATATGCAGTTAAAGTTCGGACTTTCCTCTTTACAATAAATGCAAAGCGATTGCATATCCATCCTTATAAAATATTTTATCTTTTCAACAATATTCTTAAACAATTAGCACAAAACGCCAACACTTGCTCTTTTAAGCTTGACCAATAAGGTAAGGTCTTAATAATACCTTTCATTATTTCCACGCCATCTATAATTTTCAGCGTCAATTACAGCATAATCGCTTATTTATTTTACACAATTTACAATTTCTCGTATTGTGGATTTATATTCTTCTCCCGTTTTTCTATACTAATCCTTACGAATCCCTTTTCCCACAAATTTCAAATCCATTTTATGTTTATTGTATTTTAAAATTCTTTTAAATCTTTATCAAAAGATTTCATAATTTAAACTCTACGTTTATTTTATCCATTAACTTTAAAAAACTCATATTTAAAAACACTGTTTAATTCTATAGAATATTCATCTGTGCTTTTTCTCCTGCTGGATATTCGTTTCATCTTTCTTTATGTCCAAAGCTTTATTTTACCATCAATCAACAATAAAACCTGTGCCAAATTATAATTTGATATCATCAATTTTAATGCCGTAATTTACAACAACTCTAAATCTTTATTGTAAATTACCCACCCATATGTCATTTATTTAACTCTAATTTCAAAACCAGCCACAGTGGGTAGTGCAGGACTTGAACCTGCGACCACTCGCGTGTGAGACGAGTACTCTTCCACTGAGCTAACTACCCATCCATCATTGAATTATAGCAAATTTACTAAATAAAAAACTCCCAATTCTTCAAGGAGTTATTTATACACACTTATCTTCCACACATTGGGCCTGGTAGGACTTGAACCTACGACCATTCGATTATGAGTCGAGTGCTCTAACCAACTGAGCTACAGGCCCATTAATTTATATTAATTACACCAATAATAATTGTTCATTATATTCAAAAATTCATTTTAAGTCAAATATTAAAATCATAAAATTACAGCACTTATAACTACTTTTTTACCTATTTATTCTTATTTGTGTTAAAATTAGTTTTATATTTCTTACTAATTAAGTAAAAATAAAAAAAGAAATTCTCTTCATACTACTTAATATTTTTCAATAAATCATCAATTGCGACTTCTAAAATTGTTATATCTGTAGAATTATTAATAAATGTAATATCAGCTAAATCAGCCGTTTTTTTTAACTGTTGACACGAACCTTTTGATTGTGACTCTTTTTCTTCAAGCTCAATAAATTTTTCTAGTGTTTTAGGATCTCCTATTCTTTGTCTTTTCTGCATTCTTTCAAATCGTATACTACGAGGTGCATCAACATTAATTAAAATAAAATTTCTTTTCTTTCCTAACTCTTTAATCTCATCAGAATGCCTTATTGAAGTAATACAATATTTTCTATTTAAATCCATTTTATCTAAAACTTTTTTAGCAAGTACGCCATTCCCATTTTCTTCTCTAAGCTTAGTTCCAAATTTTATAAGATTTTTCCTTGTAGGTTCAATATTTTTTTCTTTCATTATTTCTCTTATAACATCAGATAAAGAAAAGTGTTTATATTCATGCTTCCTGACAATATATTCTGCTATTGTATCCTTACCAGAACAATATGAACCTGTCAACCCTATAATCATTTTTTACCCGCTCCAAACTTAGTATAATTCCATTTTTGACATTTTAACACTTACACAAGCACTTAATTCTTATTTCTAAACAACAAAATTAAATCATAATTAAACATCGTTTAATAATGTTATTAATAATATATACAAGCAAAAAACAGACTGTTACACATAAATTCTCTCCTTTTTTAGAATTTATGTAACAATACACACTGTTTCTATCATTTCTAACACATTACCGATTGTTCTCATATTGTTTTACATATAAGAATTTCTATTCACCACCACCACCACTATTCCATCCTCTAAATTTCGCAACCATAGCTCAATAAGTTACACTACCTTACCATTATTTCTTATCCTTATTCTATCTTTTCTTTCTTTTCCGTCACACCTAATAATAAAATTATTAGATTAAAAACTTTCTTAATATATGCTTTGGTAATCCTCAACTCTTTGATGCTTATATCATTAAACTTAACAAATTATTAATATCAGTATGATTGATATTAACATACCAATTGCTATCTTATTTCTTTTTTACACTATAATTTTTATTCATTAATCTTTTTTTAAAATTACCTAACTTCAAAGCAACAAATTCTAATCTGTTTGCTAACAAGAATAAATCACTAATTCATATCTTGCTAAATTAATTGTTCAACAATTACAAAAACGAAAAAGCAACAATAAACTTCAATCGAAAGTAATATCAGAAGAATAAATTAAAAGTATAAGTCCTATTTGTATCATTTGATTTCTTTTATTAAAACTATAATTACAACAAATACGATCTGTTATACTATTTATCACATTACCCCAAATGCCTAAAAGAACACGCAATTTTCATAGTTCATCATTTACAATATCATTAATCTTTAATCAAATCCATATCCATTATTCAATGTTTTTGCTTGCTTTATATTTTGAACCTTATTTCAGACTTTTTCACTTAAGACAAAATTATTCCATATCTATTTATCACTATAAATATCACTACATTAGCAAACCACTTGACCGTAAATATATATTTTCTTTGTTAATATAAATTAAATTCGCTTTCATACTTCTTTTTTCTTCCATTTAAAAAATTATCTGAAAATTTAATTCCCAAAGCTAATATCAACATTATTTATTATTTGTAAATATTATTATTTCAATACACTTTTCCTTTCTTTTTATTACATATACTCAACTTTTTGCTCCACAATTCTAAATAAATAGCATTATATTTCTTTCACTACTTCTTTTTCATTTTCAAAACCCTAAATACCATGTACTAAAACTATTATTAAATACTTAATTTTTTTCAGTTTTTTAACTTTATAATCTATAGTTATAATATCCTTCCCAGTTTATAAAAGTGAATTTTTATATAGATTAACAATTAGTATAACTATAGAACAATAGTTTAATAATTCAAACGTTGTATAAACAACTTTAATTTTTCGATATTTCTGTTTCGTAAAAACGATCGCTTTTAAGTATAATATTAAAATTAATAAGCCAAGGAATTAGAAATATTATTAGTAAGTTAGATTTAAAAATCAATTCATATTCTTATAACACATATTAACATATATCTTAAAAAACATAACACCATAACCTGCAGTAGTATTACAATTTTTAATATTTTTGTCAACGCTATAAAAGAATATTTACAGGTTAATTGTATCTATTTTATGAAATTTTTAATTATACTTTATATCTTTTATTCCTAATATATAAAACATAAAAAATTAAAATGATACAATTATTATTTAAATGGAGAATAAATTAGGAATAAACGATAAATTTAAACGAGTGGTTGCTTTAATAGAAAACTCTTGTAACAGGCAGTACTAACTGTAAAAAACTACATTCTTGCGTTATTATATGGGGATACAAAAAAAGAATAATAATTTGAGCTTCTTTCGATATAACTGCTCTTGATTGTAAAGAACAAACAATCCATTCTTTTTTCAATTTTAAACCAAACGGTGCTCTTTCAAAATTTAAAAACTAAAACTTTCAAGAAAATTCATATACAAAAAAGTTAAAACAATTACCATTGATGACCCATCAATATTGCAATAAATATTTAGATTGCATAGACAAATTTTTAAAATTAAACAAACGAAAACACCAACATATTTTTGATGAAATCCAAATGATTTTTATAGGAAACCTGAAGCAACTATCTCCTGTAATTAAAAAGATGTGGAATATATATTTGAATCCATATAAATCATCTTATTTTTTAAGCACACACTTCCTTAATGTGAACTATGATTCACTCTACTAAATTTAAAAAAATACTCATACAAATAGAGCAAAATTTTGTAAAATCTCTAGATATGTTTCCTGATGACCAGCAGGAAACAAAGGATTAACAGAATTAAATAAAAAGTTTCTTTAAATGTTTCGTACAAACCTATTGTAGTTTATCTTACTATAATAAATAAAAAAGTAGTTCTTATAAATATCTTTCAAAAATAAAATCAAAAAAACAATTTTTCCCGCAGCAACAGAAAATATAGAAGAAAATTTATAGGATTTTCCAACGGAAAAATCTTATAATTAAAAAGGACCATCAAGGAATGATTAAATAACAACAGTTAAAACAAATGGATTAATTTAATGGAAGCATAGTTGAAAATATAAAAAGTAATACACTCATTCAAATAAAACGCAAATATTGTAAAATTTTCAAATAAAAAGATAGAATGCACAGAACCTTATAAATGGAATTTATTTAAAAAAAGAACGAATCAAAAAACAAATAAAAACATAAAGCACAAGCATTTTTAAGCGATATTTATCAAAACTTTCATGAACTGTAACAATATATAAAAGTTAAAAATCAAAAAAAATTTCTTATAATACAGTTATAGATGTAGAAATATAGAACTTTCGCTCCTGGACAATTTTAACATCACTCTAAGTCGCTGCACATTTTTAGTCGGATAATTTTTGCACAATTCACTACTATGTCATTGCACCTAAACTGCAATTTCAACAAGGAGATTTCGGGATGAAAAAGTTTTTTTACAGTTTACCGTCAAGACTTATTTTAAGTATGATAATTGGAATAACCACTGGCTGCTACGCCAACAATTATCTTATGCGAATAATTATTTCTATAGAGAAACTTTTAGGTGCTTTTATTTTCCTTTGCACACCTTTCATTGTTATAGGTTTTATCGCCCCATCAATTACAAAACTTGGACAAAAAGCTTCTAAAATTTTAGGATTTGCTTTTATACTAGCTTACTTTTCAAGTGTAGGTACGGCACTAATGTCCATGTTTTACGGATTCAAAATCATTCCTTATTTAAATATTAGTTCACAAATAGTCAAAATCAACGAATTGCCAAAAATGATATTTGAAATAAATATTCCTCCAATTATGAACGTGACAAGTGCATTAATACTTTCCGTTATTATAGGTATAGCAGCTTGCTGGAATAAATCAAAAATCACAATAAAATTATTAGAAGAATTTCACAAAATAATTCTTTCCATAGTTATAAAGATAATAATTCCTATACTGCCAATTTTTATCAGTTGTACATTTTGTTCCTTATCATATGAAGGAATAATAACAAAACAACTGTCAGTTTTTGCGATAATAGTATTACTAGTAATATTAGGACAATACATATGGCTTACAATACTATATACTATTGCGGCAGTATATTCAAAAAAAAATTCTTTCAATGTATTAAAGTATTATGGACCAGCATATCTTACAGCACTAGGGACAATGAGCTCAGCTGCAACTCTGCCTGTTGCACTAGAATGTGCAAAAAAATCCAATATTTTACGCAAAGACATAGTAGATTTTGGAATCCCTCTTTTTGCCAACATACACGTTTGCGGTTCAGTGCTTACAGAAGTTTTTTTTGTTATGATTGTTTCACAAATATACTATGGAACTCTGCCATCTGCAAAAATAATGATTTTATTTTGCTTTCTATTAGGATTATTTGCTGTAGGTGCTCCTGGTGTACCTGGAGGAACAGCAATAGCTTCTTTAGGACTTATCATAAGCGTAATAGGTTTTGATAACAGTGCGACTGCTCTTATAATTACAATTTTTGCTTTACAAGATAGTTTTGGCACTGCTTGCAATATTACCGGAGATGGGGCTTTAACACTTATACTTACAAAATATGCCCAAAAACATAAAATAACTTAATCACTAAATTATATCTTGTATTATCTTAAATTACTCGATATATTACAAAATGTTTAAAGATAAATATACTCACAACCATCAAGTTCATGAACATAATATTAAGTTTACAATTAATAAAAAATTATCATTTTTTTTATTTTCACTTTATTTTTACTAGTCTCTTAAATGCCTCTATATTATTGCTGCACATCAATTATAATAATTATACTAGTCTTATTAGTTAAACCACAACGACATAATGACTTATAGTTTACTCAGTTCTGAGAAAAAGCTAATTTCAAGTCAAAAAATCAACAACAAAATTATTATTTAAGTGGACACTTATGAGCTTACTCATCACTCCAATATATCCACGCTACTAATCTATCCAATAACATTATCAAAGTCACATCTCACAATTTTGCTCAACTTTTCTCCATTTCTTGAACTTTGTTAATCTATTCAACACTATATCTTCTTAAATGTTCTCAACTCTTCAACACTCCCCTATCTGATATCTCCAATGTCTCACAAACTTACGCTCTACTTCTTGGATCCATCATTCTTTAAATTTTTACACATACACTATATATCCACCTCTCCACAATATTGCTTTTGCCTCTTCAACTCTAACCAAATCCACTGTTAATAATTCTGACCTACACTATCTTCATAAAAATTCTTTCAAATCAACAACTCCGATTTATCTCTTCACCAATAGTCACAATTCTTCTCTCTCAATACTACTTCTTAAATCATCCTACACATACCAGTCACCTCTCGCCTATTGCTATTATTATCTACCCAAGTGTCCCATATATCCAATTTATCATTGAAATTACATAAAACTTCAAATTCTCATGCTTTTTCATATCATTGCTCGTACATGAGACCAACTCTTTTATATAATAATAACACTTTATTCCTATAGTTACTGCGTCACCATCACCCATATACCATTCTTTTATAGAAAAATAAAGAGATCTTCTCTTTTATCTACAACTATATTATTCTTATTAATTTTAAAACTTCCCTTTCTTAAAATCACTTACTTTTCTTCTTCATATTACACTTTTTGAACTTCATACTTTTTGTCCACTAAACTTTTTATGTTCAATATAGTTATTTTCTCTCTATTTTCCACATTATAACCAATAATATTGTTAGTTTAAACTCTTTTTTAGTATGTAGTTTTTATGATAACTTTACATTCTTTGACAGTTGTATCGCGTTGGATTAGCAAAAATTGATATGGGTAAAATCGTTGTATTTAAAGCTTGTCTACTCATTAACTACCCTATCTCCACATTGTTTGACTTTTTCCTTTTCATCATACTTTTCAATTCTAATGTCATAACTTCTTCATCTTTATCGTTATTTCCTTATGTAAATAATTTTTTTACTTGTAATCATCTAACCAATTTACCGCTGGTTATTGTTTCCTTAATTTCCACACATTCATTTAATATACTAATTGATATTTTATTTTTTTGCAATTTTTCATGAATTATTTTTTCTAATAATTAATAGTTTAGTAGTCAAGATAAGTTAACACATAATATATTATTAGAAATAAATTTTAAATTTACATCTAACATATATTAAAAGCATAACAAAATAATTTAACGCAATAACACACTTTAATATTTTTATTAGTGCTACGAACGGGAGAAGTTTATGATACCTTAAAACGCAAGAGCTTTCGAAAATTTATTACAATCTTTCTAAAATCTGGTTTTTTTATTCTTACAACATTAAATTTTCCAAGATGTTATAAAACACTAAGATAGATACACTTTTTATATTTTGTTATAATAATTGTCTAGATTAATTTTTTCTGTTTTAAAAACTTCAAAATTTAGGAGACAAAATGACATTAAAAGAAAAAGTAGAAAAAGCCTTAGTATCCATAAGGCCACATCTTCAGGCAGATGGAGGCAATGTTGAATTAATAGACATAAGCGAAGATGGTATTGTAAAAGTAAAATTGAAAGGAGCATGTAGTTCATGTCCAATGGCAACTATGACATTGCAACATGGCGTTACGAATGCAATTAAAGAAGCAGTCCCTGAAATAAAAGAAGTACAAGCAATATAATAACAGAAAAGGTAAAAAATGTATCTAAAAGTAAAGGTACCTGCAACAACTGCAAATTTAGGACCAGGATTTGATGTACTTGGAGCAGCTTTGTCATTATACAATGAATTTGAAGTTGAATATGTTCCAAATGCTCAAAAAACCAATTTCATTTTAAAAGGTGAAGGAAAAAAGACTCTTCCTAAAAATAACAAAAATCTTGTTTGGCAATCAATGTGCGAAACATTTAAAATCTTAAACGAAACTAGATATAATTTAAAAAATTTAAATATAACAATAAATGCAAGCATCCCACTAAATAGAGGACTTGGCTCAAGTGCAGCAACAATAGTAGGTGGAATTATTCTTGCAAATGCTTTAAGTAAAAACAAATTAAATACATCTCAAATTGCAAATTTAGCAATTAAAATAGAAGGTCACCCTGACAATGTTATTCCTGCAATTTACGGGGGGGTATGCATATGTTGCAAAGATAAATACAAAGATCACGAAACAGTGGTCCAACTTCCCATTCCAAAGCTTAAAGTTGTTTTATGCGTACCTACTTTTGAAGTGAAAACAAAACAATCTAGACAAATTTTACCAAAATATGTAAACTTAGGGGATGCTATTTTTAATATTTCTAGAGTGACTCTTCTTACTGCAGCTTTTTACAGAGCAGATTATTCGTTATTAAGTCACGCTATGCAAGATAAAATACATCAACCATATAGAGGAAAAATGATTCCTGTTATGAACGAAGTTTTAAATGCTGCGATTGTTGCTGGTGCCTACGGAGCGTACTTATCAGGATCAGGTCCGACTCTTGCAGCTCTTTGCGATAAAAAAAATATTAAAAAAGTTAGTAAAGCTATGACAAAAAGATGGGAAAAAGAAAATATTTCTACAAGAACATATATAGCAGACTTCAATAGAAACGGCGTTTTAAAAATATAAAAGTGAAGGTTTGTAGGAGATCAAAATGGCTCTTGTCGTAATGAAGTTCGGTGGTTCTTCTGTGGCTGACGCTAATAAAATGAAAATAGTCGCAAGCAAAATAATTGCCAAGAAAAACGCCAGCAATAAAATTGTTGTTGTTGTCTCAGCTCCAGGCAATACAACTGATAATTTGTTTGAAAGTGTTGATAAAGTTACATCTAATCCTCCATTAAGAGAATTAGATATGTTGCTAGCAACAGGTGAAATAATTTCTATTTCTCTTCTCGCAATGACTTTTAGTTCTATGGGACAAAAAGCTATTTCTCTAACTGGACCACAAGCTGGAATTTTTGCAGATTCCAGTTATACACGTGCAAGAATTAAAAAAATTAATCCCAAAAAAATTAAATCCTTACTTGCAAAGAATAGCATTGTTATAGTTGCAGGGTTCCAAGCTTTAAATCCTAAGGGAGATATTACTACATTAGGAAGAGGAGGATCGGATTTAACAGCTGTTGCATTAGCTGCAGAATTAAAAGCAGATTTGTGCGAAATATATTCTGATGTAGAAGGGGTGTATACAACCGATCCCAGAATTATAAAAACCGCTAGAAAACTTGATTACATATCTTACGATGAAATGCTTGAAATGGCCGGTTCTGGTGCTCAAGTATTACAATCAAGAAGCATAGAAGTGGCAAAAAAGTTTAAAGTTGAAATACATTCAAGAAGCACTTTTAGTCAAAACCAAGGAACTATAATAACAAGTGAAGAGAAAATTAGGAGGAAAAAAATGGAAACCTTACTTGTTTCGGGAATAACCTTTGATAAAAATCAAGTAAAGTTTACGATAGTAGATTTACCAGACATTCCGGGTGTCGCTGCTAAAATTTTCAGCAAACTCGCAAAAAATAGTGTAAACGTTGATATGATTATTCAATCAGCTGCAGTAAATAAAAAAAATGACATTTCATTTACTGTATGCAAACAAGACGCAAAAAAAGCACAATTAGAACTTGATAATATAATCGAAGAATTTAAAAACTCACAAGTCGTATACGACGAACATGTAGCCAAAATCTCGGTAGTAGGAATAGGAATGAAAAGCAATGCAGGTGTCGCCGCTAAAATGTTTGAAATTCTTTACAAAAAGGGGATCAATATTGAAATGATATCCACTAGCGAAATTAAAATATCATGTATCGTTGATGAACGCGATATGACAAAAGCAATTGAAGAATTGCATAAAGGATTTGGACTAGCTAAAAAAGTTGAGAAATTTTCATGAATAATACCAAAGCAAAAGGATTTACATTAATAAAGCTTTTAATGGTAATCGTTTTAATAGGATTGCTTAGTATTATAGCTTTACCCATATATAAAAATCACATAGAAAGAACCAAAATTATAAAACAAAAATTTATTATTGAAAAATCTAACATAAAAGAAAATCATCCAGAAGAACTTCTAATAAGCGGTAACAATAAATAAATTAAAATAAGAAAATTTAACATAAACGGTGAGCAATAAAATGAAACAAATATTAATATTTGATACAACATTAAGAGACGGTTCTCAAGGTGCTGGTATATCATTTACCATTGAAGACAAAATAAAAATAGCAAAAGCATTAGATTCTTCTGGTTTTACTTACATTGAGGGTGGTTGGCCAGGAGCTAACCCTAAAGATAATTTATTTTTTGAGCAAATGAGAAAAACTCAGTTAAAAACTGCAAAACTTACAGCCTTTGGCTCAACGCGACATAAAAACAAAAAGACTTCAGAAGACAAAAGCTTAAAGGCACTAGTTGAATGTGGAGCTAAAACAGCATGCATATTTGGAAAATGTTGGGATCTTCAAGTAAAATATGCTTTAAATACAACAAACGATGAAAATCTTAAAATGATTAGTGAAAGTGTAGCTTTTCTTAAATCCAAAAAATTAGAATTAATATTTGATGCTGAACATTACTTTGATGGATATAAAAACAATAAAGAGTATGCCTTTAAAACAATAAAAGCTGCTATGGATGCCGGTGCAGATGTAATATGCTTATGCGAGACTAATGGCGGTATGCTTCCATCCGATATACAAACTATAGTTAAAGAAACAATAAGTGCTTTCCCAAAAATCAAATTTGGTATACATGCACATAATGATTCTGAATGTGCTGTTGCAAATTCTATAGTCGCTGTAGAGGAAGGATGTACACTAGTTCAAGGAACAATAAATGGCATAGGTGAAAGATGTGGAAACACAAATTTATGCTCTACTATACCTGCTCTCCAAATAAAAAGAAACTACAAATGCTTATCTAAAAAAAACTTGACAAAATTATCTGAATTATCAAGATATGTTGACGAGATAGCTAATCTTATTACAAATGATTCATGTCCTTACGTAGGTAAAAATGCATTTGCCCATAAAGCCGGTATTCATGTTTCTGCTATAACAAAAACTCCAGAAACTTACGAACATATAGATCCAGCTCTTGTAGGAAATGCTAGGAGAATTTTGATAAGTGATTTATCTGGTAAAAGCAATGTTATATCCAAAGCAACAGAAATGGCAATAAATATGGAAGATGTTCCAGAAAAAGTTAAAAAAATCATAAATATAGTAAAAGAAAAAGAAAATAACGGATATCAATATGAAGATGCAGATGCTTCTTTCTTTTTACTTACAAAAAAAACATTGGATTCTTTTAAACCTTTTTTTCTTTTAAAAGAGTATAGAGTTTCTATAGAAAAAGATATCAATGGTAATATTGTTTCAGAAGCAACAGTTAAACTTTATGTAAGAGATAAAGAAGAACATACTGTAGCAGAAGGTGACGGTCCGGTAAATGCTTTAGATCGTTGTCTACGAAAAGCTTTAATAAAATATTATCCAGACATAAAAGACATTACTCTAACTGATTTTAAAGTAAGAGTTGTGAACAGCAAAGCAAATACAGCTGCAAAAGTAAGAGTATTAATTGAATCTACAGACAAATCAAAAAGTTGGGGAACTGTTGGCGTGAATGAAAATATAATAGATGCTTCTTGGCAAGCTCTTTCTGATTCTATTGAATATAAATTGCTCAATTGCTCTAAAAAATAATATTACAGTTTATATCTAAAAATTAATTTATAATTTGAATACCTGTTACATTCAAGATTTTTAAACAATTTTTTATTATTGAGACGCCTGTATGACTTAATATAAATTGGATACGTAACAAATATTTTCAACCTCGTATTCAGGTCTTGACAAAATGGTAATTAAGGTAAGCGTGCCTACCCTATATCAGTTTTTACTAGTTTTCAATAACACGGTCATCTGTTTGATGAATAAAAGTATTCAATAATATTACAAACTTTCGTACTTTAATCAGTTTTTCACAATCTAAATGTAATCTTTCAAAACTCTTATTTTATCACAAATTCTTTCCTTAGACTGATAATTTGTAATATCATTTTCGCTATGTTGGCATCACTCTTTTCCCATGCAATAAACCATCAATTTAAACTACAATCAATAAATGTGCTTATTGAACTAACTATTCCGCGCTTAAAACTTAAAAATCCATCTATACATTTAATGATCACATCTTTGTGCTTCCGAATACATTATTGACTTTTTTATACTCGTAATTCAAAAAAATATTATCTCTTACTTTTTCATAAAAATTTCCAAGCTTTACTTCAGTTATATTTTCTATTTTCATACTTTTTTACAAAACCTTAAATATTAGTTATTGAATAATATTTATCAAGTTTGACTATATCTCATTCAATCTCTTCAATAAATGCTTGTCGTATTTGCTAATTTCAACAATTTTAATATATCTATTATTCAAATTGCTTTAATCATTTTCAAATAATTTTTAAATCTCTAATTCTACTTTAACAACAATTGCTTCTTTTTAAAATTCTATTTTACTTATACTCTCTAATATAAATTTATCAAACATAAATTTAAAATCCGCTAGTAACAAGTACTAAAAACCAACCTCTAATCAACTACTACAATTTATTTGAGTATTTAATTTTATGCACTTGCCATTTTACTCAATCTCATTATTGGAAGCAAAATAATTTTCTTTTCTTTTATTAAAATAAGTCATCTGGATATAAAATATTACCGAAATCTGCTATAAATTTTTGTTTTTTCTAAAAGGTAAATTGCATTTATTCCAATGTATCACTAAAAATGAATCATTAACTTGTATTTTTACTTCTTTCTTATTTACTTTGTACTCTTTTCTATTTCTTCATACTATTTCGAAAAACTATAAAATATTTTTTTTTGTGATGATTTGCTTTTCAACAATTACATTCTCAATAATATTATTATTTATTATTCACTAATACCACACGGAATTTCGTTACAAAATGACTTTCTTATTTAACTTCAAAAACTAGTTGATTAAAAGTTTAGAACAGAAGAACTTGAAAGAAGAAACAGTTCTACTAACGAAAGAATAATATTATTAATAATTTTTATAATTTTAGTAACAATATTTTTTTTATTGTAACAACATTTTTAAAGACCTAACAATTACAGTTTCTACTTTTATTGATTTTTGGTAAATTTCACTATTTATTTCGGAATGAGAGTAGAATTTAATTTGAATCACTACACACCTTTATCTGACAAGTCCCATTTTATCTTATCCTTTATACTTTATCAAATTTTAACTATTTCGCTGTCGTGCAATTAGCGATAACAAAATTCCAAATAATATTATTTTTATTTTATTCTCATTCATCTCATTCATGTTTTATATACAATATCTTATTTAATTTTTTTTGTTTTTCTTCTTTACATCTTTGACAATCTCTATTTCTGTGATTTGGAGTTTTGCTCATTAACATTTATTATTTCTTTCTATTAATCTCTTTTCATTCATTATTCATTACGGTACTTAAATATTAAAATCAATTATTTTTTTCACTTTAATTTGATCATAATAAATATAATAATTATTAAAAATTATTATATTTGTAAGAACTAATATACATTAAGTTGTTAATTCCTAAACAAAATACTTTGTCACAACGTTAAATCTCATAAAAAACAACTTAACTTTACTACATCAAAATTGTTTTTTATTCAGTGTCAACACTTTCTTTTAAACTCACTTTAAAATAGATAAAAGCATATCATCTTTCATTTTCGGCACATTCAAAATATTTATTTACAAATACAATACCCATATTTAAAAATGATATTAATAATATTATTATTCTCATATTGCTTAACAATTTTATACAACACTATTGGACTCCACCTATTATCCTAATATTATTGGAGAAATTATCACGAAATTATACAAATAAACATTAGCTTTTAATAGACATAATTAAGCATAGCGTAACATAACATTTATTATAAAATGACACGTCTTAATTTCCTCTTTCTTTTCACTACTTTGCTAATTCACTATTATCTCTTAATTCTAAATTTTTCCATCAAAAAAATCTATGTTTTTTATTTCTGCTAATTTCGTGAGAATATATGATTTATACATATTAAAACAATACAGCAAGCAATACTATCGCGTATATCACGATAAAAGCTGAACTTAAAATTAAACATTTTTTGCTATTAAATAATTAATATGATACTATAAAAACTTTAAAACCCTATTGCAACTTACAGTCAACAGCAAAGTATACTATGTAATGAAATGGATACGACTTTTTACTGATATTTGCAAAACTATTTTCTATTTACTTTATTATAACTCTAATTTAACTATATCCAGATCTTTATTTCAACATTTAATTCAATAATTCCACAGTTTACCTTTTACACAACTTTTAACTTATCTCTTACCTTTTTTTAAACGCTCCTTGTTTTTTCACCAATGATCGTTAACGCTCACTAACACTTATTATATTCCGCCTTCTATAATATCTATTAATAGTCTTGGAAAATTTTTAGATTAGATAAAAAACTTAATGATTTCATATTTTATACTCTCAAATTTAAACTTATCAATTTCTGCGAACATAAATTTAACATTGACTTACTCACATTTTATATCTAATAACAAAAACCATAACATATCGTTATATTATTTCTTTACACCATTTATTGAAAACAAACCTTAATTTAGATTTACTTTGACGAAAAAGACTGACTGTTTGTTACACACTGAAATAAACAAGTTACAAGTAATATAGAAAAGTCTTGAATTTTATTGCGGGGGCAGGATTTGAACCTGCGACCTTCAGGTTATGAGCCTGACGAGCTACCGAACTGCTCCACCCCGCGATTTTAAAATATTGTACAAATTATTTTCTACTTATTGTGTTTTATCAAATTTGTTATGCTTTGTCAAACTACAATAACAAAATTGGATTTTCAAATAAAAACATAAAAACACCATGTCCCTTCATTGTAACACCATAAAAAGTATCTGCAATCTACATCATACATTTCAATTTTATTAAAATCATTCTTAACTTCTTCATAATCTTTTAAAAAAAATTCGAATAATCTTTTCTCTAAATCGTTTTTTTGATACTCAAAATTCTTTAAATTAATTTGCAAATTATTCACCTCACTATTTAACTTATCAACCTCACTTCTCAAATCGTGCAATTGACTAACTTTACACCCAACATATCTTGCAAAAACCTTTTATTATTTAAAAAATTTGTATTTCAGTTTTTTTGATTTGTTCTTTACGAAGTTGCTGAATTTTTAGCGTTTCTATTTTCTAGGAAGCAAGTAACTCTAAAAATTTCTTATCGTTTTTTATAACTTTATTTTCATTATTGCATTTTTTTGTTTTATACTAGCAATATTATTTGCATTTGCAATATATTGTTGTCTTTTTTGCTTATTTTCCAGCTCTAAAACTTTTTTATCCAAAATACTTCCCGTCTGCATCATTCTGAAGCAATACGTTCCTCTTTTTTGCTAATAAATATATTATCTTCTACAATTTTTAACTCTTTATTAAGCTTATTTTCTTCATTATTACAATCTATCAATTTTCTTGCAAAAACAGATATTTATGTCTACTATTTTTTCAGTAATATTTTTTATATTATTTTCCTTTTCTTTAATTTAAACATGCTTTTCTTCAATTTGCGTTTTTAATTTTACAAAACCAAAATTTAATCTATCTTTTTCAAAATACAAATTAATTTAAAGTTCATTTATCTGTCCTATTTCAGGATGCATTAAAATAATTTTTTACTTAAATTCCCAATTTTTTTGAAGTTTTTTTATTTATTCTTCAATTAGCCAGATTTTTCAAAAGATATTTCCCCTCCATTTTAAACTATAGCATCTCCATAAATTTTGTTTGCAAATACAAAAGCTACACAACATTATAAAACAAATTATCTTTTCGTCCAAAAGACCATATTTTAAATATCATATAAGTTCTGTATTATATCTCCTACTTGGCAATCCTACTTTAGAATTTTGATGATATGAATTCGAAATTTTAACAACAATTATAAAAGAAGTCTATTCATACTATTTTTTCTAAAAACTTAATTGATTGTTCCGTTTGTCGTATTGTTTGACAAACAAAATAATTTAATTTCTCAGCTAGAGAGTTAAAGCTACAAGTTTTTCATTATCTTTATCAGTATTAATTAACTACTTATGGGATCTCTTGCCAAGCTACTCAAACCTTAACACAGCTCTTATAGAAATTTTTTACTGGATCCATTTTGATCAAATTCCTTAAAAATAGTTATATGAGAATTGTTTGAAGCAAAAGATTCTTGGTATTATAATAAAAAATTCATTATTTTTTTTCATTCTCAGAAATAGCTTTATTTATCTCTTATTTTTTTACTTTAAAAAAATGTAACGATTTGTTTACATTAATAAAATCCATTTTAATAACAGCAATTTCATCATTTGTAAGTTCAAGGCCAGTGTCAAACCTTGTTATTATCTTTTGCAAAGAAGTCACGTCTGTGTCAAAATGTGGTTTTGCTGTTACAAAAGTGCTGCTTTTAAACTAACTTTCCGATCTTTTCACGTTTCAAGTTCAGATATTTTTAAACATACAATAGCTTCTTTTAATACACAAATTCCATAAAATTAGTTTTTATTAAATCATATCGTTGCTCTTTTACCTTATATTCGTTCTCAAATTTGGCAATCTCTTCCTTCAAAGAACTATCATCTATATTTAAAGTAAGTTCTCGTGAAAAACTATCTTTTTCAGACTTTATTTTCTGTTCATGTTGCATTGCATATTACATTACTTGATCTGCAAAATCTACAGGCATTTTTATTTCACTTAAAGTCTTTATTCATATTTTACATACTGTTCACTTTTATCGTTTAACAACAACCTCACACCCTGCACTTCAGCATCAAGTTGAACTACAAGAACATTTATGGATTTAAATTCTTTTACCTTAGATTCCAACTCAATTTTTATTCTTTTTATCTCTTTATCATCACAAAATATATTTTTAACTAAAGCTGCTATTTTATATTTTACCAACTCTTTCTGATATTTTTTATATCGTTCTGTTTTCTTAACAGACGTATCTAAAACTGTCATTTGTCGTTTATGTTATAAAAACATCGGACAAACTAGGACATTATCTACCTCTATTTTTTTAAGCCTTCTTAATGTCTCTCTCTTCCTGATTTTATATTTTGACACTCCAACAACTCTTTTATATCTTTAAGTCTACATTGCACTTTATTAACAAAATACTCACTTCACCCATACCTGAATAATCTTCTTGCTACAACAATCTCAGAATAACTTACTGGCAAAATATTTTGAGAATTATCAAAACTAAGAGAAACTTTCGCCATCCCTCAGTACTTTTGGTTTGGGGTTCACTAAATATCATTTCCTGCATATTTGAATTTCTCATTAACTTAGCTTTTTTTGTTCACACAAGGCAAACCAACCAGCGGCTAGAAATCCGATATTTTGGATTTACCACAACCCATTAGACCACATATTATACCAAAAATTTCAGGCTCAAAATTAAAAATCGTTCTATCAGCAAATGATTTAAAACCGCATATCTCAACTTTCTTTAAATACATTTATATTCTCTTATCAAACACAGCATATTTCTAAATAAAAAGAATACAATTTAATATCTGTTAAGTATTCCTTAAATATTTATCAATTATGTTATATATTTCTTACAATAAATAGAAACAAAAAAACAATAAAAATAATTTTTTTAAACTTTTATGTAAAGTTTTTGCTTTCAACATACTTTACACTTTCTAGTTGCTATTTCCAAAATAATATCACCTTTAAGATTTACAATTCTTGCTGAAAAAACATTTTTTTGGATTAAATATATCTAATCAAATTTTCAATAATCAGAAACAAACCTATAATAACAACCTTTAATCTTTTTAAACTCTATATGATAGGTCTGTCTAAAAAATATAAAACTTTAGAATTATCATTTTGATACTATATTCAAAATACTATCATAACTTTAATTTTTTAAGGATGTATTGATCAAAACCATTCAAAAAAGAATCATAATACAAAAATATTTTTTAAACTAATATTTAAAATATTACAACTTTTAAAAACAGAAAATAATTTTATAAAACTTAAATATTAGAATCTCCATATATCGCATATTTCTTATAAATTCTACCATTCATCATTTCAGCAGTACGCTGCGTCATTATATTATCATCAAGAACCCAAGAAAGCTCACAATTTTTATATCCAATTTTTAAAGCATTTTTTAAACCCTTTTCATACATAACGGCTTCTATACCCTTATGTCTATACTCCTTGACAACTCCCATTATCATAAGTCTTAAGCTATCTATTTTTTTTCTATAATAAAAAAACTTAAAAATTCCAAAAGGTAGCAAACTCCCATTAAGTTTTTTTAGTACCTGATTATAATCCGGCAAAGAAATAAGTATACCTACAGGAACATCGCCTATAATAGCCATTATCACCATTTCAGGTTCTACTAAAAGCTTCAACTTTGAAGCTATTGCCTTAAACTCTTCGTTACTCCAAGGAACAAATCCCCAATTTTTTCCCCATGCTTTATTATATATTGACATTATACTTTTTAAATCTTCTTTAAACAGATCTTTACGAATATTTCTAATTTTTAACATTGGCATTTTCTTTTTAGTCATAGCCACAATTCTTTCTAATCTATCCACTCTAGAATCTTGCAAAACATCCATATTATAAGCATAAAGATCTTTTATTTTTTTCAAACCTGATTGTTCTGCAAGATTTAAATAATACTGAAAGGTATAAGGCATCATAAGACTTGGAGCAATATTGAAACCTTTCGACAAAAAACCACACTCGTCATTAGAAGAAGGATTCATAGGACCAATCATTTTATATATCTTATTTTCTTTCAGCCAATTTTTTACAGATGAAAAAAGTTCTTTTGCTACTTTGATATCATCAATACATTCAAAAAAACCAAAAAAACCGCACCTATCATTATGAAAAGATATATAATTATAGTCTATTATTGCCGCAATCCTTCCAACAACTTTATTTTCATCATTGCATGCTAAAAAAAGTTGCTTTTTAGCATGCATCCAAAAAGGATTCTTATTCCCAAGTTTTGCCATCTCCTCTGAAACCAAGGGTGGAACCCATGGACTTACTTTTGAATAAATTTTCCACGGGAAACGCACAAACTGTTTTAACTGTCTCTGATCAGTCACTTTAATTATTTTCATCTCATCATCTCACTTAACTCTTATGACATTAGGGAACTATCACTCCTAATTGTTTCCCAACTTTCTCAAACTTTTCAAGAATAAAATTCAAATGAGCATCAGTATGAGTAGCCATATAACTTGTCCTTATTATAGACTGTCCTTCAGGAACTGCAGGAGTTACAACTGGAGAAGCAAACACTCCTTCATCAAAAAGCATTCTCCACATTTTAAATGCAACCATATCGCTTCCCACTGTTAAAGGAATGATAGGCGATTGTGAATGACCTACATTATATCCCATAGATTTAAAAGCTTCTTTCATTTTACTTGCAGTATTCATAAGATTTCTTCTTCTCTCAGGCTCAGTGATAATCAAATCTAAAGCAACATCTATTGCACCAACACATGCCGGAGGAAGACTTGCAGTAAAAATTATAGTCCTTGCACTATGTTTAATATAATCAATAACTTTTGACTTACTTGCAATAAAACCACCTATTGATGCTAAGGATTTAGAAGCTGTAGCCATCAATACATCAACATTATCTTCCATATTAAAATGCTCGCCCACTCCCCTTCCATTGACACCTAATACACCCAAAGAATGCGCCTCATCAACAAAAACCTTTGCCCCATATTTTTTAGCAAGTCTTGATATTTCTGGAAAATTTGCAATGTCACCTTCCATGCTAAAAATTCCATCAATTACAATAAGCATACCATTACCTTTATGCTTAATAAGCTGTCTTTCTAAATCAGACATGTCATTATGTCTAAATCTTACCATCTCTCCAAAAGATAGACGACAACCATCTATAATTGAAGCATGATCTAATTTATCTGTAATCAAAATTTCGCCTTTACCAACCAAACATGAAAGAGAACCGAGATTTGAATGATGTCCAGTGGTAAAAAGAATCGATTCCTCTTTACCTACGAATTTAGCAAATTTTTTTTCTACTTTTTCATGTAAATCATTAGTACCATTTAAAAATCTTGAACCAGTACAAGATGTTCCATATTTTTTTACTGCATTTATAGAAGCTTCTATTACTTTAGGATGATTTGCAAGGCCAAGATAATTATTTGAACAAACAACAACTTTTTTAGTCCCATTAACTATAATTTCTGGACCTTGTTCAGATTCAACTCTATGAAAATATGGATAAAAACCACTACTTCTTAATTTATCAGCGGCAACAAAATTAAAACATTTATCAAAAATATCTGAATTCATTTATATTATCCTCTTTTTATAATAATTAAAAAAAATTATTTATTAAATACCAATTATACGTTACTTTAGAAGCAACTTCAAGACATGTAAACTTAATATTTAGATCATTTTCTGCTGGTTTAGTTTCAGCTATCCAATACTTTTGAAGTATTTCTGAAACCTTTTGATTATTCAATATAAAAGATTTTTTTGTTACAATAGATATCGCTCCTGCCATAAAACCAACAAATTTAAAAACAAAATCTGGAATTGGTAAAGGAATTGTGTTTACATTAGCTACATAAGATATAATTCTACCTACGTCATACCATGTATAACTTTGAGGATTTGCGAGATAATAAATATTATTATCACTTTTTTTATTCTGCAAACATACAAACGTAACTTTTGCTACATCTTTTACATAAACAAGTTGAAGAAATTTTTTTGTTATAGTAAACGGTCTTAAATGTCTATTTATTAACTTAAAAAATATATAAACATCTTTATCACGCGGCCCATAAATGACCGCGGGTCTCAAAATTGTATACGGTATTTTTCCCAAAAATAATTTTCTAATCTCAGATTCGGCAATAAATTTACTCAGTCCATAATCAGAAATTGGAGTTTCAATGTCATTTATTTTCTTAAAATTTTTAGTATTTGAAGGCCCCATAGCTGCTTGAGAAGAAATAAATATAAATTTTTGTAATTTACGATTATTATTTAAAATTGCCAAACATAGATTTCTAGTATTTTCAACATTTACTTTAAAATATTCTTCTTTAGATGTTGCTCGCAAAACTCCAGCACAATGAACTACAGCATCAACATCTTTAACTATCTCTTCTAAAAATTCTATATTATTTAAATCACCATACCTATAGTCAATAGGCAAATTCTTTATCCATCTTAAATTTGACATTTTTCTTACAACACATATAACATGATAATTTTCTTCTAATAATGTTTCAACTATATGACTTCCAACAAAACCACTCGCACCAGTAACTAAAATTTTCAACATTAAAGTCCTCATATACCACACAATTTAAGTTTATTACAAAAACGTTTAAATTAACAAAAAATATATGCAACTCCTCAAATATTATTAACATACACCAAAATATTATTGTTTTTTGAAATAACAAATAGAAGAAAATCAACCACATCTTAAACAAATATTACTATAGACCATTTACATTTTATACCATTTCACACTATTATTTACGTCAATTAAGATTAATTTTGATTTATTCTTTTTCATTAATAAAATTTAACACAATCTCAAAATCATCAATTTTAGGCATACCATTACTCACTATAGGTTTCTATAAGAATTTTTGTCAATAATAAACTTTTAAAATTTAGTTTACACTAAAACCATAATATATTATCAAGTTCTTTAATCTAGCATTTACATTTATCCAATTTCTTTATTTATTTTACAAACGTCTTTATAGATATGACATATTATTTATTACAACTTTCATTATATTCATCTTCCATTTCCTCCTTTTATAAACATATATTTACTTAATTGTCATTTAATAGTCTATCATTTACTATAAAAATTCATTTATAATCTGCATATTAATAATACCATTCTTTCTTTAAAATGCTCAAAAAAACTATATTCTCTTTTCGCGTATTGAAACTTTTATATATTTATTATTTAAATCTTTTACTTAACTTTTTTGATATTTTCACTTTTATACAACAATACCACACTATATGGTCTTTGCTTAACTCCATTAAAGAACAATTTGTCACACAATGAACACCCATTCTAGCAATATATAATATCTATCAAATACATTTAAGATATTTTGTTCCAAATTATATTTTAAATATTTTAACAGTTTTTTTATTTAAATCATCAACAATATAAAGACACAGTCTTGCCAAGTCATCTTTCTCGACAACTTTTGCAACAACAGACACTATTTATTTCTCATGAAACCCTAAATTATATATTCTATTTTGAATTTTCATTGTCAAATTGCTCTTCAGAATAATTATAAATCACGACATTTTTACTTATAAATAACCCACCAAATTTCTCACGATTTATTATATAATTCATATTTTCATTTTTACGAGCTTAATCTTTTCGGCAATACAAAAAAACTTACAAAAATATAACATCAGAACTATCAGATTAAACTTTTTGTGCAAAATACACATAGTACAAAGATTTTAATATGCGGCACAAATTTACTTATTTCAGTAAGAAGTTTCATCACAAATTGAGTAACGCAACACAACAAGATTGTCATGAAAATTCATTTTTTATACATTTTTAAATTTTAAACATTCATTTCCAGCAATAGCTTTATATCTGGACATCTCTCTGTCATCTTACAAAACTTTCCTTATATGAATTAATAGCTTCCAATACGTTCTTATTGACCATTCTTTAACATGAGATGAACTCACAATAACATTTCATACATAATATACAATTACTACAATCTTTCTAAACTGCATCATTCTCATTTTTCTCATCAGATCTATAAGACAAATTTTTCATAATAGCATCAAAAACAAGTCGCAACATATATTTTACAGCTTTTACATTTAGATATATCTATAAGATTTATCATTAATTACACTTATAGCTTCAAACTTACACCCACTAACACATGAATTTACTATAACTTTACTTGACATAAATCATTATATATTCTGTCCTGCAACATCACTTCCTTACACACTATTTCAATAAATGCAAGAGCTTTTCATTAGTTTACTTAACATTTGATTTTTTTACTTATTGGGTATAATTCAATAATTTCATCATCTTTTATAAAAAAACCTAGTCCCGTTATAATAAGTTATTTAAGAATTACAAGCTCTTTGTACACACAATATTTATAAAGAATACCAAAACCTTTTTGACACATTTTACCTACTTTCTCAAAAATTTTAGATAAAAACGTCGTTACGCTTCTCTCAAAAACTTCTTTAATTAAATGTAATTTCACTCATTACCAACTTTTTATTACAACCTCCTACAAAAATTTTTTCATCCAGACAAACATAATACTTTATATCAGCTACATTTTAACACTTTTATTTCTTTTATTATATTTGGAACTATCTCATACATATCACCTTCCAAAGCATAAGTTGCAGTTTGCATCATATCGCAATAAGGATCTTTATTTATTGAAACAATAATATCAGATGCTCTCATTCCAATAGTGTGCTGTATTTGTCCAGATATTCCGCAAGCAATATACAACTTTGGCGCAACTGTTTTTCCTGTTTGGCCGATTTGGTGAGAATAAGGTATCCATCCTGCATCAACAGCTGCCCTAGAGGCTCCAAGCGCACCACCAAGAATATCAGCCAATTCTTTAAGAAGTTTAAAACCTTCTATTTTTCCTACTCCTCTTCCACCAGCAACAATAACATCAACATCATTAATATTAACAACACTACTAGAATCTTTTATAAATCCTAAAAATTTAGTTCTATTCATTAAAGTTTGCATATCAATTTTAAAGTCAATAAGTTCACCATTTCTTCCTTCTTCTACTTTGGCTTCCTTAAAAACTCTATATCTTAAAGTAGACATTTGAGGACGATGATATGGAGTCAAAATTGTAGCCATTATATTTCCACCAAAAGCTGGTCTTGTTTGTTTAAGATTTCTTGTTTGAATATCTATTTCTAAAGAAGTACAATCCGCCGTAAGTCCTGTACGAACCTTAGCAGCAACCCTAGGAGCCAATGAACGTCCTATATTTGTAGCTCCAACAAGAACAATTTCAGGCTTTTCTTTTTCTATAAGTTGAGATAAAACAAATGCATAAGGTTCATCTTGAAATTCAACAAAAATCGGATCATCACATACATAAACTCTATCCGCCCCTCTATTTATTAAGTCTTGAGCCTTAGATTTAATGTTATCACCTATCAAAACTGCACTTAATATAGTACTCAATTTATCCGCAAGTTTTCGCCCTTCATTTAAAAGTTCATATACAACAGTCGCCATTTCACCATGTCTTTGTTCTGCATAAACCAAAACACCATTATATAAATGTGTATCAACCCCTACATCTAAAACATCTCTTTCAATTTTTATTGCATTAAATTTACAGATTTGAGAGCATTGCCCACAATATACACATTTATTTAAATCTATAAATGCAAGCTTTAATTTTTTGGAATGACTGGAATCTTCAACTAACGAAATCGCCCCAAAAGAGCAGGAGCTTACACATATTCCACACCCTACACATTTATCATATAACACTTTTATATTGTTTGCCATTTAAAAACTCCCTAAATTTTAAAGCAAAATGATCCACACATTTATATTACTCCAATATCTGACAATTTCTTAACCAATGCGGCAGCAATTTCATGAGGCTGTCCAACAAACTTTTCTCCTCCTGTTCTATAAACAGGAGTAAATATTTTTACAACTTGCGTGGGAGAGCCATTTGGTCCAATTTTTCTAACGTCTGCTCCTATATCTTTCGCATCAAAAGTTTTAATAATTGCTTTTCTTGCAGCCATCTTTCCTTTAAGAGAAATCACTCTAGGAGTATTTATTTCTTTAACGACGGTTAAAAGAACTGGAACTGAACTTTCTATTAAATCATAACCATCTTCCATCATCCTTTCAACTCTAATAGATTTATCATCAATAGTCTCTATTTTTTTTACATAAGATATATGCGGTATATTTAACATTTCAGCAGTTTCCGGGCCAACTTGAGCAGTGTCACCATCAGAAGCTTGTTTTCCGCAAATTACAATATCATAATTGCCAATAGTTTTTATTGCACAAAACAAAGTATATGAAGTTGCTAAAGTATCTGCTCCACTAAAAGCCTTATCACTCACTAAAATAGCTTCATCAGCACCTCTGGCTATAGCTTCTCTTAAAGCATTTTCAGCTTGAGGAGGTCCCATTGTAACAACAATAACTTTTCCGCCTAGTTTCTCTTTAATTCTCACGCCTTCTTCTATAGCATATTCATCATAAGGATTTATGATAGCTTCCACACCATCTCTTTTAAGTCTACCTGTTTCATCATCAATTTGCACATTTGTTGCATTAGGTACTTGTTTAATACAAACAATTATATTCATCTTTCTTACTCCTGCATTCTGCCTTCCTTTTAAAGTACAATTAACTCAAGTAACTTTCACATTCAACGATGCATAAAATAATATTTATTGCCACTTTAAACCTTTAATATTTATTATTCCCCATTTTTGTGTTTATTTTATAACCACATTATTTAAAATTAAAAAAATAAATTTATTTAGATTTTGCTGCTGATTCTTTTATAAGATTAAGTGCAATTTCATTTTTTTGAATTTGACTTGTCCCTTCATAAAGAGTAGTTATTTTTGCATCTCTCATCATTTTTTCTACGGGATATTCCCTTGAATAACCATATCCGCCAAATATTTGAACCGCATTTGTAGTAACCTTCATTGCAACTTCAGAACAAAAAAGTTTAGCCATTGCAGATTCTTTACTGGTACGTTTTACCGTTCCTGAATCAATCATTCTCGCAGACGCATAAAGTAACGCTCGAGCAGCTTCAACTTCTGTGGCCATTTCAGCAAGCATATGTTGAATTCCTTGAAAAGAAGCTATAGGCTGACCAAACTGCACTCTTTTCCTTGCATAATCTACTGCTTCTTCTAAAGCACCTGCAGCAATACCAAGCGCTTGAGCGGCAACACCTGGACGAGAATTATCAAGCGTTGTTTGAGCTATCATTAAACCATGCCCTTCCTTTCCCAAAAGCTGATCTTTACCAATTTTACAATTATTAAATATAAGTTCTCTTGTTGAAGACGCTCTAATACCCATCTTTTTCTCTTTTTTACCAAATTCAAAACCACTTATACCTTTTTCTACAATAAAGCAAGAAATACCTCTTGCACCTCTTTGAGGATTTGTTTTTGCAAAAATTGTATACGTCTCAGCATCGCCACCATTAGTGATAAAACATTTCGTTCCATTTAATACATAATAATCACCTTCTTTAACTGCAGTCGTAGTCATCCCAGTTGCATCAGAACCTGCATTAGCTTCAGTTAAACCAAAAGCTGCAAGTTTTTTACCTGACGCAATATCAGGCAAATATTTTTTCTTCTGCTCCTCACTTCCCGCAACAAGGATTGGAAGAGTTCCTAAAGCTGTAGCAGCAAGAGAAAGAGCTATTGCTCCATCTATCTTACATAATTCTTCAACAACAAGAACAAGTCCCATAATACCTTTCCCAAAACCACCATATTCTTCTGGAATATATACTCCACATAAGTCAGCTTGGGCAAATTCTTTTACGATGTCCCAAGGAAACTCTTCTTTTTCATCATATTGTTCCCTTACTGGTTTTATTTTTTCAACTGCAATTGTCCTAGCAGTTTCAATCATAATTCGTTCTTCTTCTGATAACATATAGTCCATTGCCATATCATAAACCCCTTTTTCTCAAAACCCACCAACACAAACTTGTATACTTATTTTTTAACATCGTTTGCGAAAGTAGACCGATTGATATTCCGTATTGCCTGCTCAGCAGCAACTTGATGAGCTTGTTTTTTAGAACTTCCTATACCTTTCCCTAAAAATTCACTATTTACATATACTTCCGCTTCAAATTTTTTATTGTGATCAGAACCAAATTCATTTACTATTTTATATTCAGGGAGTTTTTTGTAAATTAACTGTGTAATTTCTTGTAATTTGCTCTTATAATCCCTCATTATTATTTTTTTTTGAGATTCTAAAAACTTTAAAATAAACTTTTTAGCAACTTCATATCCACCATCCAAATAAAGCGCACCCACAACAGCCTCAAACACATCACAAAGCAAATGTTTTCTTTTTCTCGCTTGTCTCGAATCTTCATTTTTACCAAGAAAAATATATTCACCTAAACATATCTTTTTAGCCCAAAAACTTAAATTACACGCTGAAACAATTTGAGCCTTAAGTTGCGATAATTTTCCCTCTGGCTCAGAAGGATACCTTATATAAAGTGTTTCTGTTATAATAGCAGACAAGATACTATCACCCAAAAATTCCATGCGTTCATTATAATCTTCAATACATATACTAACAGCAGAATTAACGTCACAATCACTAGCTTCATTAGCAGCTTCCTTAACATAAGATACATGCGTTAAAGCTGTCACTAAAACCTTAAGATTATTAAACTTATAGCCAATAACTTCTTGAAATTTTTCAGGATTTTTATCTAACATACTTTTTTATCACAATAGTTGCATTATGACCGCCAAAACCTAAAGAATTTGAAAGAGCACATGTAATCTGCTGCATTCTTGCCTTATTTGGAACATAATCTAAATCACAATCAGAAGCAGGAGTTTCATAATTTATAGTAGGTGGTATAAAACCTTCTTGCATGGCAAGTAATGTAGCTGCAAGTTCAACTCCCGCTGCACCACCTAAAAGGTGCCCTATCATTGATTTTGTGGATGAAATAGGTATTTTATATGCCCTATCACCAAAAACCTTTTTTATAGCTAAAGTTTCAGTTTTATCATTCAATATAGTTGATGTACCATGAGCATTTATATAATTAATCTCATCCTTTGAAACATCGGCATCAATTATTGCCTTTTCCATAGCCAAAACAGCAGCTTTTCCTTCAGGTTCTGGAGCAGTAATGTGATAAGCATCATCAGAAGCTCCATACCCTGCAAGTTCAGCATAAATTTTTGCATTTCTATTCAAAGCATGCTCTAAAGTTTCGAGAACCACTATGCCTGCACCCTCGCCCATAACAAAACCATCACGATCCTTATCAAAAGGTCTTGACGCTTTTTGAGGTTCATGATTTCTTTGCGAAAGAGCCTTAATTGAACAAAACCCAGCTAAACCTAAAGGAACTACCGCGCCTTCAGCTCCTCCAGAAACTATTACATCTGCGTCACCACTACGTAGTAACCTTAAAGCATCACCAATAGCATTATTAGAAGAGGCACAAGCACTTGTAACCGCATAATTAGGACCTGTGAAACCATAATTAATAGCTATTTCACCGGGTAACATATTTGTAATTATCATTGGAATAAGAAACGGACTAACTCTTCTTGGACCCTTATTTAAAAGGGTCTGTTCCTCTTTTTCTATTATATCTAAACCGCCTATTCCAGTACCAGTTATAACCCCAATTCTCGATAAATCTTCTTTAGAAACATCTAATCTAGAATCTTCAATAGCCATTTTTGCTGCAGAAAATCCAAATTGTGTAAATCTCGCCATTCGTTTTATCTTTTTTTTATCATCAATAAATTGTTCAGGACAAAAATTTTTAACTACGGCAGCAAATTTTGTAACATATGCACTCGTATCAAATGATTCAATAATAGAAGCACCAGATTTTCCAGCTTTTAAAGCCTTCGTAAATTCAATATTACCTATACCTATAGGCGTAACCACACCTATACCAGTTATAACTATTCTTTTACTCATTTTCCATGCCTTATTTTGTATTTGTAACATGCGTCTTAATATAATCTATCGCATTGCCAACCGTTTGAATTTTTTCTGCTTCTTCATCAGGAATTTCAACACCAAATTCTTCCTCAAAAGCCATAACAAGTTCCACAGTATCCAAAGAATCTGCACCTAAATCATTAACAAACGATGCTTCAGCTACCACTTCAGCTGGATCCACTCCTAGTTGTTCAACAATAATTTCTTTTACTCTACCTTCAAGTTCTGCCATTTTACATCCCCCTTTAATTTTTCATACTTTTATCTTTTTTGAACACAACCACTTCTACATTTCAAAAAATAAAAATGTACTTTAATCATATTAATTATTTAAATCTCATTCTAACCTACATATACATCCCTCCATTAACAGCTAAAACATGCCCTGTTATATAAGACGAGTCATCACTTGCAAAAAATAAAGCAGCTTTTGCTATATCAAGAACTTCGCCAAATCTGACAAGAGGAATTGATGAAATCATCATATCTTTTTGCTCTTTTGACAATTTATCAGTCATCGCAGTGCGAATAAAACCCGGCGCAATCGCATTCACTAAAATATTTCTTGAAGCAAATTCCCTCGCACATGTTTTTGTAACAGCTATAACTCCGCCTTTTGAGGCAGAATAATTCACTTGACCTGCATTTCCCATCTGTCCTACTACAGAAGCTATATTTATAATTCTACCTTGTCTTTGCTTAAGCATTGCTCTACTAACAGTCTTTATGCAATTGAACACACCTTTCAAATTAACTGTTATAACAGCATCCCATTCAGATTCACTCATTCTTAAAACAAGATTATCTTTAGTTATACCAGCATTATTAACTAGTATATCTATTTTAGAAAATTTGTCAAGAGAAGACTTTATCAAAGCTTCACAATCCTCTAATTTTGCAACATTACATGCAACAGCTATAGTTTCAACTAAATACTTTGCTTTTATCTCATCGGCTGCTTTTTGCGCTAGTCCTAAATTAATATCTGAAATTATGAGCTGTGCTCCCTCAGACGCAAAAACATCGGCTATTGCTCTTCCTATTCCTTGCGCTGAGCCGGTTATTAATGCTGTTTTTTCTTTAAGTCTCATTTATTTAATTCCTCCAGTGTTTTTTGTAAACTAATCATATTTTCTATATTTAAAGCTTTTTTTGAACTATCTATCCTTTTTAAAAGTCCTGATAGAACCCTTCCAGGACCAATCTCTATAAATTTATCAAATCCAGATTTAATTATGCTCCTAATACTCTCATCCCACTTTACAGAATTTTTAATTTGTTTTACAAGTTTTTCCTTAACAAAAGACGAGCTCGTCGTCAACAATGCATCGCAATTTGTATAGACCCCAAAATTCGGAACATTAAAATTATATTTCTCAAGCTCTTTCGACATGTTATCGGAGGCAGATGCCATAAGAGAAGAATGAAAAGGACCTGATACATTTAAAATAACTGTTCTTTTCGCACCATATTCTTTCGCAAACATAACAGCCTTATCTATAGCCTCTTTAGTACCAGCTATAACAATTTGTTCGGGAGAATTCAAATTAGCAACTTCACAAACACCAAAAATCGAAGCTTTTTTACATACACTCTCAACTATAAATTTATCCACACCTATAATCGCAGCCATCAGACCAGGATTATCTTCAGACGCTTTTTGAATAAATTCACCTCTAGCTTTTACCATAGCAAAACCTTCTTCAAATCCAAAAAAACCAGCTGCACATAAAGCAGAATATTCTCCTAAAGAATGTCCAGCAGCTACAAACTCAACATTTGAAATATCAAACAGTTCCTTGAAAACTTCAAAAGCAGCTATACTAACAGCAAATATTGCAGGTTGTGCATATTTTGTAGATTTTAAAATTTCTTCTGGACCTTCAAAAATAATTTGCTTAAGCTCTTTTCCCGTCAAATCTATTATTTCTCTTGCTTTTGAATACTTATCATAAAACTCTTTTCCCATTCCAACAAACTGAGTTCCTTGTCCCGGAAACATCAATGCTATTTTAAACATTTCAACTCCATAAAATATATTGACTTTAAAATAATTCTAATTCATTATTGTCAATTCTTTATCTTTTTTATAAAAATCATTAAAGCAATTATACTATATATATTCTAAATTCTTATTATTGCAGCACCAGATGTAAAACCACCACCAAAAGCAACTAGCTCTATAATGTCTCCTTTTTGAACTTTATTAACCTTTATGGCCTCATCCAATGCTGTAATAGTCGTCGCTGAGGAAATATTTCCTGTTTTATGAATATTAACAAAAACTCTATCCATAGAAATCCCCAATTTTTTCGCTACTGCTTCAATTATTCTTATATTAGCTTGATGAGGAATAAAAAGCTTTATATCTTCTAATTGTTTTCCTGAAAGTTCAAGAGCTTTTTTAGCAGCAATGGCCATTTTAGGCACAGCAGCCTTGAAAACCTCTTTCCCCTGCATTTTTATCGCATGAAGTTTTTCATCCATAGTTTTTGTCGTCACAGGATTTACAGTACCACCTCCAGGTAAAAAAAGCAAATCAGAATAAGCACCTTCAGCCTCAAGATATGTTGATAAAATATCATCTTCTTCTTTAGAAGCAGATAAAATCATAGCTCCTGCTCCATCACCAAACAAAACGCAAGTATTCCTATCTGTCCAATCTACAAATTTAGATAATTCTTCAGCACCAACTAACAGAATTGTTTTATACAAACCAGATTCAATAAAAGCTCTTGCAACCGTAAGTCCATATATAAATCCGCTACACGCTGCTGACAAATCAAAAGCAGGCGTGGATAATTTACTGCCCAATTTTTTTTGTAAAAAACACGCAGTGGAAGGAAAAAGCATATCAGGTGAAATTGTTGCCACTAAAATTAAATCTATTTGTTTTGGAGATATCTCTGCTGTTTTCAATGCTTCAATAGAAGCTTTATAAGCAATATCCGAAGTATACTCATTTTCTTCAGCTATTCTTCTCTCTTTTATCCCAGTTCTTGTGCTTATCCATTCATCAGAAGTATCAACTATTTTTTCTAAATCTACATTCGTAAGGACTTTTTTTGGGAAATATGAGCCTGTACCTAAAATTTTTACACCATTTTTTTTATTCATTATCTAACACCTTATAATTTATACTTCACTATTGCTTCTTTAATCTCGTGTACAAGATTATTTTTCACAGCTCTTGCACCTGCTAAAATTGCATTCTTCACAGCTTTAGCATTTGAACTACCATGCCCTATTATACAAATACCATCAACACCCAAAAGTGGCGCCCCACCAGTTTCAGTATAGTCAACTCTTTTTTTTATATCTTTTATTGCAAGCCATAAGAATGGAAGAGATGCCCACGCTACTGGATGTTGCTTTAATGCTTTTTTTATAAGTTTGAACATCATACTAGCAAGTCCCTCCCCAAATTTTAGTATTATATTTCCTACAAACCCGTCACATATAACAACATCAGCCTTCGCTCTAGGAATGTCCCTACCCTCAATATTTCCAATAAAATTAATACCAATTTTTTGAAACAACTCAAAAGCAGACAACGTAAGAGCGTTACCCTTTGTAGATTCTTCTCCTATTGAAACCAAACCTACTTTTGGACTTTTAATACCAGTAACTTTTTCACAAAACAAGCTAGCCATTATACCAAATTGTACAAGATGCTCTGGCTTACAATCAACATTAGCTCCCACATCAGAAATTATACAATGTCCACTAATAGTAGGGAAAGAGGTTGAAATAACAGGTCTTAAAACACCATCGATTCTTTTTAAATAAAAAAGAGCAGCGGCCATTGCAGCACCAGAATTTCCCATAGAAATAAAAGCGTCAGCTTTTCCATCTGCAACAAGTTTTGCACAAACAGATAAAGAAGAATCCTTTTTCTGTCGAACAGTTCTCGCAGGTTGATCAGTCATATAAACAACTTCCGTTGCATTAATTATTTCTACGTTAAGAGACATAATATCAAATTGTTTACTATGTTTTAACATCTCCTCCATTATAATTTTCTTATGCCCCACAAGTAGAATTTTATAATTAGATTCTTTGGCCGCTAGAAGTGCACCTTCAACTGTTGATACCGGAGCAAAATCACCACCCATTACATCAAGAGCAATTCTCATTTATTATTGTCCACTTGGGTTACTTGTTCAACTTTTTTTACTTTTCTGGCAATAACAAGTTTACCATTATAAAAACCACACTCAGAACATACCATATGAGGCATTTTAGTAAGGCCACAATTTGAACATTTGTTCGTATTCGGAACATCAAGTTTTGAATTTGCCGATCTTCTACAATCTCTGCGATGCGGCGTATGTTTTCTTTTTGGATTTGGCATTTTACTTCCCCCAATATTTTATTAACAATTCTATCCATCTTTTTTTATAAGTCTAGTCTCACTATCAATACATAAACAAGAATTTTTTTACCTTTACGATACCGACATTCTTTAGATACTCTAAACACTCCAGTACAACTTATTACCACACAAAGAATTCCTAGGTAATTTAAGCAACAATAATTGACATACTTACTCTACAACATCAACAATTTCATTTTTAACATCTATTTTATTATTTATAGGAATTTTTAAAGCTAAAGAGTGAGTATAAACATCAAGACAACAAAAGCACTCGAGATAAACAAAACTTTCTATTTTAACATTAATGTATAATCTTATTGGATAATTTACCAGCTTTAAAAGGCACCAAAACATTAAATTTACAACCAAAAATTCGAGACACATAAAACTGTTTTAGTTCAATGACACCTGTTTTCAAAAAATTACACAATTTCAGTATTAATTTTTTCATAACAATGTCCAGATTATAAGATGTTATTTATTTACTTGTCAATCTTTTTTTAGCTTCTCTTGCTATCATCAATTCTTCATTTGTAGGAATTATCATAACTTTCACTCTAGAATTCTTCGTTGAAATAAATCTTTCATACGTACAATGCTCATAATTTTTTTCTTTATCTATTTCAATGCCTAAAGCACAAAAATTCTTACATACAGCCTCTCTTATAAAAGCAGAATTTTCACCAATTCCAGCAGTAAAAATTAAAGCATCAATTCCATTTAATATTCCATAATAGGCACCTATATATCTTTTAATACTATATATAAACATTTCAAAAGCAAGCATTGCTTTTCTGTTTCCATCATTGACTGCTTGAACAATAGTTCTCATATCACCCGAAAGACCAGAAATTCCAGCTAAACCACTTTTTTTATTTAACATATCATTCAAAACTGAACTATCTTTGTAAGTGGGATATTTATCCAAAAGATAAGCTATAATCGCAGGATCTATACTGCCACATCTTGTCCCCATTATAACTCCTTCAAGAGGAGTAAATCCCATAGAAGTATCTATAACATTTCCTTTTTCTATCGCTGTTATGCTACTGCCATTACCCAAATGAGCAGTAATTAAATTCACTTCATTCAAAGATTTTTTCAACATTTTTGCAGCTTTTTGCGAAACGTAATTATGCGATGTTCCATGGAAACCATACTTTCTTATATGGTCTTTCTCATAAAATTCATAAGGAAGAGCGTATACATAAGCATAATCCGGCATTGTATGATAAAAAGCAGTATCAAACACTAAAACTGATGGTATACTTGGAAGCATTTTTTCTATAGCGATAATTCCAGCATAATGAGCTGGATTATGCAACGGTGCTATAGAAAAACTATTTTTTAAATCCTCTTTTACTTTATCATTAACTAAAACTGTTTCAAAAAATTTATCGCCACCATGTACTACTCTATGTCCTACAACAGCAATTTCTTTTATATTCAAAATACTCCCAGATTTTTCATCCAAAAGTTCTTCTATCATAAGTTCAACAGCTTCTGTATGATTTGCAATTTTGACACTTTCTTTCTTTTCATCACTTTTAACGGTCTGTCTTCTATAAAACGCTTCTGGAAGTCCTATGCATTCAATTAGTCCCCAGGCAATTTTTTTCTCTTTCTCCATTTCAAACAATGCATACTTAACCGATGACGAACCGCAATTAACAACTAATATCTTCATAATATTCTAACTCCCATTTATATACTCTAATTTTACCAATTTTTCATAATCATTTTTCTTCATAATCTTCAACAAAAAATATATCTCTAAATATTCAAAAATAATTAAGAAACACAATCATATTTTATTGATACTGCAGGACATCTCATGACAATACTTTGATAAGTTTAATTATAACTTATAATATTTAACTCCAACATTAATATTTATATCCAAATCAAAAATCATAAACACTTTCTCTACTTTATAAGTAATAAAATTATTAACATATTTTTACCGATTCTCTGATTCTATAGTATTTTTTAATTATTGTCAACACTTTAAATTATTTTTAGATAAAGTATATTGATTTTATGTAAGATAAGGTTTCTATTTCGTTTTATCATTAGAATATATTAAAATCACAAATTCACCAAGCAAACCTTGTCTATTTTTTATATTTTCTAATACTTCTTCTATCGTTCCTCTTATGAACTCTTCAAATTTTTTCGTTAACTCTCTTGCAAGACAAATATTAGCATTCCTACCAAAAACATCAAAACATATTTCAACTGTTTTTAATATTCTGTGTGGAGACTCATAAAAAATAATTGTTTTTTGTAAATTGGCCAACTCTAAAAGTTCTTTTTTCATTTTTCCAGGTTTTCTCTTCAAAAAACCACAAAATATAAAACCACTTGTTGGAAGACCAGAACCTACAAGTGCAGTTATAAATGCACTCGCACCAGGTAAAACTTCAACTTTTATACCCTTATTTATTGATTCTTTAATCAAATTATTACCTGGATCTGAAATACCTGGAGTACCTGCATCCGAAACAAGAGTAATTTTTCGCCCTTCTGACAACTTATCCAAAATATGTCTTACTTTATACTGCTCATTATAAGAGTAAAAGCTTATTAAAGGTTTAGAAATTTTAAAATGAGACAAAAGTTTCAAACTTTGTCTAGTATCTTCACAAGCGATTAAATCACATTCTTTAAGAATTCTTAAAGCTCTTAAAGTTATATCTTCAAGATTCCCTATAGGTGTTGAAACTACATACAAAACCCCATTCATTATAAGTTATCCTTTTTTAGTACATTTACAAAAATATGTACAACTTTTAGATCAAATTGTTTTTTAATCTTTTAACAAGTGCTGAAATTGCAATTTTTTCATAAAGATCCTCTGTGTGATTTACTTGAAATCATAGAAAATCATAAGGTATAATTACAGCAATTATTCTGAAGCCTAAATTTCTCTTCACCAGGCAATACTTGAGTATAATCATGACTTCATATATATTTCACCTAATGATATTAAGCTAAAGATAAAAATCCATTTGAGCAGTTTCATTATATTTTAAAATAGAGTCATTTTCATGATATATTTTTGGTTTATCAACTTACTATTTTCTTGTAAAATATACTCTGATATTCCTTTTTTTCTATATCATGTATTAAAGCGCATATTTAATTGATTCACTATTTTAGGAAAAACCCATTCTCAACTATAAACATCGTACAATGTTTTACTTTGGTTAGCATAAGCAAAAGTATAAAAGTCTTTACATCAATACAAAAATTTTAAATATCATTGAATCCAATTTTCCTAAACTAAACGCTACTAACGTCCAATATAACAAGAAATTTCAAATCTTTTTTTCAAATGGCGATCTGAAATAAAAGATTTGGATTTAGATTTGCATCTATTACTTATTATTTTTTGCAAAATCTTAAATCTTTTTCTATATCTAACAACCAAAACAAAATCACTTTTTCGTGCTTATATATAATACCAGACATTTTTTCGCATATTTTAATGTAAACAAAAGATCTTAAGTTTTCAGATGAATTTTTTGATATCGCAATGTAAAACTCATATTATTTTCACATTTTTTAAGCAGTAATGCTCTATAAAAGTCCTCTTCATTAGTTTATTAATAACTTATCTACCACAAAATCTAATAAAATTACTTTTTAAAAAACTGTGGTTTCAATAAAAAAACATCAATATTTATTAAGCAACAATAACAAATTATTGATAGCGGTGACTTATTAATTTTGTTGTTAAGAGCTTTATTATCTCTACTTTTAAAAAATAAAACCTCCGAAACAAAATCAAAAATCATTGTTAATAAAAAATTTAATTTTTTTTCAAAATAAATTTTCATAGTTTCTAGCCACATCAGAAGAACTTCTCGCTATTTATCACAAATCTAATATTTTAAACTACTTCTCAAATTTCAATTTAAAGTATGACTATTGTTCATTTAAAACATTAAATAAACAATATTTTGGCATTACAAGAGTATTTTAACTAGCAATAATATAATTTTAAAAAACATATCCAATATGCCAAAGAATGATTATATTTACCAACATTTATAATCAACTTAAAGATTCTAAACTTACTTTTACATCAAAATATTTATAAGCATTTGAGTCACTAAAATTCATATTTATAACATTATAAACCCTTGAAACAACTAAGGCGCTATCAAAAACATCATCATATTTTCTTGCTATTCCCTATCATAAATATGGTACGAATTTCCCAATAAGCAACATATATCCAAGTAGAATTTTGATGTAATATAATAATTTTTGTTCCATTATGTGTTTTGAATAATTCATAATTTATCAATAACATCAGGATTTATCATACTTTTTTACTAAAACTAAAAAATTTATCTATAAAACCTATATCGAGTTCTCTAAAAATATATTTAAAAATTTATTTGCAATAAATAAATCTCAAATGAAGCAAAAAATTTACCTTTATTTAGACTTATTCGCGGACATAAAATCAATAAGTTTTTAAACTGCTTAAAAGATCCAGCAGTGCAAAAACTATTTTAAAAATCAATAAAAAAGTTTTTGTCGATTAAAGTATATGAAATTGCAAAGCTATTCTTACAATCATTTAAACTTCCTAAAAATACAATATGAAAATTGTTCTTTTAATAGAACTAATTATCCAAAATCATTAATTTTTCCAGATAAACTTCTTCCTCTACAAAAAAAGGAATATTCTAGAAAAAGATTTTGACTCAATATCAATGTTAAAAAAATAAGTAAACACAGAAAGCAGTTACATCTAAATCTACATCATATTTTGCTAAAATAGTATTAGCTCTGCAAGATGAATAGACACATTTTAATCTCAAAAAAACAAATCAAAAACTATAGTTGTTTTAGAGAATGGCTACTTGTAAATTATCATCACAAAAATGCAAAACTTCAAGAGACAATCTCGCAAAATGAAGTAATTATAAGCGTATTTCATCTTAAACATTAACTTGATAAAAAACTTTTCTTAAAAGGAACAAAATAATACAGATTTTTCAAAAAGTCATACTGTCACAAAAGTCTTTATTTGAAAGCAGAATCTATAACAGTTAACTTTCATGCCAAGGACATGAAAGATGTTTTTGCTGTTCCAGGAAATATTTATTTAAATGTATTAAAGAAAAAAATAAACTTATACAAAAGATATTCACTCTACATTAACTCCACAGAATATAACAAATCTTGATTGAATTCGCAAAAATTAATCAAAAGTAATCTACAAAACCTTAATAAACTTGAACTTTCTATTATTAATTTGATAGAAAGTAACAATTACGAATTCCATCAAGATTTAATAGTTCAAAAATTGAACGGTAATACTTCAAATATTACACACAAAACTTTTAAATTTTGGTTAAACACTCATTAATTTAGCTTCAGGACAAATATATACGAATATTCCAATAACATTGGCAAAATTAATAACACAAAAGGAGCAAAAATGCCCAAATATTTAGTAATAGTAGAATCACCAGCAAAAGAAAAAACCATATCAAATATTTTAGGCAAAGATTTCATTGTAAAAAGTTCTTACGGACATATAAGAGATCTACCTAAAAGCAAATTGGGCATTGACATTGAAAATAATTTTAAACCAACATACATAAACATACCTAAAGCAAAAAAAATTATATCTTATTTAAAAAAAGCTACTAAAAACACAGATAAAATTTATCTTGCTACAGATTTTGATCGCGAAGGCGAAGCCATAGCATGGCATTTAAAAGAAACTTTAAAACTTTCTGATTCTGAAATTTCACGAATAACCTTTCACGAAATTACAACAAATGCTATTCTTGATTCCCTAAAACATCCTAGAGGATTAGACATGGGATTAGTAAATAGTCAACAAGCACGCAGACTTTTAGATAGACTTGTAGGTTATAAACTCTCTCCTCTTCTATGGAAAAAAGTAAAACTCGGACTTTCAGCTGGAAGAGTGCAATCTGTAGCTGTAATGATCATATGCACAAGAGAAGAAGAAATTAAAAATTTTACACCTATAGAATATTGGAAAATTGAAGCAGAACTTACAAAGTTTAAAAAAGACACTATACCTTTTAAAGCACAACTTTTCTCAAAAAACAACATTGATTTTGACAAATTATTCATTAAAAATAAAGAACAAGCTAATACAATATTAAAAGAACTTGAAAATGCATCATATGTTGTTCAATCTATCAATAAAAAACAAAAAAAATGTTCTCCTTATGCACCTTATACCACATCTACTATGCAACAGGACGCTTCAAAGAAACTTAACTTTTCTGCTTCCAAAACAATGTTAATAGCTCAAAAACTATATGAGGGTATAAACATAGGCACAACTATATGCGTGGGTCTTATAACTTACATGAGAACAGATTCGCTAAACATAGCCAAAAATGTTCAAGAAGAAACTTTAAAATTCATTGAATCTTCATATGGGAACAATTTTATTCCAAAAGTTCCAAGAATTTACAAAACAAAATCCAAAAGCGCTCAAGAAGCACACGAAGCCATAAGACCTACTTCATCAAATAGAATACCGACAAATATAAAACAATATTTGTCGCCGGATGAATTCAAACTTTATAATTTAATATGGAAAAGATTTTTAGCAAGTCAAATGACAGATGCTATATATGACATTACAACTGTTGAAATATCAGCAAAAAAATATTTATTTAAGACTTCAAAAAGCACTTTACTTTTTGAGGGATTTTTAAAAATATATTGTGAAAACAACAATAATGAAAAAGAAATAAAAATACCATCATTAATTGAACATGAAAATTTAAACCTTTTACAAATAAACACGGAACAACATTTTACAGAACCACCACCTCGCTACAGTGAAGCAAGTTTAATTAAAGTTTTAGAAGAGCATGGTATTGGAAGACCATCAACTTATGCCCCAACAATAAAAATTATACTAGATAGGTCATATGTAAAACTTGACGGCAAAAAATTTGTCCCTACAACTCTTGGAATAGTTGTCAATGATATCCTAAAAAATCACTTTGATAATATAATTAACGTTAAATTTACTGCAGAAGTTGAAGAAAAGCTTAATAAAATCGCCGAAAACAAAGAGATATGGCAGAACGTTTTAAAATATTTATATAAGTCTCTTGAAAAAGATTTAATTGAAGCAGAGAAAAATCTACAAAAACGAAAAATTCAACCTCAAGTAACAACTGTAATATGCACAAATTGCGGCAAATATATGGCTATAAGAAAGTCTAGAAACGGTCAATTTTTAGGATGTCTCGGATATCCGGAATGCAAAACAACAATACAATTAAATAAAGATGAAAACATCAATGTAACACCACAAGAAACAGATATAAAATGTAACAAATGCGGAAGTTTATTAATCAAAAAAATTGGATTTAATAGAAAGGAATATTTCACCTGCAAAAATTATCCAATATGTAAAACAACATATAACATTGACAAAAATGGCGACAAAGTTATAAAATTAGAGCCTCAACTCACCAAAATTAAATGCGGCAAATGCGGTTCTAAAATGCTTAAAAGAATAGGGAAAAGAGGACCTTTCCTCACATGTTCGGCATTCCCAAAATGCAGGAATTTACAATGGATAAAAATATCAGAAAAGCAAAAAGCAACAACATCTTTACCTGTGAAATAATTGCAGAAAAAGACAAAGAACAAATATTTTTTTTAAAAAAATATTTCAAAGCTGGAAAAAATTTCTTTTTGCATACTTTAAGATCTTATACAAAAGATATATTTGATTTGGTAATTTTTGCACAAAAAAAACGACTGAATTTATACAATATAAAAAAGCATGATATAAGAACTCTTTTTGGAGAATTAAATAAAAAAAATCCAAGTGAAGAAACTTTGGGGGAAAAATTTGCCGCAATTCGCTTATTATATAAATTTTTAATAATAAACAATGTTGTCAACAAAAATCCTTTGGGAAATATCATTGCCACTCAAAAAAATAAAAAAGAATCATTGTTCTTGACAGAAAATGAAATTCAAACACTTCTTAATATTCATAATATCAAATTAAGAAATAAAACTATGATTGAATTGCTTTATTTTTGTGAACTTAGAATTGAAGAATTAATTAATTTAAACTTAAAGAATATAGATTTTATATCAAATATTGTCATTGTACTAGTTGGCGAGCAATATTTAAATGCCATCAGAGATTATATAAACGAGCGACGTAGTCTTGATCTTACATGTGATATAAATTTTCCACTATTTTTAAGTTATCATCTAAAAAGATTAAATCAAAAAACTGTAAGAAGAAATATATATAGATTATTTATTAAAGCTGACTTCAAAAAAAAAGTAAGTTCTCACACTTTAAAACATACATTCGCAACTCATCTACTTGATAGAAAATGCGATTTAAAAAGTATTCAAGAAATGCTTGAACATAAGAACCTCGTCAGTACACAAATTTATACACATGTTACAATAGAAAGACTAAAAGAAATTTATAAGAAAACTCATCCAAGATTTGTTATAGTACCCGAAAAATTATCTTCTACTAAACCAAATTACAAAATTCATAAAATTGAAAAAATAAAACTAGAAAATCTGAAAAAAGTTTACGAGAAAGTTCATTTAAGAAAACAATATTCCATAATAAAGTACATATATAATTACAACTAATTTAAAATCACTTAAGGATTTGACATGAAAGAACAATATCAACTACAGTTACAAATTTTAATGGAAGAAACTGGTTGCGAACGAAGTGAAGCAGAACTTGCTTTTTCACTTTCAGGCAATAATATAGAAAAAGCTATAACCACAATAGGATTTCTTTCAAAATTTATAACTGTATTCAAAATAAAACTTATATTCACAAAAGAAACTATTTACAGTTTAATAGATATGGCTATAAATAGTAAAACTTTAGAAATTTTACGTTTTAATATAGTATTTTCACATAATCCATCAGTATACGAAATACCTGCAAATATGGACTGGTTTTCTTTTGAAAAAGCAATTTTTTCTGCACGTCTAGATGCAGGTACTATGGAAAATTATACACGAGAGATAGAAAAAAATTTAAAATCATACGTACAACAAGCAGTTAAAGAATTCTCTTCTATTTCAAATGACAGAATCAAAAAAATAATCAAAACCTTCTTCTCTTACACTGAAGTCAGTATTGAAATTATAAATGAAAACTTAAATTTAACTCAATTTAAAAAACTTCCAGATTACAATGTAAAACAGAATTCTGATTTTTTTACAGGTTATGATTTAGGATTTGTAAAACTTGACGTTAAAATACTTGAAGATTCAAAAGGAGAGTTCGTTAGAAAAATTTCAGAAGGAGATACGGTACTATCAATTATAACTGACAAAAGAGATATAGCACATTATCTTGTACATTTAATAGGAGGAATTAAAGACGGTTCCATGATGCCTATTCCAGCAACCGTAAAAAAAATATTTTACAAAAATAATAATTATGAAATACATTTATACTATGCACCATCCATTATGGGTCTAGCTAAAACTAAGAATAATATTAAATTAAAAGTTTTAGGAGCAAAAAGCCAACTTTGGTGGGAAAAAATACTTCCTTGGTAAAAGGTTATAATAAAAAGTAAGTCTCCATAAAACTTGGAGACTTACTTTTATTTGCTACTTGTTTGACTATCTGAATATTAATATTCAGGCATAGGCGGCATTCCTGCTCCAACTGGAGATTTTGCTGTTTTTTCAGGAATATCTGTTACCAATGTCTCTGTTATAAGAATAAGTCCAGCTATGGAAGCTGCGTTTTCTAATGCTGTCCTTGTTACTTTTGCAGGATCAACAATACCGGCCTTTATCATATCAACATACTCATTAGTATCTGCATTATAACCAAAAACCAGCGATTCTTTTGAATTTTTAACTTTATCTATTACTACAGAAGCCTCAATTCCAGCATTTTCAATTATCATTCTCATAGGTCCCTCAAGAGCTTTAAAAACAATTTCTATACCCGTTTTTTCATCAATATCCGATGTTTTAATTTTTTCTAAAACGGACTGAGCTTTAAGGAGAGCAACTCCTCCACCTGCAACTATACCTTCTTCTACACCTGCTCTTGTCGCATTCAAAGCATCCTCTACTTTAAATTTCTTTGTTTTCATTTCCGCTTCAGTTGCAGCTCCAACATTGATTACCGCAACACCACCTACTAACTTTGCAAGTCTTTCTTGAAGTTTTTCTTTGTCATAATCTGATTTTGTATCCGCAATCTGTTTACGAATCTGCATTATCCTTGACTCAATTTCCTTTTTCTCGCCAAGTCCAGAAACTATAGTTGTATTTTCTTTATCTACAACTACTCTTTTAGCCTGTCCAAGAAGATCAATCGTAGCCTTGTCAAATTTTAAACCAGTTTCTTCAGTAATAACCGTACCACCAGTAAGAGTTGCTATATCTTGAAGCATTTCTTTTCTTCTATCACCAAATCCTGGAGCTTTTACAGCCACAACTTTAAGGGTTCCACGAATTTTATTAAGAACCAAAGTCGCAAGTGCCTCACCTTCTATATCTTCTGCAATAATCATAAAAGGTTTACCAGTTTGTACAATTTTTTCCAATAGAGGAAGAATTTCCTGCATTGAACTTATTTTCTTATCCGTAATTATTATATAAGGACTATCTAAAACACCTTGCATTCTTTCAGTATCAGTTACAAAATAAGGTGAATTATATCCCCTATCAAACTGCATACCCTCCACAACATCAAGACTCGTTTCCGAAGATTTTCCTTCTTCAACAGTTATAACACCATCTTTGCCAACTTTTTCCATTGCATCAGCAATCAGATTTCCAATTTCTCTATCGCTTGCAGAAATTGAAGCGATTTGAGCAATTTCTTCTTTATTTTTTACTTGTTTTGCAGTCTTTTTAATTTCTTCTATAACTGTTGCAACAGCTTTATCAATACCCCTCTTTATGTGATTCGCATTTGCTCCTGCTGTTATATTTTTCAATCCTTCATTTATTAAAGACTGTGCTAAAACTGTGGCGGTTGTAGTTCCATCACCAGCTATATCATTAGTTTTTGAAGCAACTTCTTTTGCAAGTTGAGCACCCATATTTTCAAACGGATCCTCAAGCTCAATCTCTTTTGCAATTGTTACACCATCATTTGTAACAGTTGGAGAACCGAACTTTTTATCCAAAACAACATATCTACCTTTAGGACCAAGAGTAACTTTTACTGCATTGGCAAGTTTATCAACACCTGCTTTCATCGCTTTACGGGCTTCATCATTATAAATTAACTGTTTTGCCATACTATCCTCTCCTTACACTTGTATTAATATTCCGTTAATTACTTAATTACTCCTAGAATATCATCTTGAGACATTATAAGATAATCCACATCATCAAACTTAATTTCTGTCCCAGAATATTTCCCAAAAAGAACCTTATCACCTACTTTTACATCTAAAGCTATTACCTTTCCATCTTCAGTCTTCTTTCCGGTGCCTACTGCAATAATTTCACCTTCTTGAGGTTTCTCTTTTGCAGTATCAGGAATAATAATACCACTTTTTTTCACTTCTTTAGTTTCTGCAGGCTTAACTAAAACTTTTTCGCCTAATGGTCTAATCATTTCACTTCCTCCTTTATTTTTTTATGATTTTTTAGCACTGTGGCTTCGTGATTGCTATTATAAAAAACTTTTCATTTTTTGTCAACTTTTTAAATCAGTCAAATAACATATTACTTCTCCGCCGTACTTATTTGCTTACTCTGCACTCTAACATCCTATCTAACTATTAAACTATTACTGCAAAAGTTATGATAAGTAAAACAAAAAATATTATAGATAATAAATTAATTTTTTTCTACTTTAACTCGTATCTTTGTATTAAAAAATTTCAATGCAATATATAATAAAACCTTTCATCCCTCCAAACATAAACATCAATTGTTATTAATTTATAAAGTGTTGGTGTAAAAGCATTTGTAAAAATACTTAAAAACATGATTGACATACTTCTCCTTAATCATCGCAACAATGCTTTAAAAATTGTAAATTTAACATAACAACTTCAACAATATCGTAAATCCCTCAAACGTAAATTAACAATGCACTTAAAATAAAGAATATTGCGCAAATTAAAACTTCTTACATCATCAGTTCCTAGATTTAATCAACAAACTCGTAGGTTATAAGAAGAACATTTTTGGTACGTAAACAAAAAACTTTCTACAATGACTACGCACATAGTAATGCATGATTTAAATTCTTTGTTTTCTCTCACAAAGTCCGCAAGGACTTTCATGTTTATTACATTAATCTTACGCTATAATCTTTTAAAGAGCTTTAAATTTTTATCTGATTTATATTCACCTTATCTTAACATTAATTTTAATTCACAACATACAATGCAATATTTCAAATATTATTAGTCATTTTCAATTTTTATTTTTAAGTAATCTAGAGTATGTATAATTATAATAAATAAAACTTTAATTTTAAGCAAAATTAAACACAATTTAAAAGAAACTTAATTATGGTCTATTTTTATTAAACCATAATGATATAAGAGAAAACATCTTCTCAATAAGAGAGAAAAACATTATAAAAATAAAGAGTCCAAAAACTTTAAAAATACATGTATAAATACAATTAAGAATAAACAATTTAATAAACATACTAGCAGTGAAAATGAAACATGTACATTTGCACTAAATAACTTATTTTCAAAACAAACATTTAGATGCAAATAATTTTTATTAGTCTAGAAAACGTATTTACAAAATCACCCGAGATATATACAAATAATGCTTGGTAATAGTATTTTGATGTAGTCATTACAAGTGTACACTCACTAATGAATTATAGAACAGCTTTATTCTTAAATAGGATACGTAAATGATAATATTTATACACCTTTGGGCACAAAATAAATCAGTATAAATCGCAACTTATTTCCGAAAAATTAAAAAAACGATAATTTAACACACGCAAAAAAACTAAAGAAACAAAGACCATTATTTTTAATTCTTGCACCATAACTGCAAATGAAAAGAAAAAACACAGGTTTTTTAAGAAAAATATCAAAGTTGACAAATAAATTTTAAATGATATTAAAAGAATGTCTCTCAAAAAACAAAAATATTGACATAAAAAAATGCTTCTAAAGATTGAAATAGTAGAAAACAAAACTAATTTTTTAATAATCTATAATAACAAATCGCCTTTAATTTTAACTAATATTCAAGAGCATTTGTAAAAACATAGATGATTGCCACAGTTTTTGTAGCTATTATATAATATTATACGTTAGAAACATTTTATGGATCAAACGAAATAATTTATGAAATTACAGAATTTGTAAAAAATGGATATAATAAAGTAATTTCAACAGAAATACGTATGAAAAACATAATGAAGAATTTTTAAATATTATTGAAAAGATAATTCAAATTCCGTTGAATTTTAGAATACAAATTTTATCTATAATAATTAAACAAAATTAATAATAAATTAATAAACTTTTTAAGAATAAATTGAAAAAATTTGTAATCACTTACACATACAATTTCAATTCAGAAGTGATAAAATTTTAAAATAAATTAATAAAAGTATACGTCAAAAAACATAAAAGAGATAATAAACAAAATAATAAGCTATATACCCACACTTAATACTTACTACTAATATTATTAAGATTTTTTTGAGGAAATAGAAAAACATCATTGAGAGACATGCAATTTAGTAAATAAAGTACCATTTACCAAACTTCACATTTTTAGATATTCCAGATAGGCATGTAACAAAAGCTTTTTTACTTATAAATAAAGTTATGTCAAATGAGATAAAAAGCAAATCAAAAGAATTGCTTGAAGTAGATTATATAAAAGCCGGGATTTTTAAACAAAAATATAGGACAATTAGAAAATTAGTAAAAATAGATAAAAAACTTTAACAAACAATTACATAACTATTTATACATAAAAAGAAGAATTAATTTAAAAAACAGTATTTTTGAAATTAAAATTATAAAAAAATCTACAATAAAAAACAAAACAACAATTTTACAACGTCAAACAATGCATTGTTGATTTATAAAAAGACAATGTATTATAATTACATTTATTAAACATAGGAGAAATTATGAATTCTTTACAACTAAGAGTAACATATGCTGATACAGATCAAATGGGGATGGTTTATTATGCAAACTATCTCCTTTTTTTTGAAAGAGGAAGAACAGAATTACTTAGAGACATTGGACTTGAATATAAAATTATTGAAGAAAGGGGTTTTTACTTCCCAGTAATTCATGCAGAATGCAAATATATCGCTCCAGCAAAATACGACGATTTAATAATAATTGAAACAAAATTATTTGAAATTACACCAGCAAGTATTGTATGTTCTTATAAAGTAAAATGTAATGAAAAAATATTAGTTACAGGAAACACAAAACATCCTTTTGTAAACAAAATGTTTAAACCTGTACGTTTCCCAAAAGATATAAAAGAACTACTGGAAAAAAATCTTGAAAAATAACCAAATAAAAAACGAGTTTTACTTTATGCAACAAGCTTTAAAAGAAGCCGTAAAAGCGCAAAAAATTTTTGAAATTCCAGTGGGTGCGGTAATAGTCAAAAACAACAAGATAATAGGAAGAGGATTTAATAAGTGTATCACCCTATCAGATCCTACTGCTCATGCTGAAATTATAGCATTAAGAAAATCCGCAAAAAAACTTAATAATTATCGTTTGATTGATTGTTCTTTATATGTTACAATTGAACCTTGCCCAATGTGTGCTGGTGCATTAGTAAATGCAAGAATTAAAAAAATCATTTTTGGAGCTTGCAATGTAAAAGCTGGAGCTTGTAAAAGCGTATTTAAAATAACAAACAATAAAAAACTAAATCACCAAATAGAGGCGACACTTGGAAAAGCTAAACATGTAAACATAGAATGTGCAAATTTAATAAATTTTTTTTTAAAAGAAAAAAGACAGTATAAAAAATAAAAAGTTGAAGTAAATGGGGGTGAACAGGATTCGACGAGAATGATAGAGATAATGACAGCAAGCCGGAGTTGGTCGATGGCTCCGAAAAAATCGACCAAAAAATAAACAATAAACATATTGTTCCAATGCAGCAAACTGTTGCAAGCTCTTGTACTTTTAGAGGTTTGCAGGGAATGCTGATGATGGCTGCTTAAATACAGCTCCGTTTTACCTTAAACACCTGCTATAAGGATAAAACGACAAGAGCAGGTTAGTTTTAAGCGACTTAATACCGTTAGCTTAAAATGAAATTAAAAAGTATTGGTTTATAGCGTAATTTCGTTCGGAGAAAGCGCTATTTAAATAAGGTAGTACTTCCGAACTAAGCTTGTAGTGGTCATATCAAAACATTTTCGGACGCGGGTTCGATTCCCGCCACCTCCATGTTTATACAACAACGTAAAACAACTATAAAATTATATATTTTTTCAAAAAACTAAGTTTTTTTGTTCTATCTTGAACAAAAAATGTTTTTAATTTTATGTATTTGCTATTAAATTATTGTTTATTAAATTGTAAAATCCTTTATTACATGCCGTCAGATTGAAAAATATAAATATAGATAAAAATTATTAAAGTAAAATGATGTTAAGATAAATTTGCTTTTTTTCAGGAATACTACAATTTTTGCATAGCTCGACTTACAAAATACAAAGAATTACTAAAAGATATAGATTTAATAATATTGCTTAGAATAAATTAAACCATATGTTAACTTTTAAAAATAAGATTTGAAACACATTAATAAAACTTTTTTATGGTGTTCAAGAATGAAAAACATAAAAAATATATCTTTAACTCAAGTACATAGAATGAAAGAATTAAAAACAAAAACGATAAAAAAGTCTATTCAATCCACAAAACCAGAAGAATTATTTAAAAAATAATTTTATCAACTGAAAGTAATCGAGTTGAAGTAACAAATAATAGGTATGAATCTTATACAGTAAACTTAGTTTTGCAATAGTTAAAATTTTGGTATATTATAAAGACAATAAACCATTAACACTCAATGATATAAAAACAATAATACAAAATACTATTTTCATAGATTACATATAAATTTAAATTAAATAAATTCTATTTTTAAATGTAAAAAAATTTACAGATTTAACTAAATTTAATTTTTCAATTTAACGCAAAATTTGTCAAATGTAATACTTTATAGTATAATTTTTTCGATATTATAATCATTATTTGCCCGATAGTGTAATTGGTAACACGTCTGCCTCTGGAGCAGAAGTCTCCTGGTTCGAGTCCAGGTCGGGCAGCACACTCACAAGTTCAACAAGTTCCGTAAATTTTCCAAAAATTTATTGTTTTTCATGATTTTATTATGTCTTCTACAAAAACATTTTATTTTTTTTCTTTACCAAAAATATTTTATAAAATTACCTTGTCAATTCTTAATTTCACTTTTATTCAAACTTGTACAACAGTTCGCCATCTGCTTTATAATAAATAAGGATTCAAAATTTAAACCACTTCTTTTTTTCAAAGTAATCTGTGGTTGTTGAGTATCATTTGAATTTGAAGACCATATTATCTATCAAAAATTGTTTCATTAGTGGTAAACGTAGGTTGTATTATTAATCATTTTATCACGATTTAAGCAGTAAAGTCTCAAACTATTCTAGAACTCCATCTTTAAAGTTTATTTTATCTAGTTTTATGGCTTTAACTCTTCAAGAAAATAAACAGCCGACAAGTTTCTATTAATTCATATCATTCACGTTATTTTTTATAAACGAATCAGAAAAGTTAATGTTTGCTTGAATTGGAGAATGTTGTCACTAAATATTGACTATTATTAAAGATATCTCTAATATTTTATTAGATTCTCTTTTCAATAATTTAATATTGATATCTTGATGGTTTTTTAAAAGCCCACAAAATTCAACAAGCTTAGTTTATTTAACATTATCAAAAATACTTTTAAAAAATGCTATAAAGTTTGCTCATTTTTTATTGCAGAAAATAAAATTTTTATTTAATAATAAAGATTTTTGTCTCTCATTCTGTAATAATACTTTACAAAATTCTTAAAATTTACTTTAAGACTTTTTCAAAAAAGCAATCACAACATGTATAATAGATGATAATACTGAGCTAGGATTTTATAAAGATATGCAATTATTTTAAATAATATTAGCAAATCTTTTTATCTCACAAACTTCATAACTCACCAATAAATTCAACCTATATTATAGTGTAGGCATTTCAACATCGTTACATACACCCTGCTGAAACATTCACAACATCCGAATTATTACTACATAAATACTAAATTGTCAAAATTAATTCTACTTAGAAAAACTTGTTAATTATAACTGTGCTAGGTTAGTCCACTAATATTTATCAAATTCCTCAAAAACATAAACTTTTCTCCCATGCATTCAACTTCTATTATAATTCCTTTTCTTACTTCAGTAAACTTCATAAGAAAGCAAATATTTTTTTAATTAATTTTTTCTTTTTTATATATCTTCAAATCCTGCACCTTCAGAAAAAACAATCCATAATCTTCAGCATTATAACTTGATTTACATCTAATTTTCTTAATTATTTATCAGCTCATGTAAAAACAATTATAAAAATTCCCAAAAAATATCTTATACCCAGAAATTGCAAATTATACAGTTGTTTTTCTTTGCAGACAATCTATTTCAGAAGCTAAAACTAAGAATGATTTTGTGAATAAAATGTTACTACACAAGTAGAAACTACATTAACACATATTTCTATATAAATCAAAAACAAATTTTTTAAATCTCGCAAAAACTCATTATAGTAATTGTACATATGTTATATTTCTCTTTTGAAAAAACACTTCCATCTTTAACAATCTTTAATAATAACGCCATATCCAATACTCAATATATCATCTATATCTTTCCCAATTACTTCAGAACATATATCAAATGCAATAACAAATATCTCCACATTTTTTATAAACACAACGCATAATATAAACTGACATTTCATCACAACCATATTAAGCACTTTTATTTTTCTATTCATAAAATTCTCATCATATATACTTTACAATCTTCAATATTATATGCTTAGAAAAATTCAAATAAACATTATAATTACTAAAATCAACCATCAAAACTAGATTTGTACATGTGTTTAATTGCAAATATCCCCTTTAATTAAATTAAAAACTTCTTTATATAAATTCTTAACTTCTTAAGCGTCCATTTAACAACTCTAACACACTATTTTTCAACAAATTCTTATCAGAGAAATGTTTTGAATTCTTAGACATTTCTCAATCATATCAGTTAAATCTACATTTTTTATCAAATAAATATTTTCTTTCTATTACAGCATTCTTGCCTTTCCATATATTGAAATCTGTAATTAAAAATACTTCCTACGATAAACTCTCATTTATCTCTATACTATTAGAATAATAAAATTAAAAATTACGGTATAAACTATAATCGGAAAGTATCAATAACAAACATTCATATTTTTTGTGGAACAAAAGATTTACATATATGTCTTTCTATACTTAATATAAAATAAACTTATTTATAAAAACATGACAACTTTATAAATTAATCCAAATACTCTCGCAATGACTTACTTCTACTAGGATGTCTTAATTTTCTCATAGCTTTCGCTTCAATCTGTCTAACTCTTTCTCTTGTAACACCAAACTTTTTGCCAACTTCTTCAAGTGTACTGGGATAGCCTACACCTATACCATACCTTAAACTTATAATTTCAGCTTCCCTTAAAGTTAAAGTATTTAAAACTTTTTCAAGTTCAAGTTGCAATCTGTATTGTTGTGTCTTTACCACAGGACTAGGACTATTTTGATCTTCTATAAAGTCTTCCAATCGCGAATCTTCTTCTTCGCCTACAGGTGTAGCTAGAGATACTGGCTCTTGCATCATCTTTAATATTCTTCTTACCCTATCAATTGAAAGTCTTAATACCTTTGAATATTCCTCTATTGTAGGTTCTCTTCCTATATCTTGCTGATATTTTTTCTTTACTTTCGTAAGTTTTGATATAAGCTCTTTCATATGAACGGGAATTCTAATAGTTCTAGCTTGATCTGCTATAGCACGATTAATAGATTGTCTTATCCACCATGTAGCATAAGTAGAAAACTTAAACCCCCTCTTCCATTCAAATTTTTCAACTGCTTTCGACAAACCCAAATTTCCTTCTTGAATTAAATCCGACAATTCCAAATTACTTATACCAATATGTTTTTTGGCAATTGAAACAACAAGTCTGAAATTTGCTTCAATAAGCTTCATTTTATCTCTATGTATAATATCTTCAAGCTCTCTAATTTTTCTATCAGTCTCAATCATTTCTTCTGTACTTATAACAAAACCTTCTTGCAAATTAGTTTTCTTTTCCAAAAGAAATTTCATTCTACTAATATCCTCAGCTACAACTTTTACAGAAGTATTAGTATATTTTTTAAAATCTGACGCAGAAATTTTACCAGATTCATAACTTTTAAAAAACAATTGAATTTTAGTCAAAGGTTTTTTATATTTACGCTCAAACCTTCTTAAATCATCTTTTATTTCATTTAATTTTTGGGCAATAGTTTTAATTTTATTAATAAGTCTTTTAATTTTATCCTGATTAAGGTTAAGACCTACAATCAAATTAACAATTTCACACCGAAGAGTTTTAACTTTTTCTTCATAACGTTTCTTATTTTCTTTAGATAGTGATTTCGCTTTTAATTTCTCTTCGTAAGAATTTATAATCTTTTCAATATGATTCATTTTTTTTACGGCCTTTTTTATCTTTACGCCCATGCCTCTTAACTGAGCTTTAGACTTTCTTCCTCTTGGCATCAATTCTTTAGTAGTCATTTCTTCCTGACTTATAAGAGTTTCCCAATTTCTTATTTCTTTTACAATGAGAGGTGACTCTAAAACTATAAGTTTTAATTTTTTCTCGTTTTCTCTTATATTCCTAGCAAGTTCTACTTCAACAGATCTTTCAAGCAAAGAAACTTTTGCCATCTCACTTAGATACATTCTAACCGGGTTTATATCCTCTTCATTATTCCCAATTTTTACAGATTGTTCTATTGCCACTCCATCGTTGTTCTTTTTAGCATTATTCACATCTAAAAACTGTTTTTTAGTATCTACTACCTTAATACCTAAATTCTCTAAAGTTATAAAAAAACTATCAATTTCTTCAACAACTACAAGGTCTTTTGGTAAGCTATCATTAATATCCTCATAAGTAAGATATCCTTGTTCTCTCCCAATATTAATTAAATTTTGAAACAAGTCTTTTTTTGTCATGTCATTTCTCCGAACCTTTGATAAAAACCATCAATTTTTTATATTCTTCGAATATTCGTATGTCCTCTTTCTTTTTGCCTTCACTCATCAAAATAATTTCTTTTTTAAGTTCTTGACTTTTCTTTCTTAACATATCAAATTCTATATCTTTTAAAATAGTCCTTAAAGCTTCTTCAACATTGCTATACTCTATTGCATTTAATGTAAGTTTAGAAAACCAAATTCCATCTTCCTCAGACAACTTATTCAATATCGCCCCATTGCTCAAACCTGAGCGCAATAAATTAAAAATATTTTTACATCTCATATCGCTAAAACTATCTTCAGAAACATTATTAACATAATTTTTGTTATATATAATAAGATTTAAAAGGATTTCCTCTAGTGACAAAATACTTCTTTTCTTATTTACAACAACATCATTTGCCGAAATCTTTAAATTATTAGCATAACACTTTTGTAATTTCAATTTATTTTTAAACTCTAACCAAATACTTTCTTCATCAAGCTCTAAACATTGAGCAATATTTTTTATCCAATCTCGTTGAATTATAAAATTAGAAGTCCTACACACAAAATCTAAAAGATTTGAGACCGCCTTCGCTTTCATTTCAGAAGAAACTTTTTTATCATTTGAAAATAATTTACCACATACTCTTGCAATCATAAAATCTATAGCACTTTTTGAACTATCATTAAGAAGCTTTAAAAAATTTTCTCTGCCTTTTTTATTCAAATATTCATCAGCATCAACATTTTCAGGTAAGCTAGATACTCTAACTTCTATGTTATTTTCAATCAAAATTTCAAGAGATCTTTGTGTGGCCATACGTCCTGCCTCATCTGAATCAAAAAGCAATGTTACCATATCAGAATATCTTGCAATCAATTTTGCATGATTGTAAGTAAACGCCGTACCAAGAGTTGCAACTGCTCCACTTATTCCAAACTGACAAGGAATAACAACATCCATATATCCTTCAAGAATTATTAATTTCTTTCCTTTGCGCAAATCAGGCAATGTTTGAAATAAACCATAAAGATTTGATGATTTTGAATAAACAATTGTTTCCGGCGTATTTAAATATTTGGGGGTTTGATTTATAATAGTTCTCCCTCCAAACGCTATAATTCTTCCCTGAATATCAAATATAGGAAAAACAACTCTTTCAGACATATATTCAAAAAGAAACCCTTTCTCAGTTTTAGTTATTAATCCAGTTTTTAAAAGATGCTCTTCACTATATCCTTTTTTTGAAGCAAATCGAAAAAGTTGTTCTTTAGGAGCGAAACCTATTTTAAACTTTCTCAAAGTTTCATAACGTACCCCACGTTTTTCAAGATAATCTCTTGCTTTTCTACCATCCGCAGTTTCAAGCAAGCATTTATGATAAAACAAAGCAACCATTTCCAAAATTTCAAAAAGTTTTTCTTTTTCAGATTTTTTTATAACATCTTGTTTTGTTTCCTGAATTTCTATATTCGCCCTTTTAGCGAGTTTCTTTATTGCTTCTATCCAAGAAACTTTATCTGAAAGCATTACAAATTTAAAAACATCCCCAACAACATTACATCCAAAACACCTAAAAATACCTTTTTCTGAACTTACTACAAAGGACGGAATTTTCTCATCATGAAAGGGACAACATACCTTCCAATTGCGACCAACTCTTTTCAAATTAGGCAAATATTCTCTTATTACTGACCCTATATCATTTGAACTTCGCACTCTTTCAATTACATCTTCTGATATAGTCATTTTATCTTCTAAATCTTCTAAAACCTGAACATTCTATGAATTCGAACTTTTCAGTAGATTTTTTTTCTAATTTATCAAAAAGCAAATTCATACCTAAATTATCAGAGGAAATATGACCTGCTAAAATAATATTAATATGATACTTTTCTATTTCTTTAACACTTTCAGGACTTAAATGCATTGTAATTATTGTTCCGATACCAGCATTTGCAAGTCTCTCAAAAGATTGAATAGGGCATTCAGCTCCACCGGTCATATCTACAAAAACTTTTCCACATTTTGAATAATCATTTCCATTTAAAATAAAAGGAGCATGCCCTATCTTTATCGCATGTTGATACTCGGGATACTTATTTAACAAATCAACTATTTCCCTTAGATATGTAGGATTTAATAAACTTATCTCTTTTTGTAAAAACGAAGCCACTTGATTATCTGCAACAGTATGAGCTATCATAAGTGGTATATTTAAAATTCTTGCAACATCATAAATCCTTTCATTATTCTTAGGAAAAATACTATTTTGAACTTCTTTCATTCTATTAGAAACAATTTTTTCGGTAATATTTATAGGAATACCATGATTACTTAAAATATCAGCTTGCATGCCTATAACACTATAAAATGTAGAATAAGCATATCCTTCAGGATGATGTGCTATAACTAAATCTATATTCTTACTTGAACTCATAAGATATTTGGCAAGTAAAAGTTCTTGTGTCTCAATATCTATACCAACCATAATTGATCTAACATCAATATTTGCATCTCCATACAAAATTCTTGAATCATAATAAGGATTCGTAAGGCTCTCTATATCATAACTTTCTTTTTGCTTATCTGAAAGAACATCATATTCTTTCTTGCGTCTTAATAGCTCATCCTCAACAACACGCACACCTCTAGGATCCGCCTCCATTCCTTCCCTAATAAATATTTTATACACATCTTCTAATTTCATAATACTTTCTTTCCGAAACAAAAAAGAATTTTTGTTTCGTAATAAACTAAAACAACCTCTCCATATTTCTATCTACTAGACCATCTGCTATCTTTAAGCATTTTACGGCGAATCTTTCTTTTCACTTCAGCAAGTTTTTCCTTTTTCAAAACACTCGGTGGCTTATAAAACTCACGCTTTTTTATTTCTTGCATTACCCCATTTCTTTCGCATTCTCTTTTAAAACGTCTAATAGCATCCTCTATAGACTCTCCTTCTCGTACTCTAACATTTACCATTTTTCTAAAACACCACCTTTTTTAAAAGATTAATCACCCAGGAGGCCATCTAAAAGAACGACCTCCAAGAAGATGATAATGTAAATGTAAAACCGTTTGGCCACCTTCTACACCACAATTATTTATCAAGCGAAATCCGTTTTTTAGTTCAGAGAATTGTTTCGCTATTCTTGACACAGTAACCTGAATATGTCCCAATACTTTTTCATTTTCAACAGAAATAACACTTAGACTCGTTATATGTTTTTTAGGAATAATAATTACATGAACTGGAGCCTGAGGATTTATGTCTTTGAAAGCAAAAACACTTTCGTCTTCATAAACTTTTTGAGACAAAAGTTCATTTTTCACTATTTTACAAAAGATACAATTTTTTAACATTTGAAACTCAATCGTTCTAAGTATTGACTTAGAGGAATTGTATCATATTTTTCAAATAATTTCAAAACTATAATCTAACAATTTATTTTGGATTTTTTATTACTAAAAGGAAAGTAAAATAAGTTTTTTATATCAAACATATTTATCCCGAATACCGTTATCTATATCTTTAAAAAACTTTTCTAATATATTTACACTCTTATTATCAAGGGTAATTTTATGTTTTTCAATTAACTTACAACCCAGTTCTTTTACATCAGCATCTGCAAAATCTTTTAAAAATTCTTTGAACGTCACTAAAGCATTTATATCACATATACGCTTTATTTGACCAGGTTTTGCCAAATCCATAAATCTTTTCCCTGTTCTATTTTTGCGATAACACGCAGCACAAAAGCTAGGAATAAACCCTTTTACAATCAAAGCTTTAACCACTTCGTTTAAACTTCTTTGATCATTTATGCTAAACTGTCTTTCCAATTTATCATTATGTACAGAATTCTCTTCATATCCACCAGGTGTCACTTTTGATTCAGCACTTATTTGCGAAACACCTAAATTTATAAGAATGTCTCTGAATTTTGCAGTTTCTCTTGTTGATACTATTATTCCAGTATAAGGAACCGAAAGTCTTAAAACAGAAACTATTTTTTTAAATTCTTCATCTTTAACTAGATAATCAGGTTTCGACGCATAATCGGAACCTGGAGCAGGTTCAATACGTGGTATTGAAATAGTATGTGGACCAACTCCATAAGTTTTCTCCAAATGTTCTATATGCATAAGCATTGCAAGAATTTCAAAATTAGGATCATAAAGTCCAAGCAAAGGTCCTATACCTACATCATCAATACCAGCCTTAAATGCATTATCCACACCATTCAAACGATTATCTGGATCTGTTTTTGCTCCTGCAACATGTAATTTTCTATATGTTTGTTCATGATATGTTTCTTGGAATATCTGATATGTTCCTATACCTATATCTCTTAATTTCTTAAAATGTTCAACACTCATAGGAGCAACATTTATATTAACTCTTTTTATTTTATTACATTTATATTCTGCACTATAAATAGCTTTAACCGCACCTATATAATAATTTATATTTTCTTCTGATGATCCCATTTCGCCGGCAACCATTAAAATTCGTTTATGCCCTCTTCCTAAAAGTATTTCAGTTTGCTGTTTTATTTCTTGAAAAGTAAGCTTTTTCCTTACAGTTACTTTATTATTTGATGCAAAACCACAGTATACACAGCTATTTGAGCACAAATTGCTTATATATAAAGGAACAAATATAACAACACGATTTCCATATATTGTCCTTTTTACATAAGAAGCAGATTCATAAATTTTTTGGAGAACAATGTCATCCTTTACCATTAAAAGCTTAGCAGATTCTTCAAGACTAAGTCTTTTAAGTTGTTTTGCTTTTACTATAATTTCATCAACTTCTTTTTCTGTGACTTTCAATTTAAGCAAAGAATTAATTTTCATCTCATCAATATATTTCAATTTATACCCTTCCTTTAAACATATTTATATAATCATTACAATTCATTAATACCAGGTTTATTTTTTTCATTTATAATAGAAATAAACTTGTCAATTTTCATAAAACCTAAATTTTTATTACCTCTCACTCTTACAGCTACTGAATTTGCTTCCTTTTCTTTATTACCAACAACAAGTATATATGGAATTTTTTGCATAGCATTATCTCTTATCTTATGAGCAATTTTTTCATTTCTATCATCAAAAACTACTCTTATATTATTATTTTTTAATTTTTCTTTTAATTCTTTACAATAACCACGCTGTTGCTCATCTATATTAGCTATCACAACTTGTACAGGAGCAATCCAAACTGGCAAAATACCCGCATAATGCTCCAAAAGCACACCTATAAATCTTTCTAAAGAACCAAATAAAGCTCTATGAATCATATACGGTCTTGCCTTCTCTCCATTTAAATTAACATAAGAAATATCGAATCTTTCAGGAAGATTAAAATCAAATTGTATAGTTGAACACTGCCATAATCTTCCAATAGCATCTTTTATTTTTATATCAATCTTCGGTCCATAAAAAGCACCACCACCTTCATCTATTTGATAATTAAAACCTGTCTTTTTCAAGGCATTTTCAATTGATTTTTGTGCTTTATGCCAATCTTCTACTTTCCCTACACATTTTCTCTCAGGCTTTGTTGCAAGATAAATTTCATAATCCATAAAACCAAATGTCTTAAGGCAATTTACAGCCATATTAAACACCATTAATATCTCTTCTTCCAACTGTTGTGGAGTAACAATAATATGTCCATCATCTTGTGTAAAGCCTCTTACACGTAATAATCCATACAAAACTCCAGATTTTTCAAATCTATAAACCGTTCCAAGCTCTGCATATTTTATCGGAAGCTCCCTATAAGAATGAAGTTTTGTCTTATACACCATTAAATGCATAGGACAATTCATTGGTTTTACACGATATGATTTTCCTTCCATTTCCATTGGAGCATACATACTATCAGAATAGGTTTGTAAATGTTGACTTATTCCAAAAAGTCTTTCACTTGCAACATGAGGTGTAAACAAAAGACTATATCCATTTTCAATATGAAAATTTTTCCAGTATGTTTCAATAATATTTCTTAAAATGGCACCTTTGGGATGCCAAAGGATCAATCCCACACCTACAGTTTCGTCAATACTAAATAAATCTAAATCTTTGCCAATTTTTCTGTGATCTCTTTTTCTGACTTCTTCAATCTTTATTAAATAATTTTCCATGTCCTTTTCAGTAAAAAATGCTGTTCCATAAATCCTTTGCAGTTGTTCTCTAGAAGAATCACCTCTCCAATAAGCACCTGCAACCGAAAGAAGTTTAAAATATTTTAGATCTTTAGTTGAAGCTATATGAGGTCCTTTACACAAATCAACAAAATTTCCAGACTTATATACACTTACTTTTTCTCCAGCAATTTGTGAAATTATTTCGACTTTGTATTTCTCACCTTTTCTCTTAAAATCTTCAATAGCTTCATCTTTTGACATCAAATAACGTTCAAAGGGATGATTTTCTTCTATTATTTCTCTCATTTTCTCTTCTATTTTTACTAAATCGTCTGGCGTAAAAGATTCAGCTCTATCAAAATCATAATAAAATCCACTCTCTATAGATGGGCCTATTGCAATTTTGGTGCCTGGAAAAAGCTCTGTAACAGCCGAGGCCATTATATGTGCTGCTGAATGTCTTAAAGTACCTAACGATCTTTGTTTTTCCATTTCATTTACCAGCCCCTTTTAATTATTTTATTTTATAATTATACAACATTTGTCAATAAATTTTATTTAATCGCAAATCTTTCTATTAAATTTTTAATTTACACGAATAAAAATTTTATGATATATTAAAGCAATACTAATTAGAAATTAAGTTTTAACTTTTTTATATTAAATCCATCAATTATTTTATAAAACTTTGCAAGAAGAATTAAATCTCATAACTATCATGAAGTCATCATGAATAATCTCCTAGAAAATATAAGAATTTTATAATTTCTTTTAATTATTTTTAAAGCTTTTTTATTCGTAGGCTTATTATGAATAATGATATTTTAAACATTGCTGATATGAAACTTGAAAGCAAAATTGGGAGCGGAGAATTTTCCAATCATAGAATTATACTCCAGCTTGAAGCTTCTATGGCACAAGTTATAACTGTACCAGTAAGAAGACTTTTTAAAATCCTAAAAAAAATATTTTAAATTACATGCCTAAAAATATACAAATAATACCAAATATTTTCGGTGCAAGAGACAAAACCGAAACAGTAAGGATAGCACACACATTGCTAGAAGTTTAACTAAAACAGATTTAATTAAAATAGAAATAATAAATGACAATAAATATCTTTTGCCGGATAATTATCAAACCGCAAGCGCGTGTGAAATTCTAACAAAAAAAGGTTTTAAAGTATTTGCTTACATGAATGCCGATTTATATGCGGTAAGAGATATGCAAAATGCCGGAGCAACTGCAATTATGCCACTAGAGTCCCTATAGAAATAAAGGACCAAAAACAAAAGAAATGGTAAAAATTTTAATAGAAGAATAAGATACACATAATAGTTGACGCAGGAATAGGCAAACCATCTGACGTGTGGTAAATACCTGGAATTAGGTTGTGCAGCTGTCATGATAAATACTTCCATTTCTTAAAGTCAAAATCCAACTCTAATGACTGCATCTTTCAAAAATGCAGTAAATTGCAGGAAAAAAGCATTTTTAGCAAAATTAAATACTATGTCAATCAAGCTAAAGCCTCATCTCAACTGACAGGTTTTTTAAGAAACGAGAATGCTTTTAAATACACATTTGTTTAATATAAACATATTATCTCTATAACTCTTATATTAAAGTAATGCAAACAATTCGTTGGATTTTATAATTATTATGCTTTTTATATTAACTGTCCCAAAATATTTCATAACAAAACTTTGTAGAAAATCGCAATAAAATTAACAGAAAACAGTCAGCAAATATTGTTTTAATCGTTAGTTTATCGCTTTAGTTTTTTTATATGTTTTTACATCAGTTATGCAAAAACAATCTCATACATAAAAATCAAAGTATTGGTTAGTACTTTTATTTGATTTTAGATAACAGCAAAAACGAAACTAAAATATAGGATTGTTTTAGCTAATAAAACAATCTTTAAGCAAGTTCTTTCTTATCAAAATAAATCTTTTTGTTTTCTAATTTACTTCAATTTCTTATTATATTACAAAGTCTGCTAACAATCCTTTTGATGTATTTTATTGACAATAAATTTCCTCCTCTTTTTCACATTTACAAGATTAACTTAAAAAATGATTTAGATTTAAAATTAGTTAACTTATTTACTTTAATCTATTAACGCTTTCTTTGGTTAATTTTAAAGATTACTAACATAATACTCAATCATATCCAACTCCATCTTCTAGTAAACAACATACCAACCCAGTGAAATCATCATCTTGCTGCTTAATTTCCAGATTTTGAAATGAAAATTTAAATAATACTAATAAAATCATCTAGGATACGCTTGATTACTTACTGCTAAAACATATTCCAATTAACAATAACTTCTCGTGATAGCAATCCTTTTCCTTACATTAAAACAATTACTTTATTCCACCAACACTTTGATATATTTTCTACTTTCGAAACAAATTCCAAATAAAGTTTTACCTATTAAGCGGGTTCAAATATTACTTTTAATTTAGCAGAAGATTTTAACTCCTACAAGGAAATCCCGCAATTATTATACTTACACTCTTACATAAGTGCTTACAAGTCTATAGTCACTTAAAGTAACAATGCATCTCGAAGAAAATCTTCTAACTTTATTTATATTTGTTAATATTTGATCATTTTACATTATTATTCGAAACTTATTAATTGAATCTAAAACTCTAAGAATTTTATCACCTTTCTTAAGATTTTCGCTATCTTTTTACAAATTATCTCAAATCGTTGAATTCTAAAAATATCAATCTATGTTTATTCAGTAATTTCAAAAACATATACATATTTGATAAGTTTAAATTTTCTAATATTAATTTAAACTATCACAGGACAGTTTAAGTTTTTAAGAAAATTATCACTTTGATCGACAATATTATTATCATTTTATAAATTGTTTTAAATTGCTTCCATCCAAATTATTAATAAATCATCGTATTTAGTCAAAATTCTATAACTTTATTAGTATTATAATTAAACCTAATAATCGAACTATTCATTATTATTTTAAACTTGGTTTAAAAATTTATCTTTCTAAGGAAAATTAACGATTCTCCTTTTCATCAACGCAATCTATTTACAACAACATTTCAAATCGCCATAAATAAAAAAAATAAATACATTCCTTTGTTCTTTCTGAAATCCCATAATTTTATCTACATTACTATCCTTCCCTTCGTTCTCCACCTATTGTCTTAACTTAATTATAAACATTAATCTACAAAAAATTAATCACTTTACCTCTTTGTTCCTTCAATATTGCTAAAACTTTCATATTATTTTAAATTCCTGATTTTTCAGTACTATCGCCTAAAACTTAGGAAGAGAATCTAACACTTCAGAAAATCTATAACTTTTCTTTTAACATTTTTAAAATCCTTCTACAACTCTATGCAAATTCCTTTTACTCAAACTCATTAATTTTAAAGGTAACATCTAAGTTTATTGCACTGCAAACTCCATCTCTTACCAAATAAATTTTAAAAATCCTCTAGCTTCTCTGCATCTAATCCTAAGAAATTTTTAACCTTAACCTCAGATGATTTTGCTACCTCATAATTTATCAAAAACCTAAAAAGATAATCACAATTATCTTCATTAACACTTACCATTTACATCACTAACTATTCTTACCAATATGCCCTACTTCCAATTGTTCTTCTAATGTTTGCATTTGCGAACAAGCTCTTGTATTTTACCTATCATTTACATTTCTAAAAATCTCAACCAACTACCCTTCTCAACTAAAAAACTCTTAACTACCATTTTAAACAATTCAAGCAATAATCTTTTTAAAAATTCACGAGGTACTTCTTCCAATATAATCATTAAATGCGTGTATCATAATATCTTCTTCAATACCTATTAACTTCTCAAAAGAAAATCCATATCTGTTTATCTAAACATTCTTCAATAAATTTCAATTTAAAAAACATTCTAATAATTTTGCTACATTTAATTTAGCACTATTATCCATTAATGCTCTTTATTCACTCTCGTAGTAAAATATTTCATCGTTTCAACAACTATTGTCGCTGTATAACTGCCATACATTTTATTCCAAAACTCTTTATAGCACTTGGTATCTTTTTAATCTTCTTTCTGTTTATACTTCAGATAAACCTCTACTGCAGTTATATTTTCTTATTGTTCTGCTTAAGCAACTATTATTTCTTGTTCAATTTTAGTATACTCTGAATAACTTTTTCCATCATTTCTAATTCTTAGAATCCATTCATAGCCAATCAAATACTAACGCAACATATACTATTTATTGCAGTATAATATTCCATTTCTTCTATTAACTCTCCTAATTACTTTTTATACTTCTTGTCTCATGATTGTGCTCTTTACTAATTTTTAATGTTTAATGTTTATTCTCTCGCTTTTTCTATATTTAACTCAAATATACCCTACATCTCAGATATTGCCATTTTACTCCATATTTCTTCTTTAAACTTCTTGAACTGTTGTCATACATATATTACTTTAAATCTTTGCCAACCATTTTTTATCTTAATTTCCTAGAGCAAATGAATATTCTTTGATAAGTTGTTTAAAATTTTTAATTTGCATAGTAACATAAAACCTAATTCTACAAATTTTACATAGGAAGAATCATATTATATTTCTATTTCCTTTTACATAATCCATTATTTCTAATACTCTCTTGCGTTCCATACATCCACTTAATTCTATATTTAAAATATTATCATGCTTACAATTTTTACCTTCATATTCTTCACCTAGTTCCTTTTCGCTCTTTGTTTTACTATTTTTCATATTTATTTATATTTTTTATCCATTTAGATGTATTTTTTAAATACTTAAATAAAAATATTATGTACATATTATTTTCCAACATAAAAATTAAACCTTTTATAAAATTTCTTTAACTTTGTCTTTTTAAATCTAAATTCATAACATTTATTTGAATACAAGTCTTTCCACAAGGTATGGTTTAGAAAAATCATTTTTTACATCTTCTATTAATTTTAATTTTGTCAGATGCTTTTTTATAATAAAAGAACTTACAATTTTTTCCTGAGCAAGAATTATCTAAAAATACAATTTAGATTTTATTTCTTTTCAACGTCGATATATTTTTACAGTTTTTTCTGGTAAGCCATATAACTTATCTCCATTTTATGCTTTATACACAAATATTTAAGAATATTATTGTACATTGAAATAGTCTTTGTCCAATATAATACCTATTTCATACTTTTCATGGAAAACATAATTGTCTGAAGTTATTTTTTAAATATCCTCTTACTTTAACTACCATCACTAACTTTTTGAAAATTTAATAATTTTTTCTTATAGAACATTTCGTAACTTAACTACGCTCACATTCTTCTTCATTCACACAATAAATTTTTATAATTACATTTTATCAGCAAAATTTTAAATGATTTCATAAAAAATGACATTTCTTTAAAAGTCAGTAAAACTCTTTATCCTTGACACTGTATTTTTACATTTATAAAGATTATTTACGAGAAGATTATACTCTTAAAACCTTTTTTCTTCTTTTTCACTTATAGAATAATCAAAGCACAATGTATATACTATTTAAGGAATATTTTTTACTAAATAATTAAAATAATCTTAAACGTAAAATTAAAACCATCAAAATTAACAGATATTATTTTTATTTCATTAACAAAAGAATTTAAAAATTGAGTTCTATAATACACTTATTGAATTAATTCTAATTGGCACATCACTTACAATAGGCCAAATATCTTTATAACATTTCCTCTTTGCTGCAAGCTGTATTTTATTTCAACAAATTTGTTCTTGTATAACAAACGAAAATAATGATATATTAATTTATCAAAGTCACATTTTTAATCTTGAATAATAGTAGCACTATTATTTGTTTTTGTACTTGCAACGTTACAATTAAATTACTAACGCATGCAATAAAATCTTTAAGATTTTTTATTTGTTCAGTCACATAAGGTTTTTGTTGTATCTATGCTATTGGGAGGTAATATGGGTATATTAAAACAGAATTAATAAAAAACTTATATCATTTTAAAAGATTTAATTCTTATTCTTTAACAAAAGCAAAAACATATGTAAATTTTAAAAATATTACTGTATTGCAGTTCAGATATACATTTAAATGATATGGCTTCGTCACTACAATTAATTCCAAATAAATACTCTTTACTCAAAACATCAACTTTAAAAATTATTTTTTTAATAATGTTTTCATATTGTTTTTCATTTTATTGGTTTATTATAATACCCATTAGTTTCACATCTCCTTGACACAGTATAAAATTAAGATTTTTTATAATTTATCTTTATTGCTTAATCGCAAAAATAACTTTTTTCTATAATTTTAAAAATACAGTTATTATTCATACATATTTTTGTACCAAAACACAAAATTAAAGGAGTTTGTAAAAGATCAAGAAAGATTAAATTTATTTTTCATATATAATATCAAGAAGAAGATTATAAAAATAAATTACTTTTTCAATTTCAATGATACTAATAGTAAGATTACAAGACCATTATAGCCATTATCACTACTACCACAAAATTTGACAAGAATATTTTCTTTTCGTTATAATAATGGTCAAATATCTTAATTGGGGCTGTAGCTCAGTTGGGAGAGCGCTTGCATGGCATGCAAGAGGTCAGGGGTTCAATTCCCCTTAGCTCCATTTTAAATTAATACACATAAAAGTTTTAATAATCACTTATATTTTCTGGTTTGACTATCGTTGACATTATCTGCAAAATTTATTATAAAATGAATGGATTTTAGGATGCAACTACTTACACGGAGGTGCTTTCTTGATGAAAAAGCCTGATATAATTAAACAAGTTTCAGATATTTCAGGACTGACACAAGGAGATTCAAACAAGGTAATAAAAGCTCTAATTAAAGCGATTCAAGCAAGTTTGCAAAACAATGAAATAATTTCTTTATCAGGACTTGGTTCTTTTAGAGTTAAGCCACGCAAAGCAAGGCAAGGTAGAAATCCTAAAACAGGAGAAATCGTTCCAATTAACGCTGGAAAAAAGGTATCTTTTAAACCCACTACAACACTCAGAAAAATAATCCAGCAATAAGAGTCGAAATTATTTATGATTAATATAGAACCATCAAATAATCTAAAAAATTTACCACCATATCTTTTTACTAAAATAAACCAAATAAAGAAAGAAGTCCATACTAAAAATCTTGACATAATAGATTTAGGAATGGGTAATCCAGATTTACCACCTCCTGATAATATTATTGAAAGACTATGTGACACTGTTAAACACCATCGTAATACACATAAATATTCTCAAGCAAAAGGAATGCCAAAATTTAGGAAAACTATCGCAAAATGGATGGACAAACGTTTTGGAGTAAAATTTGATTATGAAAATGAAATTCTTTCCTTAATAGGTTCAAAAGAAGGTATAGCTCATTTATGTATGTCATATTTAAATTCTGGAGATTATGTTTTAGTATGTGATCCAACATACCCGGTGCATTTTAACGCTGCAGCTTTGGTGGGAGCAAAAATTTATAACATGCCTTTACTTATAAAAAACAATTTTTTACCAGATTTTACAAAAATTCCTGAAAAAATAGCTCAAAAATCAAAAATGATGTTTCTGAATTATCCCAATAATCCTACGGCCACAGTAGTAGAAGATAATAATTTTTGGAAAGAAGCAATAAAATTTTGTAAAAAACATAACATTTTACTCATATCAGACAATGCTTATTCAGAACTAACTTTTGGAAATTATTCTGCTCCTTCAATTTTTGAATTTCCCGGAGCAAAAGATACTGCATTAGAATTTCACTCTTTTTCAAAAACATTCAACATGGCAGGGTGGCGATTAGGATGGGTTTGTGGAGTTAAAAAATTACTATATCCTCTTGAAAAATTTAAGTCTTTTTTAGATTACGGTTCCTCTACGTTTATGCAACTAGCAGGTATTTCAGCATTAAATGACTCGCAAACATTTGGAAAAGAATTGTCATTAATTTATGAAAGAAGAATGAAAAAAATGGTTAAAGGCTTACAAAAATTAGGGTGGCGAAGCAACGAAACCAAAGGAACAATGTATGTATGGGCTAGACTTCCTGATTGTTTAATAAAAGAAGGTTCTTTAAGCGTAGCAGAAAGACTAGTAAAAGAAACCGGTGTTGTTATCTCACCAGGAATAGGTTTTGGTAAACATGGTGAAGGTTATATAAGAATATCTTTAGTAACCCATGAAAAAAGATTTCATGATGCATTGCTTCGCATAGGCAAATTTACTAAAAATGCTCAAAAAAACATTAAATTCTCAAGGATTTATTATGGAAAATAAGCATATCAATATAGGTTTAATAGGGTATGGAACCGTAGGGAAAGGTGTAGTAAAAATATTGGAAGAAAATAAAAAAATAGTTTTAAGAAAAGTGGGAAAATCTGTACGCATAAAATCAATTTGCGATTTACGCCCCATAGATAGATCAGAATTTTATGTAAAAAATTTTAAAAATATTATAAAAGATCATGAAATAGATTTAATTGTTGAACTTATCGGTGGATACGAACCCGCTAGAACAATAATAATAGAATCCTTAAAAGCTGGCAAAAATGTTGTAACAGCAAATAAAGCTGTTCTTGCAAAATATTGGGATCAGATTTTTACAACAGCACAAGAGTGTCAAAAATCAATATATTACGAAGCCTCAGTAGGTGGAGTAATTCCTGTAGTTCAAGGACTAAGCGAAGGGCTCGCATCTGAAGAAATACTTGAAATTAAAGGTATTCTAAATGGCACTACAAATTTTATTCTTAGTGAAATGACAAAAAAAGGAGTCACTTATGAATCCGCTTTAAAAAGAGCACAAGAAGAAGGTTTTGCCGAGGCAGAACCTTCCTTTGACACTAATGGCATTGATACAGCCAACAAATTAGCAATACTTTCATCACTTGCTTGGGGTGGCTGGATAAAAGTTAAAGATATATCTACCAATGGAATTGCAAACCTTGATATTGAAGATGTTTTAATAACACGAGATTTTGGATATGATGTAAAGCTTATTGGTTCAGCGCAAAAAACAAAAAATGGGATAGACTTATCCGTACAACCATGTCTTGTAAATCATGAACATACTTTTGCAACAGTTGAAAATGAATATAATGCCGTTATGATAACAGGGAAAGATTCAGGCGACGTTTTATTCTATGGAAAAGGAGCAGGACAACTACCCGCTGCAAGTGCTGTAGTGTCAGACATTATAAATCTTTCAAAATCCATTGTTGCAAATACAGCCGGGGTAGTATCTGACGTAATTTACAATAAAAACAAGAAAATTAAAATTATTCCATCTGGAAAAAGCAGAGCTCCTTATTATTTAAGACTATCTGTTTTTGACAAACCAGGAGTTTTATCAAAAATTTCCGGAATATTGGGTAAATATAAAGTTTCAATAGCAAGTCTTTCCCAACCTGATATAAACGATAGCAATTATGCTAGAATCATTATAATTACACATGAAACTTATCGTGAAAATATTGAGAAAGCTTTAAAACAAATTAATGCCACAAAATCTATAGTAAAATACAAAACTGTTAAAATCAAAATAGAAATATAAATACTTCCAAAGACTTATTATATATATTTTTTCTATTACGTCTGACGCTATATATAAAAATATTAACTTGAAATTTTATCTTTTTTAAAAAAATTAAATAAACATCTTGCAAAGAAAAGATCATAAAAACAACTATTTTAGTAAACTACTATAAATTCAAGTTGACTATAGTAATTTTCATGTTGTATAATTCTGTGTTAAGTGGATTAACAAAAATTAAATATTAAAAAGGTGAAAATGGAAAATTTAATACTAGAAATTATAAATGGAAAACAAATTTCAAAAGATGAAGCACTTATACTTTTTGACTTTGAAATTGATCAGCTTTTTTTAGTTTCTTCAAAAATACGTAAAAAATATAAGGGGAACCAAGCAAAAGTCTGTTCTATTATAAATGCAAAGTCCGGACAATGTGGGGAAAACTGCAAATTTTGCGCTCAATCAGTTTTCAATAAAACTGATGTTCAATCTTATCCTCTTATTAGTACTAAACAAATTGAAGATATTTCTACAAAAGCTCTAGAAAGCGTAGGATGTTTCGGAATAGTTTCAAGTGGGAATTATTTAAGTGATAATGAAATAGAAAAACTTTGCGAAATGTTTAAAAAACATAAAAAAGTATCTCATTTGAGTGTTTCCATAGGTAAAATATCCGATAAAAATTTAATTAAATTAAAAAAAGCTGGCATAAAAAAAATACATCATAATCTTGAAACTTCTGAAAATTTTTATCCTAACATCTGTTCTACACATACTTATCAAGAAAGAGTTGATACTATTAAAAGAGCTAAAAAAATTGGATTTAAAATTTGTTCAGGTGGGATATTTGGTATAGGCGAAAGCCTTAACGATAGAATAAATTTAGCATTTACCTTAAAAAAATTGGATCCTGATAGTGTTCCAATGAATTTTTTTATGCACATTAATGGTCTACCTTTATGCCATCTTCCAGTAATAACCCCTATTGAAATTTTAAAAACCATTGCTATTTTTAGAATAATTCTTCAAAGTCCAGATATCATGATTTGCGGAGGGAGAGAAAAACAATTAAGAGATTTACAATCATGGATATTTCAAGCTGGAGCAAATGGAATGATGAGCGGGGGTTATCTTACATCAGGTGGCAGAAGCATTGCTAGAGACAAACAAATGATTAAAGACTTAGAACTAGAACTAGATATAGATATGCGAGAATAATATTTCTTACAAAAGTAACTGTCGACAATTTTTTAAACTTTCTAAATATTAAAGGCATAAAATTATTGTTTTTGTGTATTATGTTCATATTGTAAAGTTTTCGTAATCATTTCTGTAACAGTCTTAGGGCCAAAATATTGTATAGGGCCTGAAAAAATATACATTTCGTTATTAGCCCAGTTATCTCTTCTCTTAATAAACTCTTTGAACGACTTACTATTTAAATCAACTAGTACTTTTTTTATAACCGGCTTTTCCTTACCATCCCTCTTTTCCATATCAAGCATCATTGTAAAAGGCACACCTCCACATTCCCATTGTTTAGGCGGTTGCACAAGATTCTTAATATACGACATATAACCAGAAAAACCATTTAATATAAGCAATGCAGCATTATAACCTAGAGCATACGTATAATTTGCATCAAAATTCGACGGAATACCACAACGTCCTTCATATCCAAAGAAATGCGTAATGGTTGCAAATTTTCCACTATATTTGCCTTCTTTTTTAAGCTCCATTAATCTTTTTTGCACCATTTTAATCAAAAGCTTTTCCGTTTCAATTAATGATACTATTACGTTCCCGTGAGGATCTCTATCTAATATAAACTGAGTTGCAATTTCTGCAGGTAAAGAAACCATTAAATTTGAAAGCTTTTGAGTAAGCTTACCGCATATAAAACTTTTTCTATCTTCAATTGAACAAAATTTTAAAAGAACGTCAGCATACTCAACTAAAATATCATTTAAAGCAACAATAAGCTCATTTATTTCCGATATAAACTCTATCAGACCTTCGGGCACCAAAATTATGCCAAAATTTTTACCATTTCTAGAACGCTTTATAATAACATCAACAATACCTTCGACAACTTCACTAAGAGTCATGTTTTTTGCAAGAATCTCTTCACCTATTAACACAATATTAGGCTGAGTTTTAAAACCAACCTCCAAAGTAATATGCGAAGCACTTCTACCCATAAGGCGCACAAAATGCCAATATTTACGCGATGAATTCGCATCTCTGCAAATATTTCCTACAAGTTCAGAATAAATTTTAGTTGCTGTATCAAAACCAAAAGAAGTTTCTACAAATTGATTTTTTAAATCTCCATCAATAGTTTTTGGAATACCAACGATACACTTATCCATGCTTTCCTGTTTTAAATACTCCGCCAGTACAGCAGCATTTGTATTAGAATCATCTCCACCTACAATGACCAATGCATCTATTTTACATATTTCAAGATTATTTTTAACTGAACAAAACTGTTCAGAACTTTCAATTTTTGTTCTGCCAGTTTGTATATAATCAAATCCACCTGTATTTCTATATTTATTGAGAACTTTTTTAGAAATTTCTTTATATTTATTTTTTAAAATTCCAGTTGGGCCTCCTAAATACCCTATTAAAGTATTTTTTTTGTTTGCTTTTTTTAATCCGTCAAAAAGTCCAGCGATAACATTATGTCCTCCCGGAGCTTGGCCTCCAGATAATAAAATAGCAACTTTAACAACTTTCTTTTTAATTGAAAGATTTAAACCTTTTTTAAATGTTACTACAGGTAATCCATAAGTATTTCTAAAAAATTCTTGAATTTTTTTTTGATTGGCCACAGATTCTGTGGGTTTTCCTTTAGCAGGTTTAATAAACACTAACCTTCGTCTTAAAATATTAGGAAGTATAGGCTTAAATTTCGCCCTTTCAATTTGAATTTCCGAAACGTTAGATATTTCCAAAACTATTTTACCTCATTATTTTTTCACTTATAACAGATTAATTTAATATTATTATACATTTTTTTAACAATATCATCTAGAATTACTTTAAAATATTATCCTTATTATTTAAGTTTTCTTCAGAATAGAGAAAAGTTGATCATCAAATTGATTTACATAGGAAAAATCACTTTATTTATTTTTTATCTCTAAAAAACTTTCCAGATTCAATATCATTTATATTATTAAGATTATCATCATTTTTAATAATAGAAAACAATTCTATATAAAAAAGTTTTGCTAACATCTGAAATTCCAAATAATAAAAATTAATAGAATTCGTAAAATCGTTATATAACTCCTATATCAGCTCTACTAGCAACTTTGTTTTTTAATAAACGAACAATTAACTCTCTGTTAAAGAATTAATTGTTTATTGTTTTATCAGCTTTAAATATTTATTTTTCATCAAATTTATTAACCTGTAATGAACACACACCAATCTCTTCATTTATTCTCTTACAAAAAATAATTCATAACCCATTACATATCTTATATTACCTTTTAAAATATCACCCATATCTAAATTTGTTTTCATATCAACAGAAGGTTTAAAAGTTATACTTATTAAAAAACGAATAATTTTAAGATTTTTAAAAATAGCATTAATTACACACCTTTCCAAAAATATTTCTTTAATTTAAAAAATCACTAAATTTTGCCATTTTTAAAATACCATTTTTTTGATTTACTTTTATAAATTTTACTGCAAGCACGCTTATTAATACAATCCTTAGAAATCTATAATTAAATTGCATTTTTTCTTATTTTTTAATGTTTCAATAAACCATCTAATTGCCTTTTTATTCCAAATTATAATTTAATAAATATTAACACAAATTTCTAAAATATTCCTCATTCACTAAAAACAACGTATTCTATTTTATAATCACTATATATACCTATTAAATCTCAGTTGCACAATATCTCTAAAGGAACTTAATTTTATAATTAATTTTTCATGTCTATCACTTATACGATTGTAATATTGAATTCTAAATATATTACAATATGCATATGGAATTAATTTATTACCTACAAAAACTTTAAACATCTTTAGAAAACTATATAATTCTTTTAAAGTAAATTTCCCAAACGTATTAATTATATTAAAACCAATATCTCCAATAATTGTTTCACTTAAGTCTCTTTCAGCAATTCCCCTTTCCTAACATTCAAATAAACAATGTCGTCCACCATTTGTCAACATTTTTTTCTTTTAAGAGTCTTTTCTCTTCATTTTTATAACATCCTTGTTGAATCGCTATTAGATATAACTTAATCTCATCAAAATAATTTAAATATTTAACAACCGCTAAATAACGTTCAATACAATAACAGTTCTTGGAAAGTTTTATTTTCTTTGAAATTAACTATAAAAATTCTTTTATACCATTTGTAGAAGAAAACATTTTAATCTTTCACCTAAAAATTAAAAAGATCCATAAAATCTATACTTAAATTAAATTTTGAGATTCTTAACTTTGACAACAAATCTATATAATATTTATATGATTTTCGCTTCTTATACAATACAAAAATATTTTCATCTATATAATACAGCTATTTTTTGCATTCATATATTTTTTTATTACAGTAAGAAGAGATAATAAAACACTATATTGTCTATTTTCTACTTAGTTATACTATCAGTATTTACTGACAAGAATGATATTGCAAATATTTTAAAATATTAATTCCACAGTAATATCTATATCCATAAATTCAAACAATTGATCTAATTTTTATTCTAAAAGAAACATTTTTTTTCAATATTATCATCTTTTTTATATAAATCTAGTAATCCCATACATTCAATTCATACTGTTTTTTAAAAAGTCAAAAAAACAGCAGTTTTATCACATAACTTCTTTAACACTATTTTGTTTTTTGAAGAACAATTTATATGAAGTAACAGCATTCTAATTTTTTAAGTTATATAAATAACATCAGATTTAGATTTATTATAAACCACTCTCTTAAAATACGCATTTACGCAAAAAACCACACCCCCATGACAAATATATCTTAAAAGCTTTATTAAGACTTTTTCGACACCTTTATATGAGGAATATCAAAAAATTTGCAAAATTTAAGACAAATTCGTCTTCTTCCGAAAAACTAAGTATAATTACCATTACTTTTTCAATTGAACATCATCATAGACAATTCGCTATCATACTAAAAAGAATAAACTGAAGAATAACAATAGTATCAATTTAATGATGTTTTTATTAAAGTTTTATCTATAATGTAACCCATAAATCTAATAATTTTTATAAAACTTTTATTATGCACTTAAATACTCTTTTATCTTTCTACAATAAAGGACACTGCTTCTTTCTAACGCTCGTACAATGCTAAAAACATTTTTCCATTTGAACAATTAAACACTTATTAAAAATAAATCTCTTTATAGTATTAAATAATTTTACTTAATTTCTAACAACGAAAACACAATTACTTTTTACAAGTATATCAGTTTCAATTCTAAAACTATTCATATATTTGCACAATAATACAAACCTGCCATAAACCATACGTAGGTTCTATAGAATTTCGTCCTCCTTACTAACACAATAAAACTCCCACCCATACATAACATATATTTGAAATTTTCTAAAAACATAAACTAAAATAAAACCAGTACTTAAATTGCCTAAAAAAATAAGAGATACTGAAATACTTTTATTACCAATAATTTCAACAATTTTACAAATACTCGCTAAATGTCAAGGTGCCAAAAACTTAATCCCATCAAAACTAATAATTATCTTATTATATAAATATCTTCTATAATTTTTTCTTCATTTTTTTATATGTTTAAAGAACTTTAAAGATATTCTACCATTAATTACAACTATTTTACATTATTATTGATACAATATAAATCGTATTCTTCTAAACCCCCGTCCAACTAAAATAAGTATGTCAAGATTAATAATATTAAAACCTTATATATTAAATAATAAATATACAAAGAAAGTAAAACGACAAAATCAATTTTTTATAATTGACATTTAAAACAACATAATAATATTTAAGCTCACACAAAACAGAGCCTAGTAATTACAATTATCCAAGTGTGATATACAATTGTATTTTTTGATTAAAAGATTTATAACAAGTTAATCATTCTAGAAGTTTGTAATTTTTTTAAAAAATTAATAAAATAAAGACAGGATAAAAAAATATCTCAAATTGCCAAATGTATTTTTGATATTTTTACTATACCAAACTCAAAAATACTAAAGGTTCAATTTATCATCTTTAAATTTAAATTTTTATACTTTTGCTTTTGACGACGCACGACAGAACAAACCGGAAATAGAGTCTTTTGGTATGCTGTGTCTGTCTAGTTTCTACTCTTTACTCTTAGACCTATTTTAGCAATAAGAATAATTTTAGCAAACTCATTGAGCCAATCATTAGAAATATTAAAAACTTTTAAAATTTCACAATTCTCATTTTTTACTCTATCAAAAATAAGTCTTTATACAAGATTTTTTGATTGTTCTAAAGCATCTTACTACAGCAACATTTTTTTCAGCATGTTCACCAAAAATATCTTCATTCCTTTCATATTTTTCACAAATATCATCGCCTATAGTTACAAAAAAACACTTCCGGAAGACATTTTCTAGGAATATCTTTTTCATAAGTTAAACTAAGATTTTCTTCTGAAAAGGTTTTACAAACAACAAATGGGGCAAAAAACTACAATATAAATGCAACTTCGTTGAATAGATCTTTCAAACTTCTTAGGTAATTTTTCTATATTTATAAGTTTTTTATTACATAGATAATTTTTCTTATAAATTTACTCTAAATTTTTTTATTTTACGCATTATTTACACAATATCTTGTTTTATTTTATTGCTGTTTTCAAATATTTACGTCTTCTTGTTTCCAATTCATATACTAATGGAGCACAAATAAATATTGAAGAAAATACTCCAAGACATGTTCCAATAATCATTACATAAGCAAAAGTATGTATAACTTCGCCACCAAAGAAAAACAGTGAACATGAAACAATAAAAACTGTTAAAGAAGTAACTACAGTTCTTACCAAAACATCATTAGTACTATTGTTAATAACGACACCAAAATCTTTCTTTGAATAGAATTCTAAATTTTCTTTTATTCTATCAAATAACACAATTGTATCATTTATAGAATAACCAGCAATCGTAAGAAGGGCAGCAACAACCGTTATATTAACTTCTTTATTTACAAGCAACACAAAGCCAAAAGATATAATAATATCATGAACAATGCCTACAACAGCAGAAAAACCCCATAAAACCGATTTAAATCTAAATCCAATATAAATAATCATACCTATAAAAGCAAATAGAAATGCATAAAATGCCCGTTTAAAGAAATATGCTCCAACTGTAGAACCAACATATTCAATCTTTTTGATTTCCATATTATTATTCGGAACTTTTGTACTAATCGCATCCTTTACTAAATTTTTAAACTCTTCTTGTGAATCAAATATTTGCTTTGTTCTTATCGTAATGAGATTTTCAGAACTTTGAAGTTCAAAAGAACTTATTCCAGAATTTTCAATAGCTCTACGAACATCTTGCAATGCAACATTCTCTTCCTGAAAAGAAATTTGCATAAGAATGCCACCTGTAAAATCAATGCCGTAATTAGGACCACCTCTATAAACAAAAACAATCATAGTCATTAAGATTAACAATACAGAAATTACGAAAATTTTAACATGATTACCAATAAAATCTATATTTACAGATTTAAAAAATTGCACTATAGTCTCCGGTTATATTTTTATTCTAACTAAAAAATTCTTTTCAAACAAAAATTCATATATAAGTTTCGTTACTGTTATGGCGGTAAACATACTTATAATAAGACCTACTGAAAGAGTAACGGCAAAACCTTTTATAGGCCCTGTTCCAAACTGAAATAAAAAAACAGCCGCTATAAGAGTCGTGAAATTTGCGTCAAAAATAGTCCAAAACACTTTTTTATAACCAGCATCAACAGCCATCCAAACTGTTTTACCAACAGAAAGTTCTTCTCTTATTCTTTCCAGTATAAGCACATTTGCATCAACAGCCATAGCAAGTGTAAGAGCTATTCCAGCCACTCCTGGTAGCGTAAGAGTAAATTGAAAATACGACATTACAGCCATAAGTATTATCAAATTTAAACCAAATGCTATATCGGTAATAATTCCTGACAATCTGTAGTAAATTATCATAAAAACGAAAACTATAATTATGCCTATAAAAGATGCCCAAAATCCATTTTTAATTGAATCATCACCAAGTGAAGGACCAACAATTCGTTCTTCTACCACATTTACATAAGCAGGAAGCGCACCAGCTCTCAAAATTGTGGCAAGTAACCTCGCATCTTCAGAATTAAAACCACCTTCTATTACACATCGCCCATCAGTAATTTTTGAACGAATTATGGGAGCAGATTGTATAATTCCATCAAGAACTATAGCTAAATGCCTTTCTCTATTTTTTTCAGTAATGTCAGCAAACATTTTTCCGCCCTCTCTGTTAAATTCTACAGAAACAACAGACTGTCCAAACTGACCACCAAATTCAACTTTTGCATTAGTAAGGACAGAACCCGTAAAAAGAGTTTTATTTAAAACATAATATCCCGAGCCTTCCTTATTTTCAAAAACAGACGCACCTTCAGGCATAATGGCCTTTATACCTGGATATGCTAAAGGATTTTGCCTATATTGCGCAGGTGTAATACCTTTTTCTGAAAGCAAATCAAGTACTTTATTGGCCTCTTTACTTGTATTTACTATTTTAAATTCAAGCAAAGCAGTTCTTCCTATCAAATCTTTTGCAATTTCAGGATCTTTAATACCCGGCAATTGAACAACTATCCATTTTTCCCCTTGCTTGGCAATCATCGGCTCTACAACACCAAATTGATCTATTCTATTCCTTATAATTTCTATAGTTCTGTCCACAGCATCTTTAATTTTAATTTTATTATCTAAACTTGATGTATCCACTTCTAGAAGAATATGCGTGCCCCCTTTCAAATCTAATCCTAACTTCAATATTTTAGATAAAATAGGATCTTTTTCTTTCACAGCTTGTTCTCTTTTTTCTTTAGACATTATAAACCAATTTACAGAAGGCCATAAAGTCCAAACTGAAAAAACTAAAACTATAAAAGTAATCCATAACTTCCAATTAATCTTACCCATTAAAACTTCTCCTTCTAATTTATACAATAGTGTTTCAAATATAAAACTTTCAAAGTGCTATCTTTACAAAAGACACTCTTGAAGTTAGTACAAACACACCATAGATAAAACCCGCAACTAAAATGTAAGTAAGGGATAAACTTAATGATAAAAAAAAGAATAAACACAAACTCAGGAATAATCAATCTAATTTTTTAAACTAATGTATTTTAGATTCTTAAAATCGAAAAGATATTTGCACTATTTTTTAACTACCTCAGGCACTCTCGCAGAAGTATTTTGTGCCTCTTTATTTATGACTGCAGCAATTGATTGTCTAGTCACTTGAATACAAACACCATCCGTAATTTTCAAATCAATCACATTTTCCTTCACAGAACTCACTGTACCATATACACCACCCGCTGTAATAACTTTATCATCTTTTTTCAAAGCATTTAACAATTTTTGATGTTCTTTAGCCTTTTTCTGTTGAGGCCTTATCAAAAATAAATAGAAAAAAACAAAAATAAGGAATAAAGGCACTAATCCACCAAAGGACATTGCTCCGCCACCAGATTGTGCATATGATAAAGACGGCAGCACAAGAGATCCAAATAAAAGTACCAACAAATTGATTAAATTAATACGATTTTTCATCTTTCCTCATCTTCAATTTTTCGAATAATATTTTTCAAAAAATTCTTTTTTTGTTTTTAAAAATATGTTATCTTCAAGAGATTTTCTTATTTTAGACATTAAGTTTACCATAAAATGAACATTATGTAAAGATAGAAGAACCAAGTATAAAGTCTCTTGTGCTCTTATTAAATGATTTAAATATGCTTTTGTATATCCTATACATGCAGGGCAATTACATTCAGTATCTAAAGGACTAAAATCATCCTTAAATTTCGCATTTCTAAGATTAATTTTGCCAAAACTAGTAAAAACTTGACCATTTCTTCCATTTCGTGTTGGAATAACACAATCAAACATATCTATACCATATTCAACACATTCCCATAAATCTTCAGGCATACCAATACCCATAAGATACCTTACTTTATTTTCAGGTATGCTAGGTAGAGTATTTTCCAAAACTCTATAAATATACTCTTTTGGTTCGCCTACAGAAACGCCGCCTATTGCATATCCAGTAAAATCAATATTTAACATTTCGTGAGTACTTTTTCTTCGTAAATCATTATATATCGATCCTTGTATAATGCCAAATAAAGTTTGAGTTTCATAAGAATTATCTTTACAAAATTCTTTCTTACATCTTTTTGCCCATTTAAGACTTAATTCCATAGAATTCTTGGCATATTCATAATCAACAGGATATGGAGTACATTCATCAAAACACATTATAATATCAGCACCTAAATCTTTTTGAATATTTATGGACTTTTCTGGAGAAAAAAAATGTTCAGAGCCATCTATATGAGATCTAAACTCCACTCCTTTTTCATTAATTTTCCTAATATCATTTAAACTAAAAACCTGAAATCCACCAGAATCAGTAAGCATGGGACCATTCCAAGAATTAAACTTTTGTATTCCACCTGCCTTTTTTATTATTTCAACTCCAGGTCGCAAGTACAAATGATATGAATTTGCAAGTATTATTTGAGCACCTGTTTTGTTTAAAAGCTCAATACTTATTCCTTTAACAGTCCCCTGAGTTCCAACGGGCATAAAAGTTGGCGTATCAATAACACCTCTTTTAGTATAAACCCTCCCAAGTCGTCCTTCACATTCAGACGATTTTTTTATTAACTGATAAGTACCGCATTCCATTATAGAATTTTACCCCTATAAACACATTATTAACACATTCAACAGCCTAAAGATCAGATATTATACTAAATTTTAACTTTCTTATATAAAAATGTATAATTGCTTATGAAAAAAAATTTAATACCTATTAAATTTTTACAAACACCTACTGATAACTCTATTACTATCAGAGATTTAAAGTCTTTCTGGGGGAAGGTTTTTACACTTATTTTAGAAAGGGAAAAACATTTTAAAAATATTTGGAAACAGAGCTGTGATGAAGAAATTTTTGCAGAACTTATATTTTGTCTTTTAACACCACAAAGCAGAGCTATAATATGCTGGAACGCAGTAAAAGAACTTATTGCTAAAAATATGTTACTTAACTTAAAAAGTACTGATATAGTCAAAATAATAAACAAAGTCAGATTTAAAAATAATAAAGCAAAATATATAATTAATGCAAGAGAATTGTTTACAATTAATAACAAAATCAAAATAAAAGAAAAAATTATGTCTTTTAAAGATATAATTAAATTAAGAAAATGGCTTATATTAAACGTTAAAGGTCTAGGATATAAAGAAGCCAGTCACTTTTTAAGAAATATAGGCCTAGGGAAAAATCTTGCAATACTAGACAGACATATATTAAGAAATCTTAAAATTTATGAAGTAATAGAAGAAGTACCAAAAACACTAACTACAAAAACTTATCTTGAAATTGAAAAACGCATGCAAAATTTTGCTAAAAGAACAAGAATTCCTATGTCGCACTTGGATATGTTATTCTGGTGCAAAAACACAGGTGGAATTTTTAAATAGAATAATTCAAATCAAAATTATACAAGTTTTATTGTAAAACATTTTTGCCTTATTGTACTTAATATAATCCAAGGTTTTCATTTTGCTTTAATCGAAACAATAAAAATTTTATTACAGTATTTAAATCAACTATAAAAACAACAACTTTAACAACATTTTTAAAACTTCACTGAACACTCTATTTTAAAAATCTTTACAAAATATTAATTATAAACATTCATGCTGCAAATATATTTATTTATATATAAAATAATAAAATTTTAAAGAAAAACAAATAAATATTAGTATAAAATAACATAGACGAAAATGAATATAAACAAAAAGAACAACATTCTGGCAAATTACCATTTTGTACAAAATGAACTTTATATTACAAAATATTATAAATAAAACAACACAGAATATATTAATTAATAATTAAAAATATTATATGTAACGCTGCTAATTCATAGAATCCACGTTAATATCTATTCTCTATTCTCTTTAACTTATCCTTAATATTTTGAGATATTTTTGCTAATTTACTTAATGCTCTTGCGTTAAACATTCTAAAAATCTTATTCAAGCAAGACATGACTATATAATATAAATAACATCATTTCAAATCTTCAAAATTTCATACTGAGATAAAGGTTAATCTGATTTTTACATCGTATTGCTCTCATAAACTCACATTATATCTGTCATATCAAAAACACTTTCTTTTAACATACTTTTTACTAGCTTAGTCACATTTCATTACAACCAAACGTTTCAATGCTACTTGACAATAATGATGAATATATGCGGATTTTTGTATGATAATATTTCAAATACGACAAGGAAAACTTCTGTAGATATAAATGCAATAATAATGTCAATCACAACAATCCTTTTCAAATAAAGTTTTTTTGAAGTAAGCAAAGTTTTTGAAATTGTACTTGAAGTTGATTTAGTTTTTTTATTTTCATCTTTCTTTTTTATAACTAAATAGAAAATTTCAAACTTCATCACATTTTGTTGACTTCTATTCCTTTTTATATCTAATAAAGGACAATTCTTATCTTTGCAATAAAAACTCTTTTCAATTTAATGTATCAAAGACAAATCTTTTGCTGACATATCCGATATTTTTATTACTACATTTTCAATTATATTTATTATACTTTCAGCTTTCAACGAATTATTTTGTTAATTATAACAAAAATTGAAAATTGAAACGATATAATAGGTTTCGAAAAAAGATTATGAATACGAAGATAAGAAGGAAAAGGAGATAATGAAAAACTACTAATTATTGCTTAAGCAACAATCAATTTACAAATGGGTATTCTTATTCACTATTTCTTTTATATTGATAAAACTAACCAGTAACCCATAGACTTTGACAAGAATTATAAGATTTATCTTTTACTTTGACATAAGAAATGTGTTTATAAAATATGTAATGATCTACAGTAACTTCATCATCTTTATGCTTTTCTAAAACATCACATTTATTCTCATCTCTAACTAAAATTAAAATAACCATACTTTATAACTAAAGGCTATATTATATCTTTACAATCTTGTCAAAATCTATCGATATTCGCAACTATAACATTCTTTTTTGTAATTATTTTTTGTATTCGCTTATTCCGCTAATAAGTATCTTTTTTATCTCTGTAGTAAATTTTTAAAAGAAATGTCATTTTTAATCAATATATCATCGTATAAATTTACAAATCAATTCCTTTTTTTATTTTTATCCATTTGTAGAACAAAACTTACTTAATAAAATTTTTACAAAATTAACATTTATAAACTGTCTTAGAGTACTTTTAATGTAGTCTGAAATAAAATTATATTTACACATATAACCTTACAAAAATTCATAATCAATATTTAAATTGTTTTTACATTTCCTCATTTTTTAAAATGTACCCAATCACTCAAAATTAAATGCACCATCATAAAATTAAAAATCGTCAGAAAATTTTTGAACAATAAACAAAAAACTAAAATTTTAAAATCAAAACAAAAAAAACAATCTCTTGCCTCAATCTTTTTATATTTAAATAATCAAAAAAACAGATTAACTAAAAAAATAACTAACATGTAAATTACTATCATATTTATATTATATATTCTTAATTTAATACATTTTGCTTTCACAAAACACAAAAAGATAATAAGATTATTATTTTTAATAATATACAACTTTTATAAAAATTTATAATCAATAATTCCATCTATTTGAAAAACAATGATTTTTAAAGTTCCAATTTAAAGATTTCAATTTGCTTTAAGCTAAATTTAAATGCAACAAACCTTATTTTAGTCAATATCAAGTTTAGTCTCTAAAATCGATCTCATGGGAAACATCGTTTTCCTTGCATATCTTCTTAACTCTCTTTCATAAACTTTAAACAATTTCTTTCTAATTTTAATACTTCACTAAAAAAAACACTCTCTCTCATCTCTTTATTTTTTTATCTTCCTGAGCAAATGTTTTAGTGATTTTGTGAAAATCTATCTTTTTGTACAATACCTTTATTTTCTGTTTTCAGTTAACAATACTTTGGTTATTTTTAGAACAAACTATTATCGCAATTTTAATTTAGCCTAGACTAAATCCAAATAAAATTCATAAATTCTAATAATAATTTGTGAATTTTAATCCTTATGTTTCTATGCACATCTATAAAACTCATTAAAACTTCATCTGCTCTTATTTGTCGCTAAAAATTTCATTTTCAACTTTAACATTTTGGGAAATTGTATAATAACATTTTCTATAAAACTAACATAGTTTTTAGTAATTTTAAAAAATATTCTCCATTTTTGTGTTGACAACTAACTTTAAATATGTCTTTAAGCTATTTTAATACCATTATTAACTTTAATAACATACTATTTTTCTTATTTTAACAATCCATTATAAAGTTTAGCACATACTATATACTACCACATTAATTTTTCTTTAAAAATTATTTTTCTCTAATTTTAAATCAATTCTTGTTAAAATAATTTTTGCTATTTCTATCTATGATTTGTCAATCCTGTTAAAAACTTCATTATTTTAGTTTGCAAAATTGCTTAAAATAACAAAACAATATCAAAAAATTATTAAAATCTTTGTTTTTTCATTTTCAAAATCCTTAATTTAATTATAATTATATTAACTGTTGAAGTCAGCGGATTTAGTTTTATTAATATTTTACGATGTTCAATTTTAGACTTTTTAAATAATGTTTATATCTCTATTTAGGCTCTAATACAAAATTAGAGACACTTCTTATTTAGTTAATCATAAAATTATTTCATTATTCAAATGAAATCACAACACAACAATATAAAAACTTTTTAAAGTTAAAGCAAATTATAAAAATTGCTATTAAGATTGTTAATTAATTTAATATTTTATATAATCCAAATATTGTGTTATATATGCTCGTTTATTAAATATTGCACTTAAGGAATAGGTACATGAATAACATAACTGAAACACTTATTAATATTGCACTTAAAGAAGATGGAGTTCTCAATGATATTACTACTAAACATTTTGTTCCTAAGGATAAAAAGGCTTCTGCCGTATTAATTATAAACAAACCGGGAATTCTTTGTGGTATAGACATTTTTATAAAAGTATTCAAAATGATAGATAAAAAGTGTAAAGTATCTTTGAAAAAAAAAGATGGTTCACTCGTTAAATCAGGTGACGAAGTTTTGCATATCGAGGGTCCTGCATGGACTATTTTATCAGGAGAAAGAACAGCCCTTAACTTCTTGCAGTATATGTCTGGTATTGCTACTATGACAAACCAAATTGTTTCATCTGTGAACAACAATAAAGCGAAAATATACGATACTAGAAAAACTACTCCATGTTATAGAGAACTTGCAAAATATGCTGTGAAGTGCGGTGGTGGAGCAAACCACAGAATGGGACTTCAGGATATGGTTCTTATAAAAGATAATCATTTAAAACTTATAAAAAATTTAGCATACGAAATAGCTAAATTTAGAAAAAAGCATAAAAACATCCTTATTGAAATTGAATGTGAGAATAAAAACGAAGTTAAGCAAGCTTTAAACGTAAAAAGTGATGTTATAATGTTAGATAACATGTCTCTTGAAAACATGAAAAAGATGATTAAATTTATAAGAAAAAGTTCAACAAAAGAATATAAACCTGAAATAGAAATATCTGGAGGACTAACTCCAAAAACTGCAAAAGTATTTTCAAAGCTTGACGTGGATAGAATTTCAATAGGTATGATCACACATTCTTCTGTTGCTTTGGATATAAGTTTAGAGATAACGATAAAGTAAATATTGTAAAATTCTTTTTTCTAACCCCAACATACTTCTAGAAATAAAAAATAAGGAATACTTGTTGTATCAAGGGTTTAGTACATAAACAAATTAATATTTTAAAAAGTTAATTATAAAATAGAGGCTTCTTTAAAAAAAATATGTTCTCAAGAAAGAGTGTTAGTTTTTTTAATGAATGTGAAATTAAATCTAATATAAATAAGCAATTAAGCATATGTAAAATAATAAAGTATTATAAAAGTCTTTCATCAACACAAACCACAGTTAAAAGATTAGCAAGAAAAGGTTTTAAAGAAGGAACTGTTGTTATTGCAGAACAACAAACAAATAGCTATGGTCGTATAAAAAGAAAGTGGGATTCTAGATCCGGAGGATTATGGTTTTCTGTGCTTTTAAGACCACTAATGCGTCTTGAAGAAGTTTCTAGAATATCATTGTTGTTAAGCATTGCTTTAAGTATTACTCTTGAAAAAAATTACAAAGTAGACTCTGAAATAAAATGGCCGAATGATGTTCTTGTGTTTGGGAAAAAGATAGCGGGAATAATAATAGAGATATCTGCAGAACAAGATTTAGTTAACTGGGTGGCAGTTGGTATCGGAATAAACATAAGTAATGATTTGCCTAAAAATTTAGAAGATACAGCTATTGCTTTAAAAACGATTTTAAAAAGGGGCATAAACAAGACAGAATTTTTTGCAGCATTGTTAATAAATTTTGAAAATCTATATCTTGATTTTCAAAAGAATGGCTTTAAACAATTTTTTAAAATATATAATTCTAAAATCGCTTATAAGAACAGGTATGTGAATGTTAATTCTGGATATAATTCAATAATAGGTGTGAATTTAGGTGTAGATGAAAAGGGCAAACTTATTGTCAAAACCCATGATGGATTTGAACATATAGTGTCTGGAACTTTAAGAATAAATAATGAAAAAAACTAAAATATTTTTTATATTCTTTTTGTATTAGATATTTTAATTGAGTGTATTGATTGTTATACTTGTTTGTAATACAATGACGTTTTTACAATTTTTATTCTTTTTTATTTAAATATAAAAGTTTATAATATAATTTTAAAGATTCATAAATTAAGTTAAAAAAATATTAATAATTTTTGAAAAAAGTCTATGAAAATGCAAAAAATGTAAATAAAGGGGTTTTAATATGGAACTTTTTAAAATGGCAAAAGAAGCTATGAATATGAGAAGTAAGTTAAAAGAAATGGAACAAAAATTAAAAGCTAAAATTATTGATGTTGAATATAAAGGTATTAAAATACAGGTTAATGCCAAAAATGAGTTTTTAAGTTTAAATATTCCTGATAATTTACTTAAAGAAAAAAAAGATAAAATAGAAAAGAAGATATTAGAAGCTTTTGAGGAAGCATGCAAAAAAGCCCAGTTTATTATGACTGAAGAGGCTAAAGGTTTAACAGATAAAATAAAAATTCCAGGATTGAATTAAAATTAAGATAAAAGTAGATATTTACTAAAAATTTGAATTGTATAGTTCTTCTATGAAAGAAACTAAAATATAGTATTTTAGGACAATTTTATAGCTAGACAAATTTCATTTAAAGGGCATATCATGTGATTAGGTTTTTTTGCTTTGCAAATTTTTCGTCCCATAGTTTGTATATAAATGGGAAATTTTATCCAATAGTCTTTTGGAATTATTTTCATTAAATCAGTTTCAATTTTAACGGGATTTTTATGATTTGTGAGTTTTAATAAATTAGCAATTCTAATAACATGTGTATCAACAGTTATACCTTCTGGTTTTCCAAAACCACTACCTAGAACAACATTTGCAGTTTTTTGCCCAACTCCAGGAAATTTAAGAAGTTCTTTCATAGTTTGCGGTACGGTCCCATTATAAATATCTATTATCATTTGTGCTGTTTTTATAATATTTTTTGCCTTATTCCTAAAAAATCCTGCAGTTCTTATATATCTTTCCAACTCCAAAACATCAGCTTGTGCATAGTCTTTTATACTTTTATAGCTTTTAAAAAGAACTTTTGTTATTTTATTAACTCGCTCATCAGTACACTGAGCAGACAATATTACAGCTACAAGTAATTCAAAAACACTTGAAAAATGCAAAGTGCATTTAGCATTTCCAAAATGTTTTTCTAATTTCTTTATAATATTTAATGCATATTCACATTTTAATGCCTTGCTAATCATCATTTTCTAATTACCATCACGAAAATGTCCAGAATAAAAATCATTGTTTTTTCAACAGCAATATCTTTTATTTTCATGCTTAAATTTTATCTACTTCAAACCTAGCTTCACAATTTCTACTTTAATCGTTTAGCACTAAGAAAAGAAATAATACAACAAATTTATAAAACTTGTTGTGTACATTGTTCTCTAACTTTTTTATTATTAATATCTATTTTATATCTTTGTAGTATTATAATCATTATTTATAATCTTAAGAACTTCTTTATGGATTAATCCATTTGAAGCGACCAAAGTCTCATTAAATATTGAACTCATTGCTCCATTATAATCAGACACTATCCCACCAGCTTCCTCTACTATTAAACTACCAGCTGCAACATCCCATGGTTTTAATCCCTCTTCCCAAAAAAAATCAAAACGACCAGCTGCAACATAAGCCATATCTAAAGCAGCAGACCCCAATCTCCTTACTCCTTGAGCTTTAAGTATTACATTTTCAAAGTTCTTCATCACTCTTGTTTTATTTTTGTTAATATTATAAGGAAAGCCTGTAACAGTCAAAGCACGAATAGTATCCTGTATCTTTGAAACTTTAATTCGTTTTCCATTAAGCCATGCACCTTTATTTTTCTCAGCAATAAAAATTTCTTGTGTAACAGGAGCATATATGACACCTGAAATAATTTCATCATTATATTTTAGTCCTACTGAAACACAAAACAGAGAAATTCCATGAATAAAATTAACTGTACCATCAAGAGGATCTATAATCCAACAATATTCTCTGCCCAATTCATTTACATTATCTTCTTCAGCTAAAATACCATAACATGGAAAAATGTCTTTTAATATTTTTATTATCGCTATTTGAGATTTTTTATCTGTCTGAGTAACCGGATCAATATCTCCTTTATAACTAATATCAAGCACACCATTATAATGCTTTAAAAGAATTTCAGCTCCTGCTTTTGCTGCCTTTAAAGCAACATTCGTATAAGATGAAAATTTCACAATAACACCTCTCTATTTTATTAACTTTTGTAATAATATAAAATGTTCTATATTTCCTTTAGGGCCTTTTAATCCAGAGTCTACTTCTGAAACTATTTTAAAACCTAAATCACAAGCAACTTTTTTAATTTTATTAATAGCTTTTTGTCTCAATTTTTCGTCTCTTACAACGCCTTTTTTTATCTCTGAAGGTTCAAGCTCAAATTGTGGCTTTATCATAGCTAAAACAAAACCATTTTCAAAAATATTTTTATATGCTATAGGCAAAATTTTATCAAGCGAGATAAAGGATACGTCTACTGTTATAAAATTTATATTATCTTTCAACAAAGATTCATCAAAATATCTGAAATTAACATTTTCAACATTAATAACTCTTACATCATTTCTCAACTTATAATGCAACTGACCATACCCAACATCTACTGCATAAACTTTTATGGCCCCTTTTTGAAGCATGCAATCTGTAAAACCTCCAGTTGATGCTCCTATATCTAAACAAATACATCCTCTTATATTAATATTTAAATCACTCAAAGCCGACTCTAATTTTAAACCTCCACGCGAAACATAAGGATTTTTATTCTTAATTTCAACTAAATCTTCTTCACTAACTAATATTCCACTTTTATACTGAACCTGATTATTTACAAAAATATTCCCTCCTATTACAAATGCACGTGCCTTCGCACGAGTTTCGACCAATCCTTTCTCAAAAAGTAAAACATCAAGGCGTTTTTTATTTTTATTACTTTTCATAAGTTACTCAGGTTAACATTATTTGCAATGCTTTTTTTACTATATTTTCACACGTAAAACCATACTTTTTTTTTAAAATTTTTAAACTCCCATGTTCTATAAATTTATCTGGAAGACCTATACACTCTACAACAGCTCCGCTTCCATATAAAAATGTTTTCACAGTTTCACCAAATCCTCCTATTAAAGAATTTTCTTCAATTGTAATAAATCTTTTTGTTTTCAAAAGCATTTCATTTATAACGCAAGCATCAAGAGGTTTTACAAATCGCATATTTACTACTGCTGCATTTACATTTTTCTCTGCAAGTAAACGTGCTGCTTCTAAACATGTATAAACATGATTCCCTATGGCAAGAAAACAAATATCTTTACCTTCTTTTAAAATTACAGATTTGCCTATTGGCAATACATATGATGTTTCATCCAACGCAACTCCTAATCCAGGACCTTTTGGATATCTTATAAAGCACGGTTTATCTGAATTTAATGCTGTTTTAAGCATATACTGTAATTCATTTTCATCACATGGTGCCATAATAACAACATTTGGGATATAATTTAGATATGACAAATCAAAAGCACCATGATGTGTACAACCATCTTCTCCTACAAGTCCAGCTCTATCTAAAACAAAAACAACTGGAAGATTTTGCAAAGCCACATCATGGATAATATTATCCAACGCCCTTTGCATAAAAGTAGAATATATTGCACATACAGGTTTCATTCCAGCTGCTACCATTGCAGCAGCAAAAGTTACTGCATGTCCTTCAGCAATTCCAACATCAAAATATCTATCCGGGAATTTTCTTGCAAATTTATCAAGTCCCGTCCCTCCTGGCATAGCTGCAGTTATCGCCAAAATTCTTTTATCGGAAGAAGCTAATTTTATTAAACTATCTGAAAAAACTTTTGCATACGTAACTCTTTCATTCTTAGCAGGTTCACCTGTTACAATATTAAACTTACCAATTCCATGAAATTTTATAGGATTTTCCTCGGCGGGCAAATAACCTTTGCCTTTTTTTGTAATAACGTGTAAAAGCACCGGTCCTTTCATATCTTTTAAATTTTCTAATATAATTATTAAATTATTGATATCATGTCCTTGTACAGGTCCTATATATGTAAAACCCATCTCTTCAAAAAGCATACCTGGGAATAACATAACTTTTACTCTTTTTACAAATTTTCTAAACGAAGATCCAAAATTATGCAATCTACTTACTGTCTTCATAATTTTTTCTTCAACTTTTCTTGCCATACCAGCCGTTAAAAGCTTTGCAAAATATCCAGCTATAGCACCAACTTTTTGCGAGATAAACATTTCATTATCATTTAATATAACAATCATGTCTGTTTTCAAATGTCCAGCATTTTGCAATCCTTCAAAGGCAAGTCCACTGGTCATAGAACCATCGCCAATAACGGCAATAACTTTATAATTTTCATTCCTTAAATCTCTGGCAACTGCAAAGCCTAAACCTGCAGAAATTGATGTTGAAGAATGTCCCACTCCAAAAGCATCATATTCTGACTCAAAACGACTTGGGAAACCACTTAACCCATTATACATCCGTATAGTTTTAAATTTACATTTTCTTCCGGTAATAATTTTATGTGCGTATGATTGATGTCCAACATCCCAAATTATCTTATCAGTAGGACAATTAAACACATAATGCATTGCTATAGTTAAATCTACAACTCCAAGACTAGGAGCCAGATGTCCACCATTTTTTGAAATTGAGCTTATTATCTCTTCTCTTATCTCGCTTGCAAGAATCGACAAATTCTCTTTCTTTACCTTTTTTAAATCCTCAGGACTATCTATAGAATCTAATATTTTCACAATTACTCCTACATTAAAAACATTGCATAAATCTTAACTAAAAAATATTTATTCCTTTCAACAAATTCTAAATTGTTTTTGCACTTTTTAAAAGATAACTACAAATTCCATATTTACATTTTTCAGATTCTATTTCTATTTAATTATCATCGCCTTTATTATACTCATTTCTCTCTTAGACTTTTGGAGATTCCCTTATCTCTCCTCCATACACCGTTGTTTTATATTTTTATTTTATCTCATTTTCTATCACATTATTGACTAAATTATATATTTTTTGCCAAAAATTTACTTCATTATATCCTATAAATATTTCTTTTTTTACCTATTAGTTGATTCATATTTTATTCCTGCTTTCATACTCATACCTCTTACTTTCTATTAACTTATTCTTATAACTAATGTATAAATATCTAACACTTTTTTCTCTTTCCAGACAAAAAATTTATCTTTTACAAGACACTTAAATGCCTCCATACACCCTACTGACAAAACTATACCGTGTATTCCAAACACATCACCTTACATCACACATGCAACCCTCTCTGCAATTTTAATTTATTTCCTAATTCTTTTGATCTTTTATAATCACTTCTATTTACCTATATACCTACAATTCCTATAATTCATTATAAATAATAAATTTTTTATTAACATTACTGTCATCTTCCTATCAGTAAAAGTTATATACTTTGTTACTTCTTCTGAAACTTCGCTTCGCATAATTATTTTATTTGTTTTCCATAAAGTATCATAGCTATAGATTTTCAAAAAACATCATCTATTTTTCCTTATACTCTCGAGCAACCAATTTTCAAAACATTAGTTTCTGTTCGATTGCACACATAAATAAACTCCTTTTTCATCTTTATAATAAACACATCCTAATATATTTTATAAAATATTCTCAGTATTTATTACAACCTCATAAATTTAATTAAAATTTACAAATAAATATTCTCATTCTAATTTTAGAGAAACTAATAAAAAAATTACTGTTTTACTAGTCACCTAACTACCATAAACTTCCTAAACATCTAAAACATTATTTAAAGTTTTCAAATATTCATTTTAAAAGTCCCATTATTTTATACAAATATTTACATATATTAAAAATCTTCATATACATTTTATTATTTTCATTAATATCAATTAGAAAAATATCATATCTATAAGCTTCACTCTCTGAAATTTTGTTTTTTCTCAAAATTTTTATTCTTTATTCTTAAATTATTATTATATAATCTTGTTTCTTTTTCTGCTTTATCTTTAGGGACATTCTTAATTCTTAAATATATACCTGAAGAGATTTTTATCAGAAATAAAAACATTCACATCTAAATAAACTTATGAATATTAGTATTGTTTCACTAAAAAATACAATTTTAATGAACTATTATTAACCGATTCTATAAATGAACAATTCATATATGTCCCATATTTCGCTATTATTATAAAATGCAACAAATATAAATAACTAAATTCATTGAAACAATTCATTAATATATTTTTTTGTCTAAAAATTTAATTTTGGAAAGATCCTATTGAAAAGAAAATGGCATATGACCAAACCTCTTCCAAATATTACAAAACTGTTACAAACATAATTATAAATCTAGTTGATAAATATGCTTGCTTTGGAGAAAGCATTGAAAAAAACAGATTTTTATTACATATATACTTTTCAAAAACCTGAATGGAAAATTGCAACATACAAATTATTGACAAACCTACATTTTAATAGCAAATATACCTCTTACATATAAATTCGCTATTGGCTTACCTAAACACGTAATCTAAGCTTCTTAATCCAACATCTGGATTAATTTCAGTCACCAAAATCCATCTTATAAAATTCTAAACAACTTTCCTTAAAAAATTTCTCATTATTATTCATTTTGTTTTACAGTCTGCTATTACAAATACGACTAACTCATCTGTAATTAATATTTCTCTTTTCTTATTACTAACTAAGTCTGAGAACGAAAATTGATATATTCTAGCAATTTGAGTATTATTAAGAAATTAAAAAATAAACTAATATCTTAGTCAAAATTATTAAAAAACAATCTTCACTAATTCCTTCTTATGACATTACTTCACAAGAAGTGTAAACTCGACTATTTTCATAATTAATCTTTGTATATAATTTTAAATTCATAAGAAAATATTTGCATTATAAATTAAAATGCCCTCCACAACATTTTTTATATTTCTTGCCACTACCACACGGACAATCATTATTTCTTCCTATCTTGTGTAAATCTTTAAGTTTAACTTGATCCTTATTCTTACTATCGTTAATTTTTTCATTAAAATTTACTTTTATATGTTCATAATTTAAATCTGCAGATTTTATATCAACGTTCAATTTAAAAATATATTCTATTGTATTTTCTCTTATTCTTGTCATCATAGATTCAAACAAAACAAAAGATTCTTTTTGATATTCAACTTTTGGATCTTTTTGTGCATAAGCTCTAAAACCTATTCCTTGTCTTAACTGATCAAGAGCATAAAGATGATCTCTCCACGAAGAATCTATTATATTTAATAAAATTATTCTTTCCAACTGATATAATACTTCAAAAGTAACCTCTTCTACTCTTTTATTGTATGCATCAATAACCTTTTTATAAACATTTTTTAAAAGCTCATCTTTTATAATATACTTCACCTTATCATCTTCAAGCTCATATTTAACACCAAAAGTTCTATTTAACCAAGCTTTCATACTCACCCAATCGCATTGCTCATAATATTTCCCAGATGTCCAAATATCAAGTTTTTCCTCTATGGATTCCTTCATCATATTTTTAATAATTTCTGTTAAATCTTCACCTTCAAGAATTACATTTCTCAGTTTATAAACTGATTCCCTTTGCTTGTTCATAACATTATCAAAATCTATAAGCTGTTTTCTTATATCGAAATTCATCCCTTCAACTTTTTTTTGCGCTCTTTCTACTGCTTTTGATATCCATGGGTGCTGTATATCATCACCTTCTTTTAAACCCAATTTTTGCATTATTATAGATATTTTTTCAGAACCAAAAAGACGCATAAGCTCATCTTCCATTGAAAGAAAAAATCTTGTAGATCCTGGATCACCTTGTCTGCCAGAACGACCACGAAGTTGATTATCTACTCTTCTTGACTCATGCCTTTCAGTACCTATAATATGCAAACCTCCCAACTTTTTAATTTCCTCATTTTGAACTTTATTTCCAGCTCCAAGTACAATATCCGTACCTCGTCCAGCCATATTAGTAGCTATTGTAACAGCACGTTTAACACCTGCAGCGGCTATAATTTGTGCTTCAAGTTCATGATATTTAGCATTTAAAACATTATGAGGAATACTTCTTTTTCTAAGCATCGAGGATAATTTTTCGGATTTTTCTATTGATCTTGTACCTACAAGTACAGGTTGCTCTTTTTTCCATAGCAATTCTATTTCATTTACAATCGCATTATTTTTTTCATTCTCAGTTCTATATATAACATCTGAATAATCTTTTCTTATCATTTTGTTATTTGTAGGCACTTCAACAACTCCAAGCTTATATATTTCCCAAAACTCTTCACTTTCAGTTGAAGCGGTACCCGTCATGCCTGAAATTTTTTTATACATCTTAAAGAAATTTTGAAATGTTATAGTTGCAAGTGTTTGATTCTCATTTTTTATCTGCAAATTTTCTTTGGCTTCAATAGCTTGATGAAGTCCATCAGACCACCTCCTTCCTGGCATTAGTCTTCCAGTAAACTCATCTACAATTATAACTTCTTTATCTTCAACCACATATTCAACATCCCTGCGATATAAACTATGAGCCCTCAACGCTTGTGTTATATGATGCACCCACTCAGCCTGTATATCATCATAAATATTTTTTACTCCTAATATTTTTTCGGATTTTTGCACTCCTTGCTCTGTTAATACTATTGAATGACTTTTTTCATCAACAAGATAATCGTAACCTTTTGACAAATCAACATTATCATACTTAGCTTTTATTTCCTCACTTTCTGTAATTTTTCTACCTTTAAGCATTGGCACTATTTTATCTGAAATATAGTATTTATCAGTAGACTGTTCACTTGTTCCTGAAATAATAAGAGGCGTCCTTGCTTCATCAATAAGAATTGAATCAACCTCATCTATAATAGCATAATTCAAAGTACGCATAACCCTATCTTCTTTCGCAATAACCATATTATCCCTTAAATAATCAAAACCTAGTTCATTATTCGTAACATAAGTTATATCACAATTATATGCAGCTCTTCTCTCTTCATTTCTTGTATTATGTCCAATATTTCCAACTGTAAGCCCAAGTTTTTCATAAACCACACTCATCCATTCTTTATCTCTTTTCGCAAGATAGTCGTTTACCGTCACTATATGCACTCCCTTTTGAGGCAAAGCATTAAGGTAAGCAGCAAGCGTAGCAACTAAAGTTTTACCTTCTCCAGTCTTCATTTCAGCAATTTTACATTTATGAAGAATATACCCGCCAATTATTTGAACATCAAAATGCCTTAACCCTATCGTTCTAAGAGAAGCTTCTCTAACACATGCAAAAGCTTCAGGCAAAATACTATCTAAAGTTTCATTTTTTGAAAGACGTTCTCTAAATTCAATCGTTTTATTTTTTAATTCATCATCTGTAAGCTTTCTTATAGAAGATTCTAAAACATTAACCTTTTCAACTATAGGTTTTATAACCTTTAGGTCCCTTTCATTTTGAGAATCGAAAATCGCACTTAAAATATTCTTTAACACATTCTCCTCGATCTCTTATATATTTTTTATTATAATTAAGAAAATTTCACATTTAAAAAATAGCAACTGTTATTTTATTATCTCGTCTAACACTTACTTTTTTAAATTTTGATATAACCTCTGTGTTATTATAACATTTACAAAATTATTCATGCAACATTAAATAATATATAAGAAGCGATATTTGTCTATCGCTATAACATATTTTTTTCGATTTTATGAACATTTGTATTATACTATATACTTTATATTAGATTTAGATGAGAATAATTTTTATAGTGCAATGAAGTTTTGTGAAAAAATATTTACTTTATTAATTACTTTATACTATATATTCTTTTATTCTTATTCTAAAAAACAACAAATTTATAAATCGTAATAGACAAAGCACTAATTGAACAATATAATAATTAAGATATATCTAAAAAACAATTAAAAAATGAACAAAGTAGACTACCTAACGCTGTTACTCAACTATAATGGATGGCTACACAATCCATTATCAAATTATAGTTCAAAAAAGACGAATTAAATAATAATCATTTAATGTTTGCCTTTCTGTACTAAAACAATTGATTTCTATTATTAAAAAAGAAAAAACCCAAAAACATTTCATATAAAAATTAAAACGAGAAAACATTATAAATCTTCAATGAAACTTAACTTGCATTAAAAACAAAAAAATGCTCTATTTTTAAAGATAACTATATTATAATAATAAAAAATAGATTTTAACATTGATAGTCACCAAACAATATTAATGATAAAATCCTTTCTAGCTATGAAAACAAAAAACACTATTACACATATTACTATCTTAACCTAGTACATGCACAATATTTACATTCCAAAACCATAATGCAAGCCAATTATAAGAAATATATACACATTAACTTTCTTTATGATACATTAAATAAAACATTAAACATAAAAAATACACTAATAATAAAAAATTTATGTTATATAATTAATTCTTCGCTTTTATTCTAATTTTTTAAACCTTTACTTATATTTGTTTTACCAAATAGTCTTTATCCACTTTCTCATTATTTTATATCTTAAGATTTCTTTATTTCAATTTATTTTTTACGCTTCAGGCATTTCACTTCGAGCATAATAAAACAATTCATCCTATATTTTTCTCGTCAACTAATATTTATGAAAAAGCGGACGATGGGAATTGAACCCACATCTCAAGCTTGGGAAGCTTGGGTTTTACCATTAGACTACGCCCGCAAAACTCAAAATTTTATCCTTAAAAAATATTTTCATCGAATTTTATACTTTTTTTTAATTTGTGTCAATTTTGAAGAAAGTATTTTTAATACTTCTTTTATATTAGACACTTTTCCTTTATCATGATAAGAAAAAGCAATTTTTAAAAGCTCACCTATCCAAGGACCTGACTTTAAATCAAACTTTTCCATTATTATTGTACCATTAATGATTTTATGTAAAGGTTTACTATTTTTTAGTTCATAATAATATTTTAATAAATCTTTAACATATTTTTCTTGAAATTTCAATCCTTTTGAAGATGAAATCTTCAAACTCTTATAAGAATACCAATCTGCCATAGATAAAACAATTAAATCAGGAATTCTATCGCCTATATCTCTAAATAATTTTAAAGCAGCTCTTTTTGTAACGATATTATTCTTTGTTAAAGTTGATAAACGCATATGCCATCTTATTAAGAACATTACATATTCTATATCTTTTTTACTAAGTTTAATAGAAAGCATAATATTCTTTGCATTTTCTGCTCCAAACTGTTCATGATTAAAAAAATGTATTTTACCATCTTTAAATGTCACTGTTTCTGGTTTTGCATTATCATGAAATAGAGCGGCAAATTTTAACAAACCCATTCTAGTTACACTTTCTGAGAAAAAATCATTATTACCAAAGTGATTTTGCATATCAATATAGTTATCAGGAAAATATTTTTGAAAATTATTTAAAATCTTTTCGGCTGATACCATAGTTTCAAAAGAATGTTGAAACAATCCATTAGGATGATAATAGTATTTTTTTTCATCCATTTTCATTCTTTCTATTTTTGGAAAAATTGCCGATAGCAATCCACACTTATCCATTTTGCTAACTAATACGGAAGACTTTTCACTGGCCAATATTTTAAAGAGCTCTGTTTTTATTCTTTCGGGTGCAACCTCATTTATAAATTTTGCATTTTGTTTTACTTGCGATAATGTTTTTTTTGAAAGCTTAAAACCAATCTCTGCAACAAAACGAAACCCTCTAATCATTCTTAAAGGGTCAGATTTAAATGATTTTATGGAAACAGTGTTTATCTTTTTCGCTTTTAAATCTTTTAACACATTTTTATTTAGCATAATAATATATTTATTAAAATTTTCAAAATATTTTAAATTAAAAGCTATTGCATTAACAGTAAAATCTCTATTTTGCAAATCTTCTTGTATCGTTTTACCCTTAAATGCAGATATATCTATATTAACGATATTACTATTTTTCAACATTATTCTATATGTATTAGTTGATTTATCTAAAGTAATTAACTTTGTTTTAAACAAAAAAGCAATTTTTTTAGAACATTCAAAAGCTCCTTTATTTACGCTTAAGTCTATATCCTTACACTTACGCTTTAAAAATAGATCTCTTGCAAAACCACCAACAGCATAAACGTCGTATTCACACAATAAGTCGTTAATTTTTTCTATAATTTTTTCCATTTAAAATCCATAAATTAACATGGTCATTTTCAATCAGGCATAAGAACAACAGTAACAAATTTGTTAGAAAATATTCTATTAGCCACTCTTAAAATATCTTGACTAGAAACTTTTTCAACATCTTTTAGGTATTCTTCATCATATTTATAACCTTGACCAACTATTTCCCGCCAACCATAATAATAAGAGCGTTTATTAACGGTCTGTCTATCCATAACGTAAATTCCTTTTAGGAATTTTTTAGTATCATCCAATTCGTATCTAGAAACTTCATTTGCACAAAAATTCTTCAAAATTCCATCTATTTTTTTCAGAGTTAAATTTATATTTTTTTTATCAAGCCCCATATAAATAAAAAAACAACTTTTATTTATCAATGACGGATAATAAGCTCCAACTTCATAAGCTAATCCCAATTTTTCTCGTAATTCAATAAAAAACCTACTCGACATTCCTCCGCTTAAAATAACGTTTGCAAGTTTAATAGAGGCAAAATCTTTATCAGAAAGCTCTGGAGCTGGAAACCCCATATATATATAAGCTTGTTTGAATTTACTTTTTATATCTTTTTTTATAATTTTCGAACTATTTATTAAATTAAAAGTAGATTTTTTAAATTTTTTACCTATAGGAATAATGGAAAAATACTTTTCTAAAGACACTCTTACCTTCACCTCTTCAATATTTCCAGAAATTGAAATTAAAAGATTTGAGGCATTATAAGAATATTTATGCCATTTTATTATATCTTCTTGTTTTATTTTTAAAACAGTTTCTTTTAACCCTAGCACAGGGTTGGCATAAGAAGTTTTTTCATAAAATATTTTAATAAATTCATCATAAGCTGTCCTTTCTATACTGTTTTTACGATGACTAATTGCTGCTATAATATTCTGTTTCTCAAAAGAAATATCATCTTCGTTAAAAGCAGGATTTAACACAACATCCGAAAGTATCTCAATAGCTCTATCAAAATATTCTGAAAGAAAAGTCATACTTAATCCAGCTATATCATAATCTACACTATCTACTAAATAAGTTCCTATATTTTCAACATCCTCGGCAAGCAATTGTGTGGAACGATTTTTTGTAGCTTGTACCATAAGCCTAGCCGTAAGATTTGATATTCCTGCATTTGTTACAGTCTCACTTATTACAGAAACAGGTGTAAACACTCTAACAGCAATAATTTCAATAGCTGTCGTCCTATCAAATATAACACTAATGTTATTTTTAAGTTTAAAACTTTTCATTTAATCCCCAATCAAAATAACAAAATGACTAATATTTTCTCTTATTTATTTCTGGCAACAGTACTACACTCGAAAGAGTCGTTGCACAATAGTATTTTGTTAAAAATTTCACTACATCTTCTATCGTTGAATTTTCTATTTTATTTACATATTCCTTTATTATTTCAGATCTATTCATCAAATAATAATATCCATATTTATACGATATATCGTAAGAAATTTCAAAAGAAAATTTCCAATTTGTTATAATAGCAAGCTTTGCTCTATTTAAATCTTCTTGCTTAATATTACCGGCAATAATATTTTCAATTTGTTTTTTTATTTCATTTTTAATTTCATTTAAATTTTCAGGTTTAAAAATAGTATAAACAAACACACACCCGGTTCCTTTACCCGTTACAAAATAAGAGCATATAGAATGCACTATATGTTTTTCTTCATATAAAACTCTATACAATTTTGAACTCTTTCCACCACCTAATATATTAGCAGTTAATTCTGCAGCAAAAATATCTTCGCTACTTATATCAGGACCTAAAAAACCCATAAACATATAGCCTAACTCAACTTTGCCAAAATCAATTATATCAATTCCACTATGAATCTTTTCTACAAACAAAGGATCAGGTGGAATAATTTGTTTTTCAAAAGAACCAAAAAATTCATCCACAACAATCTTTACTTTCTGTTTATCAAAATCACCCGTTATGACAACAATCATTTTATCTGAAATATAATGAGTTTTATGATAATCGCATATTTCTTCTTTTGAAATATTAGTAATTACCCGTCGCGTTCCTATAATACTATTTCTCATAGCACTTTCTTTATAAATAACTTTGTTAAATTTTTCATAAAGAATAGAAATTGGATTATCGTAATGTCTTTGAATTTCCTCAATGACAACATTTTTTTCCATATCAATTTCACTTTGCATAAAAAGTGGATTCTTTATAGAATCAGCAAGTATTTTTACACTTTCTTCAATTCCATCTTTTTGAATATCTACACGATACAGAGTAAATTCTTCACAAGTAAAAGCATTTATATACCCGCCCATTCTTTCAACACTTTTATCCAAAGTACCTTTAGGATATTTTTTACTACCTTTAAATATCAAATGTTCTATAAAATGCGACAACCCTGCCTGTGATGATTTTTCATCAACAGCCCCTACTCTTACAAAAACAACAATAGATGCAGTCAAACTATTTTTGTCGTTTATTAAAACAGATGTTAACCCATTTTTATACTTCATAACAAACATCTCCTTAATCATCTAAATTTTAAATCTAACCTTTGCCAAATTTAAAAACTTAAGATAACTTACTGCTTATTTGTATTTCTTTTTATTCAAAGAATACAAAAGCTCCTTAAGGTTACTGAACTTTTATGTGCTTAATGACATTATATCATTAAGCACATAAAAGTTTTCTCAAACAACTTTCTCACTTAAAGTTCAAAGATTTTCCCAAATTTCCCAAATTCATTAACAAAAACTAAATGCCTTACAATAATTCCCATTTTTGCAACACCATAAGCATTAAGGTGTAAATTAACAAACTTACCTTTCATTTCTTTTAATGCAGCTTGATTTATTTCTATATAATTACTAATTCCAAGATATTTTATATCTGAAAAATACATGTCCATAATTTCTTCAAAAAGTTTTAAAATCTCAATATTTTCATATCAGCAACAATTACAAATTATAAAAATTAGACCTTTTTTATACAATAACAGACTTTACAATATAAATATATAAGTGTGCACAACAAAATTTACATTACATACTCCTTTACTTTAAAGTTTAATCATTATTTTAACTAAGTCACAAAAACTTATTTCACCTTCATCACTTAATTTGACTTATAAAATAATTTTGACAAAAACAGAATTTAAAACACAGTTTGCAAAGAAAATTACATTAGAGCTGTTTTTTGTACTTATAGAACTTCATCATTATGAATATTACTCTTGCGATAAATATTTTAGATAAATATTTTACTATTAACCTTACAAAAATCTTTTTGATTTATGTTTCTATTTACTTCATATTTTTTTTAACATATAAAAACATTTATCCACTATTAAATAAAAAATTGCACATTCTTTTAAAAATCAACTACAACATCCTTTACATAAAGCGCGCCCATCCGGATTTGAACCGGAATTTTTGGCTCCGGAGGCCAACGCTCTATCCACTAAGCTACAGGCGCATACATTTCATAACACATTTTTTTAACACAACTAAGTTACTAAAAATACTCAAACAACATTTCTGCTCGAACTTACTTTACCTAACAAACACACCTTATAGCCAGGACAAGCCTACTGCCGCGATGTTCTTTTAAATTTTTGAAAACATCTAAATACACTCATAATAATTCACAATATTTCAACCCACATAACTACATCGCTTATGAACAACATAAAATTTTATGTAAATTTTCAAAGTAAAATATTATCTACAGAAAGAGATACTTTTTAAATAAAAAGTTTTGAATAGTAAAATAAACAATATTTATTCTATTTTCAACTAAATATTAACTGTTATTATAAACTATTCCAATCCTATTTAATAATCAATAGACAGAAATTACAAGCCATTTATTAACATACACTCAAACGAAGAACAAACATTTTTTTACAACAAAAAAACAATCCTAAAAATTTAAAGAACTTTTAGTCTGCAACTTATTAAAAAATCTCTCTGCTACTTCGTGTAAGTTTTAATACTAAGTTTAACTATTAAAATCATGAAAATTGTCCTTATAGAATAGTCATCATAGAATTTTCGATATTGCACTTCTCTTCATAGACAATTTTAGTAACCAAACTTACAAGACTACATTCATCTCTATTACATATAATATTTATAAATTCAATACTTTTGCCAGTTTCATTAATCCATTCATGCACCTGAAAAATAATCAACATACCCCGCTGATAAAACCAACAGCAATTACAGCATAAACAATCCAAGAATACTCCAAACAACAGTCCTCAAAAATTAAACTTACTTTATATTTCTTCATTATGAATTATTGAGTTTTTTAATTCATATACATCTTTTTCACAAATTTTTCATCTTTTATCTAACCCTTATCATCATGTAACTTTCATCATTACTATTACAATTATCTTCAACTTTTTGGATATGATTTGAGATTTATAATCTTCTCTATTAATTTTTTATTTTGTTCTTCAGACATTTAAAACTCTTAACTTTTCAAGACGTACAACACAACCGAAAAATGAAGGATAAAATGTTTTAAAATAATCTAACATAAGTGACATGATTTATTTTTCATTTTACAAAATTTTTACTAAATTTTCTGATATTAACTAACACAACAGTAAATTCACTATTATCTCCAATCATATAAATCATTTTTTAAAAATTATCAATATCATCTTCGCAAAACCAACCATTTTTTCATGATCTTTATATTTCAAAACAATATGTCAAATTTCATGAATTATTATAAATCTTTTACTTAGCACATCACTTATTATTAATTAAAATCTTTTTATCTTCTATAATACCGCCCAAATACTTTCTTACTTTCATAGTCTACACCTAAATCTCACAACATAATGTTACTACAATTTTAACTATTTTTATAAAATATTAATATTCCTCAACAATACCATATTTACTGCATAAACCTGCCACTGTGTATTGAAATTTTATCTAAACTCATTTCTTGCATTTTTAACTCTATTGTTAATTTTATTTTTCAATAAATTATTTCATTCATTTTAACTTTAATTTTAAAAAATATTAATATAATCTTAAATTGTTTGTATATATTGAGTTACATTTCTAATAGCAATTTCTATCTTTGACAAACTTTTAGATCCACCTTGAGCAAAATCAGATTTGCCACCTCCATAGCCATTTATACCTAAAGCGAAAATCTTCGCAATTTTTACTGCTTCAATCCCTTCTTTTATATAATCTGCGGTAACAGATACAATAAAAGAAGCTTTATTTTTATTATTTGAAGCTATAACTAATACAATAGATTTTAGTTTCTGTTTTAATTGATCTGACATATTTCTTAATATTTTTACGTCCACATTATCAAGCGATATAAATAAAATTTTTATTCTGTTGATTTCTTGTACTTGTTTTACATAAGAATCTATTTCACCTAATATAAAATTATTTCTTAACAAATTACAATCATTCTCGAGTTTTTTACAATTAGCAATACATTTTTGAATCTTATTTACAATTCCTTCTTTAGTAACATTTAATATTTCAGTCATTCTATCTACTAAAGATTCCTCTTCTAAAATATAATCTTCTGCTGCTATCCCTACAACAGCTTCTATACGTCTTACACCTGTAGAAATAGATGTCTCCGAAATAATCTTAAAAATACCTATATCGCCTGTTTTATCTATATGAGTACCGCCACATAGTTCCATTGAATAATTATTTTTACTATTTTTATCTTTTATAGATACAGTTCTTACAATATTGCCATATTTTTCACCAAATAACGCCATAGCTCCTGCGGATCTAGCTTGATTAATATCCATACTTTCAATATGTACTTCGAAATTAGCTCTTATAATGGAATTAATTTTCTTTTCTATTTTAGTTAAATCTTCTTTTTTTATTGCGGAAAAATGAGTAAAATCAAACCGGAGATAATCACTTACAATTAAAGAACCCGCTTGAATAACATGTTGTCCAAAAAATTCACGAAGAACTTTATGAAGAATATGAGTTGCTGTATGATGCCTTGCAATCTGTTTTCTGTGTTCAATGTCAATAACTGTTACTACGTCCTCGCCAATCTTTATTAAGCCTTTTACAACTTTTATTTTATGAACGAACAAATTCCCTATAGGCTTAAAAACATCTTTAACCTCAGCTTCAAAAGAATTATTTAACATTTTCCCTTTATCTGCATTTTGTCCACCAGATTGTGCGTAAAAAGATGTCTGAGATAAAATAATTTCTCCTTCTTCTCCAGCAGATAATTCACTAACTTCTTCCGCATTTTTTACCATCACCAAAACTTTGCCTTCACTTATATATTTTTCATATCCTACAAAAATTGTATCATTTACTCTCATATATACTAGCGAATAAAAAGTAATATCTTTTTCCCCTGCACCACTCCAACTTGTACGAGATTTATTTTGAGCAGCTTTTTGTTCAGTCTTAAATCCAACTTCATCAACTAACAACCCACTTTCATAAACAATTTCTTTAGTTAAATCATATGGGAAACCATAAGTATCATAAAGCTTAAAAATATCTTTTCCGTCAACAACATTTATAAGTCTAGCTTTATAAGAACTTATAATATTAGAAAGAATTTCCGAACCAGCTTCAAGCGTTTCTAAAAACTTCTCTTCTTCTTTTTTAACAATGTACTGTATATTACTTAACTTTGATGAAAGTTCAGGATATGCAGGTTTCATAATTTTAAACACTGTTGAAATAAGCTCATTTATAAACGGTTTATTACAATTATAAAATCTACCTTGCCTTAAAGCTCTTCTTAAAATTCTCCTTAAAACATAGCCTCTGCCATCATTTGACGGCAATACTCCATCTGAAATTAAAAATGTTACAGCTCTTGCATGATCAGCAATTACTCTTAGTCTTGAAACTCCCATATTTTTGTCTTTTATTTTCAAAATTTCTATCGTATTCTTTATTATAGGAACAAATAAATCTGTTTCAAAAATACTTTTTTTATTACTTGTCGCCACAACAATCCTTTCAAGTCCCATGCCTGTATCTATATTTTTTTTAGAAAGATCTTTTAACGAATTATCTAATTGTTTGTCATATTGCGTAAAGACAAGATTCCATATTTCAAGATATCTACCACAATCGCAACTTGGACCACATATAGATTTACCACAACCTACTTCATATCCTAGATCTATTAAAATTTCTGAACAAGGACCACAAGGACCGCTATCTCCCATATTCCAAAAATTTGTTTTATCATCCATACGAATAATTTTACTTTCAGGCACAAACTTTTTCCATATTCGGAAAGCTTCATCATCAATTTTATATACAGTTATAAATAATCTATTCTTCGGCAAGGATAAATTCTTTGTCGCAAATTCCCATGCCCATGCAATCGCTTCGTTTTTAAAATAATCTCCAAAAGAAAAATTACCTAACATTTCAAAAAATGTCAAATGTCTCGTCGTCAATCCTACTTGTTCAATATCGGATGTTCTAAAACATTTTTGACAACTAGTAGCTCTTGTAAAAGAATCTTTACTTTGACCTAAAAAATTCCGCTTAAACTGCACCATTCCTGCTGAAGTAAAAAGAAGCGTTTTATCATCTGTAGGAATAAGTGAATCTGAAGGAACAACCATGCAACCTTTGTTCTTAAAAAAGTTTAAAAATTCTGTTCTAATTACCGTAGATATTTTATTCACAATACAATGATTTTACTAAAATTTATTTTACAACTCAAACATACACTACATTCATATACTATATTATCATGTAAAGTTATACAAAAAAATATGCAAATGAAATTCTTGTGTTAACAAAATCTTACCCAATAATAATATGACAAATTAAAAGTATTGACAACTTCTTAGGATAAAATAAATTCTTTTGAAAGACAAAAAAGGGAAAAACACAGTCAGTTTTATCCAACTGTGTTTTTTCAATATCTTCAGCAATCGCTTCTAGTCACAATCATAATCTCATTGCTGTTACAAAACAACAGCATATATAACTTCAATTACTCTTAAATATATAGCAAAAACACAATCAGCGAAAAAACAAAAAGATTACTACATATTAATTTTTAGTTTTAAAATAGCTTATAATTTATAGTATAATTTTTTTAAAAAATAAACAAAATTTGTGATTTCTTGTGAAATTTTATTTTAAACAAAACAATAACTTGAGTATCTTGCCAAACTTAGTCATATCTTAAAGCTTCTATAGGATTTAGACGAGACGCTTTTCTGGCAGGCCAAACACCAAAAACAAAACCAGTAAAACCAGAAAAACAAAAAGCTAGAATTACTGAAAAAGGAGTTGTAATGACATCCCAACCTACAAACTTCACTATAATTAAAACACTCGAACCAAATAATATACCTATAATCCCACCAGTGCAACACACAAAAACAGATTCTATCATAAATTGAAACAAAATATCAGAATTGTTTGCCCCTACAGCCTTGCGTAAACCTATTTCTTTTGTCCTTTCGGAAACAGAAACAAACATAATATTCATTATTCCAATTCCACCAACAAACAAACTAATAAAAGCTATTGAACACAAAAGAAGTGAAAATGTACGTGCCACTGAAGACATTATTTTCTGAATTTCAACCATATTAATTACTCTAACAGCATCCGTTTTCATAGGGGACATTCTATGTGTAAACAAAAGTCTTTTTATTATAGACTCTGAAACTGCATTCATATTTTCACCATCTTTTACCTGCACATCAATATGATTTAAAACATTTGTGGCAAGGACTCTTCGTAAAGCTGTATTTAAAGGAATAATAACCTTATCATCTTCATCATATGACCCTTCCATTCCCTTAGCAGGAAGTATACCTATAACTTGAAAATCAACTCTATTAATTTTTATATATTCTCCAATAGGATTAAATTTTCTATCACCATATATTTCTTTAATTACAACTTCTCCAAGTAAAACAACTTTCTTCTTTTCAATATCTTCTTCTTCAGAAAAAAATCTACCAATAGATGGATACGAATCTCTTAATTTTGCATAATCTGGTGAAACTCCCTCTATAATTGTATTATAATTATTCCCATTAGCAACAACTTGGACTCGTCCAAAAGAATAACCAGATATAAATTTTATGCCCATAACATTTTCTCTTAAATCATCTACATCCTCATTTTTTAATCTTAAGAAATAATCTTTTTCTGAAGAAATTCCACTTTTTTGTGCAAGACCAGATTTTACAATTAAAAGATTGGAACCTAAGCTTGAAACTCGTTCCTCAACTGACCTTTTTGCACCTGTACCAACAGCAAGCATAATAATAAGACTAGCTACGCCTATCATAATCCCCAATATTGATAATATCGACCTAGTTTTGTTTCCAACAAGAGATTTCCAGGCTTGAATAAAATAGTTTTTTAGTCTAGATAAAGAAAATGATTTACGCTTAAATACTGTTACAAGTTCTTCTTCAATGGTAGAATATTTTTTCATAACATATTCGTCTGAGATTATAAGACCATCCTGAACTTTTATCATTCTTGTTGCATAAACTGCAAGCTCAGGTTCATGAGTAACCATTACTATAGTTATGCCACTATTATTTAAATCTTTAAGAATTTTTATAATTTCCATTGTAGATTTTGTATCCAAATTTCCAGTAGGCTCATCCGCAAAAATTATAAGAGGGTTATTTACAAGCGATCTAGCAATAGCAACTTTTTGTTGCTGACCACCAGATATCTTGCTTGGTTTGTGATGTATGCGTTCCGACAAACCCATTATATTCAACAACTTTAGTGGATCTTCATGATATTTTTCATCTTTTGCATCTAAATATATAGTTGGCAGAGCAACGTTTTCCAAAATCGTAAGTTTAGGTAAAAGATTAAATTGTTGAAAAATAAATCCTAAATATTGATTTCTTAAAGAAGCAAGCTCATCATCAGAATATTTTAAGATTTCTACGCCAGCAAGCTTATAAGAACCTTCTGTCGGTTTATCAAGCAATCCAAGCATATTTAAAAGCGTAGACTTCCCACTACCCGAAGGTCCCATAATGATTACAAACTCACCCTGCATAATTTCTAAGTTTATCCCATGTAATACTGATATATTAAACCTTTCTAAGCGATATGTCTTTTTTATATTCTTAAGTTCTATAACTTTCATATTTAATTCTCATTTTTACTAACTTGCTATAAAATTAAAAAATATTAATAATATAACAATTTTTTCTATTTTGTTTTTTGATTATTATGTGTTTTATTTTTAATTTTCGGCTTCAATATTACAACAACTTCATCGTGATTTAAACCTTCTATAATTTCAGTAAATTTTCCATCAGTCACACCTGTTTTTATCTCTCTCTTTTCAAGTACAGGTTTTTTTTCATCACCAGTATTAACAATTACAATTTTTTTATGATTCTTTTCAGTAATAAAAATATTAGGAATTGATTGCGCTTCTTTTTTTAACTGAGCTGTTATAATTATTGTAGCAGTCATGCCAGATCTAAAAACTTTAGATTTTACTAGAGGCTTAATTCTTATATTATAAACTGTAACATTACTCAAAAGTCTAGCCTCATATGATATGTGTTCTATTTCTCCATCAAACCAATCGTCGGGATATGCATCTAAATACATTCGTACTTTTTTACCAATTTTTATATATTTTAAATCAGTTTCATCTATATTTACATTAATTATTAAATCATCAGCTATAACCAGTATAGCGTCCTCAATAGCAACAGTTTGGCCAGGCTCTTTTTGCCTGCAAATAATAAAACCATCTAGAGGAGCCGTTATTGGCGTTGGTTTATAAATATTTTCCCATTTTTTATATTCATGTTCGCTCACAACTATTGCAGTATTTATCATAGCAGCTCTTTCACTTGAACTCATCCAAATAATTACTTGTCTTTTTTTTATTTTGTCACCTTCATTTACAAGAATTTCTTCTATTCTTCCACCAAAAGGAGGCTTAATTTCAAGTCTATTTCTAGGATATACTTCCCCTGTTTCTCTAAACTCTATACACAAATCCCTAGTCTCAAGAGTCACTTGCTGCTCTATAGTTTGTTTCATGCAATTACAAAACATAAAATAAACACACATTCCTATAACAATCAAAATGCCCAAAATAAGGAATATCTTTTTCATCTATGTTTCCTCAACCATTTAGACTTACTCCTATAAAATTACGCCATTTAGCTTTTTCCAAAGCTACATTTTTTTTAGCATCTAATAACATTCTTTGTGTATCTATAAAATCTTTTTCTATTGCATACCAATTATAATAAGATTCCAAACCGTTAACATATTTTTTCGTTGAAATTTCAGCTTGCAATTTTAAAGCACTTAAATAATTTTCTATTATTCTAACACTATCATGCACATCTATCAAGCTATTGTAACGCTTTACCATAGATGACTTTAAGAAACTTATTGTATTGATTAATTTTAAAGAGGCTTCTTTAAAATTATTTGAACATATTTTTGTATCTGCATATCTCTTTCCACCAGTAAAAATAGGACATGAAAAATATATTCCAGTTGTCAAATTATTTTGATCAGGCATCCATTTTTCATTGCTTTTTAAAAAATTACCAGAAAAAGCCAATAACGGCAACCATTGTCCAATAGCAATCGCTTTTTCATATTTACATATTTCTAACTCGTACTTTGCAATTTTAAATTCAGGAATCATAGTTATAAGATTACTATAATCCGGTTCCTCAACGATATCATTTAAAAGCATAAGACGCTCATCTGTTTCTAAAATTGTTACGTTATCAATTTTACCCATAGCTTCCATCAGTGCAACAGAAGCCGCAAGAATATATCTTCGTGCATTCATTAATTTACATTCAGCCATCATAACATCAGCTTCTTCTCTTTTCAACGAACCAATATCAACGTTCCCTGAACTATATTTAAGTTTTATAAGATCCCTATTCTCAATACGCTTTTCTTTTATTTGCTTTAGCAGTTCAAAATTCTCATATGCCCACATAAGTTTTATATACTCTTTATTTACTTTGTAAATTGCATCACAAACAACTCTTTTATAAGCTGCCTCTTTAACTTTAACTCTAGCAGCTTTACTTTTCACTTCATTATAATTACTAAAACCTGAAAACAAAGAAAGAGAAACATTTAACCCATAAGAATAGCCTTGTATCAATATATTTTCTTGATTTTTTCTAATAGTATTCACTACAAAATTCACTTTAGGTAGAAACGCATCAAAAGAACTTTTATACTCTCGTTTTGCATTGTCTAAATCCAACTTAGCCAACGCTATAGATGGATTACTTTTTAAAGTTTGTTCTTCAACAATCTGAATGTTAATTTTTTCAGCAAAAGAATGAACATTTATGTTAAATAACAATAGCAAAATAAAAATTTTCTTCATGTTAGTTAATAATTTTGTTCCTTATTTTAGTACTTACAAGATGACCTAGATTATACCAATTTTAAATAACTAAGACAAAAATTAAATCTATATTTATTTACAAAAATATAAACTTTACTTTTTTATTTAGTTTACTAATAAAATTAAAATCTGATATCTTATTAATTGTTAATATGAAGTTTATTGTTTTGATTTATATATGTATTTCGATTTTTAAAACATACATTCATTATAATAACTTTTTGTTATCATAGTTCATACTATAGTTTTTACCTAATAAATTTATTACACATTAATTATACATTTTTATAATAATGACCGTTGATTTTTAAAGATTTTTGAATTTCTTAAAAATTCAAAAATTTAGAATTTTATCAGAGTTTTTCTTGACATTATAAATGTGAAGTAAAAAACGTAAAACTGATCTACTTTTCGCAACAATTTCTCAATCTTTTAAACTCTTATTCCTCACAACTAACAAAAATTTAAAAACTAATATTATTTTTATTCTCTATAAGTTTTAACTTCCTTTCTACGTTATAAAATTAAATTAATAAACTTTTTAAGAAAACTTTGAACATATTCAATATGTTCAAAACCTTATTGTCTTTATATAAACTTTACAGAAATCTATTATCCATAACACTTTTGAGCAGTAAATATTAAGAGATTTTTAAGTATCTAATCTATTCAATTTTTCAATAATATCAATATTACTAAATATAAAAACTTATTCTATCATTTGTGAATTAAATTATAACAAATAAACAACTCTAAAAGTTTAAAAAGGCAAATAAATAATTAAATATTAAAAATATAAAACAAACTAAATTTTTATATGCATAACAAAAAAGACATTTTATAAGGTTTTAAATTTGCTTTTGAGTTTAAGTATGGGCTTGTAGGAAATAAAATTTTGATTTTAAAGTTGAATTAAAAAGAAAAAAGTACTCAAATTAATATTTTTTGATTAAACTGATATATATTCTCTATTTTATTTAAAAATTATTTGGAAGTAATGCAATTCTTAATTGTAGAATAAATTTTACATATAATTCTATTTAGAAAATTGTCATATTGTTAAAAGGATTTGATTTTTGTACAATTTAATATAGATAGATGCTTTTTAGGAGTATTTTAACCAATGTTAAAAAAAGAACTTGAAACTACATCTTTTCTTGCAAGAATAAACATTAAAGATAAAGAAAAAGAAAAATATTTAGCTGATATTAATGCTATGCTTAATTATATTAAAATTTTACAAGAACCTGATGTGAAAAATTTAAAACCCACAACACACGTTACAAAAATCAGAAATGTATGGAGAGAAGATATTGTAAAACCTTGTCCTAGAGATGTTATAAGACAGATGTTAGATATGGCTCCTGAAAAAGAAAAAACTTTTTATAAAATTAAAAAGGTAATAAGCACAGAATGATAAAAGCAATTTATTCTATTAATAGTACGATTACCACAGAATATGATGCATTAAGGATTGCACAGGATTATGATAGAAAACCTAATATTATGTGGATTGATATCCATTTAGAAAACCATGAACTAACACATAATGAGGCAATTTTGCTTTCTCAATCATTTAAATTTCATGAAATGTCCATTGAAGATTGTCTTTTTGCTCAATACTATCCTAAAATGGAAGAATTTGAAAACTACGTTTTCGTAGCAATACATGGGATACAGCTCAAACCTAACTATCTTCAAGAATTTGAAGACAGCATTTACGAATTAAATCTTTTTGTAAGCAAAAAGTTTATAATTACCGTACATACTGAAGAATTGTTTTTCTTAGAAACCATTTTTGAAAAAACAAAATTAAGACCTCAAGTTGAAATGAGAAGTTTGGCAAATATGCTTTATAATATTTTCAACAAGGTTATTTCTAGTTATGAGTTTACATTAGAAAAATTTGATGATAAAATGGGATATCTTGAAGATGCCGTTCTTGAACATCCCGAAACAGAAGATATGGAAGAAATACTTGATATTAAAAAGGCAATTTTTGCCATGAGAAAGATAGCCGAATCTCAACAAACTGCATATGTTTATTTTACCAGAGCAAATAACAATTTAAGCTCAAAGGAATATCTTGTGTATTTTCGAGATATTTATACACAATGCTTCAGAATAAACCAAGCTATAATTATGCGAAGTCAGATGATTGTAAGCTTAATAGAAGTATACATGTCCAGCGTGACTCTAAAACTTACAGAAGTTATGAAATTTTTAACCATAATAGCTACAGTTTTAATGCCAGTCCTTATTGTATCCGGATATTATGGGATGAATGTAGCCTTTCCAGAATATAAGGTTATTGGCGAGGGAGGGGTTTGGTTTCTTGCCATTGGGTTAATGATTGTAACAATAATAGCAATGTTCATTTATTTTAAAAAGAAAAAATGGTTTTAACTACTTATGATTAGAGTAAAAGAATTAAAGGTAAAAATTTGTTCCAGTGAAAAAAAAAGCATAGATGTAGTAAAGGCTTGTTTCAATCGCATTAAAAAGGTTGAACCAAAAATAAAAGCTTTTCTTAAATTAAACGAAGAAAACTCCTTAAAGCAAGCCGAAAAAATTGATAACCTAAACATAAAAAAAGGCTTACTTGAAGGTATTCCTATAGGTATAAAAGATAATATTATGGTTAAAGGGGAAAGTATGACTTCTGCATCTAAATACCTATATAATTACATTTCTCCTTATGACGCCACTGTAATAGAAAAACTTAAAAGCGCTGGAGCAATTTTCATAGGAAGAACTAATATGGATGAGTTCGCGATGGGTGGATCAACAGAAACATCTGCCTATCAAAAAACCGCAAATCCTTGGAACGTCGAGTTTATTCCCGGCGGTTCTTCTGGTGGAAGTGCAGCGGCGGTAAGTGCAGGTATGGTTCCTTTTGCATTAGGTTCAGACACAGGTGGCTCAATAAGACAGCCGGCAAGTTTTTGTGGAATAGTTGGATATAAACCTTCTTATGGTTTAATAAGCAGGTATGGAGCTTGTGCTTTAGCATCTTCTTTTGACCAAATAGGCACTCTTTCAAAAACTGTAATAGATTCAGCTTTGTTAACAAGCGTTATTGCTGGTAAAGATTACAGAGATCCGGTTTGTCAGCCAAACGATTGGATAGATTATACATACGATTTGGATAGCTCCTCAGTATGCGCATTAAGAACTATCAAACTTGGAATTCCAAAACAATTTCGCGATTATAAAACAGACTTTGAGATAGCTAAATATTTTAACGACGCTGTAAACAAACTAGAGCTTGAATGCTCTCAAATAATAGAAATAGACGTACCTGCTTATAAATATGTTCCTGCTTTATATAAAGTTATTATGTGTGCTGAAGTTTCTGCAAATATCGCAACTTTTGACGGAATTCGTTATGGATATAGATCGCCTAATGGAAAAGATTTAAATGATGAATATGCAAAGTCACGTACTGAATCTTTAGGAGATGAAGTTAAGAAAAGAATATTATTTGGCACTTATGTTTTAGAAGCGAAAAATTATCATAAATATTACAATAAAGCACAGAAAGTCAGAACATTGCTTATTAATCAGCTGACCGATGCATATAAAAAATGCGATTTTATATTTACACCAGCCACCTTGCAAATGCCTGTAAGGTTTGGAAATGTTCTTCCTGAAGAATGTGATATTTTTCTTATAGCTGCAAATCTTGCTGGTCTTCCAGGGATTACAGTACCGTGTAGCTTTACAAGTTCCGGTATGCCAATGGGAGTGCATTTTATGGGGCCAAGATTTTCTGATCAAAAACTTTTTAAAATGGCGAGTGCATTTGAAAAAATTTCTAATTTTAACATAGATAAATACCCTATTTTGTAACTTAATTATAAAATAAAATGATGATATTTGAAAAAACAACTATTAATTAGGAATGTTATAGCTACTAGTTATTTTTAATCAATAATTTAATTAAAAATGAAATTAGAAAAATACAAAATACTTGAAAATCTTGTCATAAATCGCACGAAATAAGCAAGACTCTGAAATATTCTTATAACAAATTTTACTGTTATAAAAAGTTACCTAACAAAGAAATTTGCCAAAATCTTTTTAACATTTTTAAAAGTAGTAATTTTGTTTAATATTTTCATCTACACGATTGATGGATGCATCATTTTAATGATTGATTTAGAGAACAGCAGGTTCAATAATCATATTTAAATAATATGCCTAAAAGTAGAAATATAGCACTAAACGTAAATAAAAAACTAAATATTAAAAGTATAGATATGTTAGGTAAAGAAAATAAGATGAAAAACTATCCGCGATGAAACAAAACATAAGGAAGTTCCAGGATAGCATAAAAACATAGTGAATACGGGTTAGTTTTAAAACCAGCTTACAAATAATAATTTTAATTCAAAAATCTTATAGATAACAAAAATCTAGTCATATCATAAAATGTAAAAAATATGAAATAAAATGCTCAAATATAGAAAACAGTTTAATTCGTATGAAGAAAACGAAATTAAAATTATGCATAATCCAGATTATAAAAGACGTCTTTCATCAAATATAATAAAAATACAAATTCATTAAGATAGATAGATAGATAGATAGATATTTTTTAATTCCTAAAGTTAAATGAAAGTTGAAGTTTCAATTTTTAGATGTTTACAGTGCTAGTGCGCTAGTTTTAAAAATAAGAAAAAGTTTAATGAATATAAATCAGATGCAGAATATTTTAAAATTTATGAAAAGATGAAAAATATTAAATAAAATTTATCTGAAAAAACAGGATAAGATATTTTAGACATGGCTAAAATTAGTGTTCAATGAATTTTTAATTTAATAATAAGCAATATTAATTTTGAAAATAAGGAAGTATAAATAAATATGTAAAGTTTTCTTTATATTCTTCACGATCTGTTTTAATATTAACATTGACAATCGTTTGCGGTTAAATTACTAAAAATAACAGGATAAAAAAATGACTAATTATGAAGCAATTATAGGACTTGAAGTACATTTGCAAATTAATACAAAATCAAAAATTTTTTGCGAATGTTCAACACAATTCGGTGCAGAACCAAACGCAAATACTTGTGTAATTTGCACATCTCAACCTGGAGCTATTCCAATATTAAATAAAAAAGCTGTAGAGGCTATAGTTAAAACCGGACTTGCATTAAATTTTACTATTAATAAGCAGTGTACTTTTGCAAGAAAGCAATATTTTTATCCCGACGTTGCTAAAAACTATCAAATTACACAATCAGAACCTCCACTTTGTTCTAAAGGTAAACTTACAATTACAATAAATAAACAAGAAAAAGTTATTAATATTACCAGAATACATCTTGAAGAAGATGCGGGAAAACTTATTCATGAAATAGGAAGTCGAAAATTAGATTATTCTCTTTTAGATTTAAATAGAGCAGGTATAGGATTAATGGAGCTTGTTACAGAACCTGAATTGGTTTCCCCTCAAGAAGCATTCGAATTTTTAACCGAGCTAAAAAATATTGTTGAATATTTAAGAACTTCAGAATGTGATATGGAAAAAGGAAAAATGCGGTGCGACGTAAATGTTAGTATTCGTCCTATAGGCCAAAAGAAGCTTGGTACTAGAGTCGAAATCAAAAATATGAACTCCATATCCGGAGTAAGGGATGCTATAGCTTACGAAGTTGAAAGACAAAAAAAAATTCTTAAAACTGGTGGGAAGATCTTACAAGAAACAAGACTTTGGGAGGCCGATGAGGGTGTAACAAAATCAATGCGATCAAAGGAAAACGCTTTAGACTATAGATATTTCCCAGAACCAGATTTAGTACCATTTGATTTATCAGATTCATTTATTGAAGAGCTACAAAAACAAATCCCTGAATTACCTAAAGCAAGAAAAGCAAGATTCATAAAAGATTATAATCTATCGGAATATGATGCTAGTTATTTAACCTCTACAAAAGCACTAGCTGATTATTATGAAGAAGCTTTAAATACTCTTAAAGATAAAAAATCAGCTGCGAAACTTATTGTAAATTGGATTTTTACAGAATTAAATGCAAAACTGAATATTTCAAAAACTTGTATAAGCAAATCATCAATTTCTAGTCGAAATTTAGCAAAATTAGTTTCTCTTATTTTGGATGGAACAATTTCCGGAAAAATAGCCAAAATCGTTTTTGAAGAAATGTATAAAAATTCTACAGATCCTCAATTAATAATAAAAGAGAAAGGATTATTACAAATTTCTGATGAAATTACTATTATTAAAATATGTAAAGAAGCTATTTCTGAAAATTCAAAAGCAGTTTCAGAGTTTAAGGCAGGCAAAAAAAAAGCCCTTGGTGCTATAATTGGATTAGTTATGAAAAAATCTAATGGACAAGCAAATCCTAAAGTTGTTAATGAAATTTTATTGAAGGAATTAAAAGATAATTAAAACTTTACACAAATATAATTTTAATATACTTACTCTTCTAACTGTAAAAAATATGAAAAAATTAGATTATAGTTTTACTTGAAGAGAAAAACTCAATCATATGAGAATAGTCATAAAGGTAGGCACAAGTATTCTTACGGATAAAAACAGCGGATTGTTAAACAAAAAATATATATTATGTTTGGCAAAAACTATTTCTGAACTCCAAAAAGATAACCATGAAATTCTAATAGTAAGTTCAGGCGCTGTTATCGCTGGACGTGCTCACACAGATGTAAATATCAAATCTAAAACTTTAAAATACAAACAAGCTTTTGCAGCAATAGGACAGCCATTGATAATAAGTACTTATTCAAATGCTTTTGTAAAGTATGGTAAAATGGTGGCTCAAATTCTTCTTACAAGAGATGTTTTTAATGAAAGAGTTAAATACTTGAATGCAAGAAACACATTAAATACTTTAATCAAAAATAATATTGTTCCAATAATAAATGAAAATGATTCTGTTTCAATAGATGAATTAAATTTTGGTGACAATGACACTTTAGCAGCACTCGTTGCTGTAACTATAAACGCAGATAAACTGGTAATTTTCACCGATGTGGATGGCTTTTATTACGGAAATCTCGCAAGATCTTCAATAATCCATAAAATTGAAAAAATTACAGAAGAAATTGAGAAATTTGCCTCAGAAAGTTCATCTAGTGGCAAGGGAACAGGCGGTATGAAAACAAAAATATCAGCCGCTAAAATTGCAGGAGCGTCTGGAGTAGATACAATAATTATGAATGGACTTAAACTTAGTTTATTAAAAAACATAATTATGGACAATTATCATGAAGGTACGATTATTAAAGCACAAAAACAATTTTTAGAGGCAAAAAAATCGTGGATAGCTTACAGCAAAAAAACAAAAGGGACGATTTATGTTGATAAAAAGGCATCAGAAATCCTATTAAACAAAGGTAAAAGCTTGCTTGCTGTCGGTATAATAAAAGTACAAGGTAATTTTCAAAGAGGTGATACTGTTAACATTGCCTGTACAGATACTAAAAAAGATTTTGCAAGAGGATTAACAAATTATGATAATGTAACACTTGAAAAAATAAAAGGTAAAAAAAGCACAGATATCAAAAATTTTATGAATATAATAGAAGACGAAGTCATACATAGAAATAAGTTAGTTTTGATATGACAAAGTTATTTAATAAGTTTTATGATGCTAATATTTAAATGTAGCTTTTAGTACTGTTTTCTTTATATATAAAATACAGCAACTTTGATTTTTTTGATTGGATAATTTAAATATATCTATAAGTTTCTATTGGAGCCAATAAAAGTTCACAGTTTAATATTTGAAAACGAATCGTTTTTGCATGGCAGGCATTCTTATATTCTTAAGCTTATCAAATTTATAGATGAAGCAAAGTATATAATATTAAAATTATATCTACAACTCTCTTTTAATCTTGTTTTAAATAATTATAAATTAAAATAAAAAGCTCTGTGTGCCGTGCCAAAAGTTAGAGAACATTTCATGCAACATTTAACGAAGTCACGATCCATGGGGTTGCTATACAATATTTTATTCAAGAATTTTTAAATACATTTTCAATATTAACACTCTTTGTTTTAAACTCAAAAAATACCAGATTTAACTTTAAAAAGTTATTAATTTAGTTGAAAGACTAAAATATTGTCAAAAACTAAAGAATCTGTGAATTCCATATTTAGTCTCTAGTAATTGAAAAACTCTTTTGTTGAACTTATAATTTTCATCACAAAAATAATTTTCAATATTATACCCTGCGATATTTTGATTTTTTTGTAAAAAGCAATAAACTCAATCACAATTAATTGAATAGTTACAATTCATTATGAAAATCTTTTAAAAAAAACTATATTTTTATTTATCTGCACGATTGTTATAATCTTCTTTTATGATAAAAATTTATTCCTGATGAAATCTTTTAATGATTTTATTTTAATATATTTCAAGTTTTTAAACATCGTTTTTATTTTTTCAAACAATGATCTTGTTTTTGTCAATTTTATACTTGTGAAGTAAAAAGAATTTTAAAAAACTTTTCAAAAGATTTTAGTGTACCTACGAACTAAAATAATTCTTTATAATTTGTAATTTTATTTTTTAAAAGTTCAAATATTTTCAATTTTGGCGATTTCACATACTAATCTTGCTATTTTTTTAAATTTATTAGTTCAAAATTTAAAATTTATTTGCAAAATCTTTTTATATTTGACATCCTATCTCTAGACTATTGTCCACTACAAAACCTTAAAATTATTTTTGACATTTTTTTGAGTTCGCTATTTCTGTTTAAAAGATTTACTGCTATCACACCTAATGAATTAATCACATAGTAAGGCAAACAACATTATTTAAATTATTATAGATATACCTCACAGCAAATATTTTTTTTAAAATAATTCAAAAAATTTCGCTTTTAATACTGAAGAGAAAACGCAAACTGAATTTATTCTTATTAAATTTTCTTGATGATCTTTTATAAAATTACAAGATAACCCTTTTAAAATTTAAAATAATACAAATTTATTAAAATTTAACATACTAAAAAACTTTCAAGATTATATAACTTTGTCAATTATTATCAAATCACCATATTTTACATATGAACTTCCTACAGCACTTCTTAAGTGAAAAAATATTTTTAAACGTTGTTTTTGTAGATATAAAATTGTATCACATGCAAGAAAGTTGTTTTTTAAAGCAATAACTGTTATACCCCAAACATTTATCAATTTAGTAAAAAGACCGTTAAAAATCTTATTTGAAAAACGATATGTTAAAAATTTTATATAATTGAAAACACCAATTTAGTTCACTATTTTTTTGTTTCATCTCTCAAATATTTCATTTCAAAGCTAGCAATTTTGCACTAGAACATAAAAATAATTTTATTACTATTTAAAAAACTAATATTATTTTTAAAATCCATTAAAGACTGCTAATTTACATGATAATAAAGTTTGTAATATTACATCACATATATTTGCAACAAATAAGTTTAATAAAAATCAAACTGACTAAAATAATAAACCCATTTTCAGACCATTTTGCAATAGTTGACGTGATATTTACACACAACTCTAGTTAAATTTTACTACAGCTAATCAAGCTACTAAACTTTTCATACATCTTGCAATGATAAAATATCTAACAAAAATTAAAACTAACCTATCTTTTATAATGTCACTTCAACTACAATTTCTTTTTGTTATCAAATTTACTCCTACTATTCTAACTCTCTATTTCTCTCACAATCTAAATTACTATATATATTGCTACAACTATTTTTTCTATACTTTACATCACACTATTTATGCTTTACAACATCACTTCACCCATCAACTATAAATTATATCTCTTTACTGTACTTCCCTCTCCCACTGTTTTACTCGTCAGCATTATTTTCTATCTAAATTCCCTCTAATTTCGATTCATAACTATTGTACTAATCGAAAACGTTCTAAATATTGCCTTTTCCTTCACTAATCTATTTATCATCATCAAATGGACTTAATTTGTCTCTTTTAATAACTTCGCGCTATTATTCTCTTTACCATAAGATTAAGTCAATTTATCTTCTATCTTGTGTCCAAGATTCCCCAAACTTTACTCAACTACTCTTCTTCTTGATTAAACATTTTTCTCAATAAAACCGCCTACAACAAATACAGTGTAGACGCCATTGATCTAAATCCTTTACCATTGAGAATGGATATTAATACTTTCCCCACTTTACATTGCGCGAGACCCTTATAGTTACAAATTAGTTTCACCTATTAATATCATTTTGTGATACTCTTTCGCAGCAGAAATCTTGCGAACTTTCTGAAGTGCCGGTTACTCTTTTTCAGACCGAGGAAACAGCTGGAAAATTTTCTGTACTTCAGTCGAATATTTTGGCATCTGAATTGTTCCCAAACTTGCTTGAAATTTTTGAGATCCTGTTTCTTTTTTAATATCAATTACAAATAAATCAGTTCTTTCTACTATACATTTTTGTGCATATTTGTTTATAACTTACAAAATTCAAAAAGTTTCAATCTTTACTAACTTCTTAAACTCGAGCTTCTACATTGTTTCTTTTTGACACAGGAACACAATATGTAGTTTAAATTTTTTCTTATGATAACATTGATATTGGTATAAAACATAACTACAATCCCATATAAATAAGTACTATACTATACCATTAAAATATTTTTTCAATAAGTATAGTGAAATTAATAGATATAATCCATCATTTCGATATTATTTAAATTTTAAAGTTTATAGTAAAAAATAAAAGAAGATAAGACATCAGTGCCAATAACAGAAAAAAACAAACACTCGTACATTCTAAAGTAACAATACATATTAAATACAACCAAAACGCATAACGATCAATAAGTAACTGGTCCCTTTTTTCGACTTAAAAGGTAACGATAATAAAAACACAGTTGATACCCAATCAAAAATTAACACACAACTCAACTTACTTCTTAAAATTAAAAAAAGTACAACGTTACATTTTCGTTAACCTTTAAAAGTTTTTGAATCTTTTAGTAATTCAAAATACTCTTTAAGAATCTTATCGTATTTTTTCTTCCTGTCGTAAACATGATGCAAAAGAAAACGTAATTCAGTAGAAATCCTTTGCAACACTTTCTCAATTTTTTCATCTTTCTCAATTTTTTCATCTTTTTGCATTTTAAACTCCTATAAAATTTCTTCCATTTTTTAACATTTCAAAAAATATGAAAAACCTCTTCATATTTCCCTTTTTGCAGCGTCTTTAATTTCAATTATTTTATGTTTTAACGATAAGATAAACAAAAGTAAATAGATTACAAACCATTCTCTTATAAGAGTATCAGATAACTGATACTATACAATTTAACAAATACCTAAATAGAATATCTAAAAATAATTAACTAATTATTTTTATTAACTACGCGTAACACAACCTCACAATTGTAAAGGCACTTGCATTATCAATATGTTTTTATTGTAGTTTTCTTTATATAACTCCAGCGTAATTAATATTTTAATAAAACTAACATAGCCTAATTATCATATCTAGTTTATTCTCTCTTTACCTATAACAACTCATTTGCTCTATGTTTCATCTTTACTTTACCTTCTTTGCGGTAACTCTTCTCTATTCTATATCTTATACTGATGATTTTACATTCTCATAAAATTCACTCTCAAAACAAGAAAGACAGTCAATGGCATATAGAATCACCAACAGTCCTGCATAATTTTAAACTTATTTAAATATTTAAACTCTTCAAGCAAGTTTCGATTATTGAAATGAATAAATGATTCAACAGCTTTAAGATTACTCTCTATATTTTAAACTTTTTCATATTTAGTTTTCGCAAAAAGTGACAACCACATAACATGTTTATTTTGACTTTGTGACGATAAAGAAAAAACACAACACCTTATTCCGCTTCGATTATTAAACCCCAGACCATCATTCAAACCAAATCCACGATAGCAAAGCACTAATTATTTTATATTAGACTTTCCGGTGAAAAAACTACCATTTTTAATTGTCATTAATTTAGAAAAAATTTTTGCATTTCTAAAAGAATTTTGATATTTTAGTAACACTTAATCCCCAAAAACAGTAAAAACTTCCAAGTAACAAATACTAAATATCTCTAATTTCTTTAAACAACGACTTAAGCTTATTATTTTTTTTTTGCTTTGTCAAGTCCTAAATCTTTTAAATAAAAAATCCGAGCTCTTTCAGATGTGTGAAAGCATTATATAAAACAAACATTGCCTTTTTTATGTCAGATGTAATATTTTGTTACTTATATTGCATTAACATTTGTAAAAAGCATTGTTTAAGCTTTAAAATAAATGCTTAAATTATATGATTTTTCCAACAACATATCCAAAAATTGTAAATATTCCTATAATAAAAACAAAACCTGCAAATTTTGAACGATATATATAAAGTCTAGGAATTTTTTTCATTAAAATAACAGGCATCAAATATGCGTAGGTAGCAATAATAGGAGCTGATAAAACCCCTATTATTGATAAAATCGACGGATTATAAACTGCTAAACACCACAACAATAAAAATAACATCAAAGTGCTAATTAACTTTATTCTTTTAATATTTAATTTATTTTTTTTGTTAGGATTTTTCCATGTCATAATCTGCACAAAAATACCACTTAATCCCTCTCTTGTTCCAGTAAAATGACCAAAATAAGAACTTGCTATAGCAAGGAATGCAATTAATGGGAATGCATACAAAAATAATGGATTTTGACTAGTTAACGATATCGCTGTTAGTGCATCAATATTTTTTTGTTTAGCATTGCTTAAAATATCTGGAGTTATTGAAAAAAATAAAGAAAAGATAAAGAACATAACAAAAATGAATAAAAGTATAGAATTCCATTTAACAATACTATCAGAACATTTAATAGCATCATCAATATTACCGCATTGTTTTTTGTAAAAAGCCCCAAGTGATGAGCACACCGGAGAAAAATTCATCGCAAAAATTAAAATAGGCAAAAGCAAAAAAGTATTTTTTATAAATTCTTTTAAGGAAAAAACAACATGAAAAGAGGAAAAATTCCAATTAGGCATCATATATATAGATATAATAAACAATAAAACTATCAATGGAAAAGTTAATATGGAAGTAACTGTAATCATAATATTTTCACTACCAAGCAATATTAATGTCATAATCGATAAAATAATAAATGTAAGCAATGATCTAGGTATTTCTGGACAATGTATTTGATTAATCAAAAACGAGCTTACAATATTAGTTAAACCTATAGCATATCCTGCACATATAGTAACGATAGACAAAAAGTATAATAAAGAAACAACAAAACCTGCAAAATGACCTAAATCATTTTCTACTGCCCCTATAATATCATTTGCTTTAGGACATGATGCAACTATTCTTGTTATTCCTCTATGAGAAATATATGTAGTAGGCAAAATAATCAGCGTTAAAAATATTACGGACCAAATACCACTAAGTCCTGATTGAATAGGCAAAAATAAAATTCCAGCTCCTACAGCTGTTCCAAAACATGTTAAAATCCATCTTTTATTAAGATTCACTTTACACTCCGTTTTGTCCTTAACGTTCTTAAATAAAAATGTATCTAAAGTTAACTTTCAAATCACTATTAAAAATTAGGTGCTCAATGTTACAATTCTAATAGCTTTAATCTATACTGCAAATAAATTTACGTAATATTATAACAAATTAAACATTTTTGAACTACAAAATAAAGATAAAATCTCATATTTTACCTATTTGCAAATTATTATTTCTTTACCTTTTATACTTTCTCACCTTTAAATTTCAACAATAACAATTATGCTAATCAGTTTGTTAATTCTGAAATTTCATAAAACAACTAATTATATACTATTAAAAGAAATCAAAAAAATCTTTTTTATTAATTTAAAACGTTTATTTGATTTCCTGCACAATTAATTTATTACAAAATTTTATAATAAATTTACATTTCTTATTGATTACTTAAAAAGTAATAAACTGATAAATATTAAATATTTATTCAATTCTGTAAAAATTGAATGAAATAAAATTACAAAAAATAATCACAAGCATAACAGACGTCGTCACTGATTTCATCACTAACATCTTGCTGTCACAACTATTGATACTATATATAACACATATCATAAAATTAATATTAAAATTGCAACCTTACAACTTTAATATTAATTTATTTTCATAATAACATTTATTCATATTTAAACAATATATGAAAAAATATTAAAACAACATCTCAATACCGTTTATAACAACACTGCAAAAATATGTAATATTACCTTAGATATTCGATACTGTTTGTTGTACAACAATTACAATTAATTTTTTTTATTACACAAAGTAAATAATATTAGTCAAAACTCATCATTAAAAAGCGAGGTAATCATTTTTAAGTACACAGTTTCACGACTTCATATAATGTGATGTATAATAAAGAATTTTAACGTTTTTAAATCAATGTGCAAAATTAAATATTTTATGAGATAAACTAAGTCACTAAAACATCTATGTCGTCCATTTTGCATAAAAACTTACACTATAGATTGTTAATCGTATATTATATATTAGATACTAGATTTATGTTAAAATTGTCGCAGACATCCAAATTATAAGAAATTATACTATTAAACTCAGAATAGCAGTAGATATTTTAATCGTCTTTTTGATCTTTTTTTCATCATTTCCACTAGCTTCTCATCATTCATTATTTCTTTCCGTTTTTATCTTCATCTTTCCTTCTGTTCAACAGATTGATTCCTTATTATTTTTTTCTTCTTTTACAATTATGAATAAATTTACATTTTATTATTAGAGTAATTTCTCATGAAATTTATTCTTATTCATCTCACTCTTGTTTGACTATACTAATCTTCATGTTCCATTATTTTTTTATCTTAGTTTTTCTACTCTTCATTTTTTAATTCTGTCTTCATAATGCTCGCGATATAAGATTCTTAATTTATGAATTTGTGTCACTCAAAATCACCTCAAAAAAAATATTCTATGCTCTTGAGACTAGAATAAGATTCAACTTTTACATTTCCACAACAACTCAAATCATTTATTATTCAAATAACAATTCTAAATTTACCATTATTATGAGTAAAAAACTGTAGAAGAATTGATATGTTTATTATTGAATCACAACAACACAATTATTTGCTTGAACAATCCCACAGATATTTTCACAATTGCATAGATTTCAACCTATCGTGAGTTTTTAAATGACAATGTTTGGGATTTTCTTTTCAAGATTAACTTTGATGATTGGAAGAAGTTAAAAAAACTTCTTTTCCACAATAATCCGGTTAATTTTTATCTTATAGTATTACTTTCATCGTATAATCGCATTACAAAACATACACCATGATTAAAGTACTAATAATTACAACACTTTAATAATATTTTACTTCATATTTCAAGCTATAATATTATAAATACATAATTATATAGCTCAAAAGAAAGAGTTGATTTAGTAAAAATCGTTAACAATTAAATTAATTTTCATAAAATTATTTTCTGCGAAGAAAAAAGTTGTAATTTGAAATATTTTTATACATTATACTTTCTTACTATTTTATATACTATGTAAGCAATAAATATCCAAATCGGCAAAGCAATAACTTGTTTTGTCATTCCGGTCTGCGGTAAAGCCATTACAAATAAAATAAATATTATAAAGGCAATCGTTATATAATTTGAATA
>JAISHK010000007.1 GCA_031262585.1 Endomicrobium sp.
AATTTTAAATCTTAACATTAAATATCTAATACGATATAAGATAATATAATTGACATATAATTATCTAATTATTATATTACGGTATGGTAAAAAGTTATATTATAATTGTAAAATATCAAATACATATTGTGTAATATCTCACAATGTATTAGATATTTAAAGAATAATTATATATAATGTATGAAAATAACTTTTGTTGACAAGAGTTTTGTGTCAACAACAGGTTGGATTTTATTATTGTCTAAAAAGAAAATGAAAAGGAAGATGAAATGAAGAGAGTGTTAAGTGTGGTGGTATCGTTAAGTTTAATTTTGTGTAGCTGTGGTAAAAGCAATGAGCCAATTATGCAAAGAGAGACAATAGAATTCGAAGAAAGAACTATACTGGTAAGACGGTATGGGAAAGATAACAAACCTCTTGGCAACAACTTTGGCATTAAGGTAAAAGGTATTGTAGGCAAGACTGGAATAAGTCTTGCTTCTCTCAAAAAGTTGGTAACAGAAGACCAATGCAATATAACGAAAGCTTTCTATTATGATAAATATGATAAAATTGGAGTATTTAAAGAAGAGCCGGTGAAAGTGGGAGAAATTGAGAGAATTAGGCTTATCTGCGATAATGAAAGTCCAAAGCCAATGTTTACGCCAAAGCCAAGTCTCACACCTACCCCGGCGCCTACGGCAACAACAGACCCTGTAGGTAGAGAAATACGGATAAGTTATATTAATGAAAAGCAAGAAGTAATCGAACATATGACTCTTCCGGTAAGAGCAGGTGAAGGTAAGACTATAGTAAATATTAATACTTTCAAGTCGGTAATTCCTAAAGATAAGTGCAATAATATAACAGAAGTTTTCTATATATCGGAAGGCACTCGCAAAGTATTGACTGGTGAAGATGTAACTCTAGACGAGGTAGAGAGTGTTGATCTTGTTTGTTGGAATCAAGAAGCCAGTCCTAGTCACGTTCCTACTCCAACGCCCAGACCCACGCCAACGGCAAGTCTCGAACCAACTCATGCACCAACAAGAACCACAGAGCCTACCCCAACTCCAGAAAAGAAAAGTAACAAGTATGCATATTTTAAAATTGTTGGTATAGTTGTCGCTGTTTTCACAGCGTGTATCCTAATAACTTATGTTATAAGAAGGTGTAAAGGTGGGCAAACAAATACCAAAGTCACTAATACTAATGCTAATATAAGGTACCCAATTCATACGGTTCAACTTTCTGAAAGAGCTTTACTAGAGATAGGCACTGCAATTTGTGACAACAATTATCCAATACTTATACGTGCGACTACTAATTATTATAGAATGCATTCAATTGTCAGCATACCTGAAGAGTTGCGTTATAAGATTTACAATTGTCTAAAAGGCAGACTTCATGCATTAGCGGAACTAGACGAATGGAAGAACAATGAAAAAGAGGTATTTAGAACTATGTTGAGAGCGGTGAAAAGACTTGGTCTATACGATAAATTGATGACAGAACAAAGAGATTTTTATAATGGTTTAGTTGAAGAAGAGGTTTTTAATTTAGATACTTTAACTGATGATTTTAACGATGTAACAGATGTGACAGAAAAGAGGAGTAAAGAAGAGGAAGATCAAGGCGAAGGTAAGGAAAAAGAGTCAGCTCAAAAAAAAGAGCTAGCCCCAGCTCAAGAACCAGACCCAGATGTTGCTAAGTTACGAGATATGCTGTCTAGTCCTTCCTGCAATGTGTCAGAGCTTGCAATCTCAACTATCAGACTTGCACGTCAAAATAAATTAAATCTAGTGTCAAGTGATATCCAAAAGCAATTATATACGACTATTTTTAATCATACAATCGCATTTGGCAATGATACTAAAATTTTTAAGCTGGGTGTGCATGTAATAAATGCTTTAGGTCGGTTGGGAGCTATACAGAAATTAATAGAAGTACGTTGTGGTCAAATGGGACTAGTCCTTAACACAATTTTAGCAGAAGACGTATTAGACCAACATTAACAAGCCCCTCGCAAAAACAAAAAAGAAGACTTTCCTTGTAAATATGGCGAATTAGGGATATATGGACTAGTAGAAGACGATTACTGTCCTAAACGAAAACGACAAAGTCAAATAAGACAAGAAATGGTTTGAACTAATGTACATAATATCATAACTTTATTAAAAAAACGTTTTGGACTGGATGAAGATTTTTTTACAATACAAAAAGTTTGGAAAGATAAAGTAGGAATGAATGATGCTGAAATAACAGGTTACAAAAATGGAGTTATCTTTGCTAAGACCGTAAGTTCTGTAGTAAGTTACGAACTTATGCTTCGCAAAAAAGAAATAATTAAAAAACTAAATCAATATATTGGAATAGCAAAAATAAAAAACATAAAGATAAAAATAGAAGAATAAAGTTTATTTAAAATTTAACAGATGAAGCCAAAACATCAATTTTCAAAAAATTTAATATAAATCCCAAACTTCGCATTTTTCTTTTTTATTATTTTTTAGAATCCAAATAAATTTTTAAAATGCCAAATCATATTCTTACTACAAGATTTTCATTATACATACTAAAATATATCTTTTTTATAATTATTTTAAACATGTGCACATACTTTTGTCATCTGCCACCAATACTTCACTTCTTTTCCAGTTCATCCATATCTTATAATTTCCATTTCCTCAATCAAATTTTTTATTATAATTTATTTTCATCACTAGTTCTATTTTTCATCTTCTTTCATCTTTACTAAATATCTTATCGTTATCACGGTTTTCCAATTATAGTAATTTGTTACATTTTAACTTTCATTTATTTCATAAAACATTTGTCGTTTTCCATCTATCCACTCTTCATATACATAATCTCTATCTTTGACTTAATTTTTATTTTCTCTTTTCTTACTATGAACATTTTACTATTTCTAAACTCATTGTCACTACATTTCACTTATCTAATTCTTTGCTATTTACTCTATTTCTACAAAAAATTTCTCACAACTAAATCTATAAATGTCTTGTCTTGTCATTTATATAACTACCATTGCTTGTATAGTCACTTCATTCCATTTTAACTTTTAATCGTTCATTTTGGCATCTATATTATTATTAATATATACCATTCCACATTCCAACATATATTTTACTTTTTTCCTTACTTACTAAAAATCATAGTCCACTTATACTACCATTAAACTTACTTCTATCAGTTCTTTTACATTTTTTTCTTTCAATATATCTTTACCCTTTCTACATTCTTTCTTCATATTCATTAAAACTTCTCAAACCATCAATCTTTTCTCTAAAAATTTACATCAGTTCTTACCATTTCTCAACTAATAATATACACATTTAACATTCCTTAATACAATCAAACATATCCATTTTATTAACTCAAACACTTTTATCTTTTATTTATTTCCACAAATAAATAACTATATACACCATGTCAATTTTATTATTCACTTCATTCATTATGTTAAACTCTATCGTGTCTTATTTAGTAAAATTATTTGCATTTATTAATTCTATTTATTAAATTCATAATTTTAATAATTATTGTTTCACCAGTTGTTATATTACTCTTCAATATTAATTTATCTACTTTTACATCTTTATTCTCTTCTAATTTCATATTTAAAACCATTATCTAATTATCGTTTTATAACTATTTATCTTTAAATTATTTCATTGATAATTCCTTGCTTATATGCAATGCAATGCACTACGGATACCATTTATAAATACCAACTATTGCTTCATTTTCTATCCATATTTATATAACCATCTAAAATTTATTTTTGTTTCTATTGTGTTTTATATACCACCATTAGTACATTTTGAGTTCCATTGACTAAATGATAAACGTTCACCACTACTATCGTCTTTCTGCCACGCATTAGAAAAAACTTATATAAAAACTGATCTTGACTCTTTCTATTGGCGGAAAATCTCTTGAAAAAAATATTTATAAATATCACTAAACCACCAGATGATATATTATGATAAACACTGCCAGAATATAAAATGAAATTATCTGCTACTATATTTTTTAGAAAAAAGCATTCCAAATTCCATTAGTACTTGTTATTTTGTATCTTATCTCATTTGAAATTTTATGATTTATGCATCTCGACATTCTTTTGAATAGAGTACTTTTATTACAAGTTATCGTTGGGATAACATTAGGCCACACTACATAAACTTATTTCTGCGTTTATCAATTGACAGTCTGATTTTTTGTACTGTGCACGTTTTTAAGATATTCATAAATTAAAAATAGTTATATCACTTACTACGCCTTCGTAACCCAATACTTAACCAATATAATAAAAAGATAGTTTTATTTATTGTCATTCCAAGCATTGTCAAATTAACTGCCACATTTACATATTTTTTTTGTACTATATCGTACGTACCTTTATATTTTAACTTGATAACCGTAAATATCTGATTACATTGGCAAACTCATAAGCTATATTTCTAAATCCCATATATAATCAAGTTTTCTATTGCTGTGATCCTCATTCATTCATTCACATCTTATATTCCTTGTTAAGCAATACTCTCATTTTTTGCTATTTCATATAAATTCATATTTTCTTATTCTCCATTTACAATAAATTCACTTGTACAACAAAAGAATCATCACTTAGAAGAAGTGATGAGGTAAATGCTCAAACAGGCTGCAAAATTGTTACATTTAACACTACAACTATCATGCTTATTATTACTTTTATTCATATGTTCATTACTTTTTCGACTACTTTCTGATAAAAATTTTTCATGAACAAAACTTGAAATACACAGTTTGTATTATATAAAACATCAAATTAAAACTGTTACAAGAGGAGTAAACTGACACTATATTATTCTTATCTTCACAAAAACTCATTTCTTTTTCATTATCTAGTATTTCGATTCCACATAAAATACAATCGATTCAATAAAGATAAATAGAGTAATATAACACAACATTACACATTAGTAACTTAAAATAAATTTTAAACTATTACCAAAACCGTAACGTAAAAAACTAATTGTATTCATTATCTAAATTTTGCAGTCATCTAACTCTCTACATGTTAAATCAATAAAAATAATTATTTATAAAATTTTTTTAACCTTACTCTTTATTCATTAATAGATATGCTTAATACAAATATTGGGAAAATAAATAATTAAAACATTTCTAAAAAATTTATGATTTGAAAATTCTACTCTTTCATTAATTGTTTCTGTTCCCATCACACTTATATTATATTTAATTTGAAAACAAAAACTCTTAATTACTTTACATCTATAGTGCTATAATCAACAAAATTAACAAGATTTCATTTTACACTAATTTCTATACATTTTACAAACATAAAACAAAATTCTCATAATACTTAATTAAAAATAAGTATAACCAAAAATTACTAAAATAAAACAGTTCTGAATATAAAAAACTTCATTTTGCACTTTAAAAAATACTAAAATATTTTATATATATCAAAAAACTTTTTTAAATGCAATTTTCAATTCCACTTTCAAAGTTTATAGCTTGTGCATAAATCCTGAAAAATTTGTATAATAACTCTGTTTGTTATTAATATGGATAACTTTGTCATTTTATTAACGATTATAGATGTTAACTTAAATATTTTTTTTCTTGATAAATATACTTTTTTGATTTTTTTTCAACTTATCAACAATATACAAAGCCTTATAGTTATTAAATATAATTTATGTATTATAAGAAAATAAATAATAACTTGTGAAAAAAAATTACATTAATTTAAAAGCTTAATAAATTGGAGAGGCTCTATGATAAATGAAGAAGTCAAAAATAACAGTCTTAAAAAAGAAATTTATGACGCAAGTAATATTCAAATACTGGAAGGACTAGAAGCTGTTCGTAAAAGACCTGCTATGTACATTGGTTCTGTTGGATCACAAGGGCTTCATCATTTAGTATATGAAGTAGTAGATAATTCTATAGATGAAGTGCTTGTAGGTTACTGTAAAAATATAGATGTTACAATTCATATAGATAATTCTGTAACGGTTTTAGATGATGGTCGTGGTATTCCTGTAGATCCTCATCCAAATCCAAAATATAAAGGAACATCAGCTTTAGAAATAGTACTTACAAAATTACATGCAGGGGGTAAATTTGATAAAAATTCATATAAAGTATCAGGTGGACTTCATGGTGTAGGAGTATCATGTGTAAATGCATTAAGTGATTTTTTTAAAGTTGAAGTTTACCGCGGAGGCGAAATTTACAGACAAACTTATTCTAGAGGAAAGCCGTTATGTCCTGTAAGGAAAATTGGCCAAACTGAGCAAAGAGGAACAAAAATTACATTTCATCCAGATACTGAAGTATTTTCTGAAATAATATATTCTTTTGATATACTTGCTAATAGATTAAGAGAACTTGCTTTTTTAAATGCAGGCACATGTATTAGAATTGTAGATGAACGGGAAAATAGAGAACATGTTTTTGATTATGACGGTGGTATAAAAACTTTTGTTAAATATCTGAATACTAGTAAAAATGTTATTAATAAAGAACCTATTTATTTTTCAAAAGAGAAGGATAGTGTAAATATAGAAGTTGCAATGCAATATAATGATTCTTATAACGAGCAAATTTTTACTTTTGTAAATAATATTAATACTGTAGAAGGTGGGACACATTTATCTGGTTTTCGTTCAGCTTTAACCAGATCAGTAAATGAATATATAAAGAAAAATGAAATTTCAAAGATCAAAGATTTAAAGCTTTCAGGTGAAGATGTTCGTGAAGGATTAATTGCAGTTGTCTCAATTAAAGTCCCCAACCCACAATTTGAAGGACAGACTAAAACAAAACTTGGCAATTCAGAAATAGAAGGTATAACGCAGTCTGTAGTTGGTGATGTTCTTACTATTTTTTTTGAAGAAAATCCTGGTATTGCAAGTTCAATTTTAGATAAAGCCATTAATGCTGCTGAAGCCAGAGAAGCAGCAAGAAAAGCTAGAGAACTTACAAGAAGAAAAAGTACTTTGGATTCTGCATCTCTTCCGGGTAAACTTGCAGATTGTTCTGAAAAAGACCCGCAAAAAACTGAATTATTTATAGTTGAAGGTGATTCTGCAGGAGGTTCTGCGAAACAGGGAAGAAATAGATTTTTTCAAGCAATACTTCCTTTAAAAGGTAAGATTTTAAATGTTGAAAAATCTCGTCTTACAAAAATATTAGCAAATGATGAAATAAGAACTTTAATTACGGCTATAGGTGCAGGTATAGGTAAAGAGGAACAAGATTTTAATATAGAAAAAGTACGTTATCACAAAATTATTATTATGACAGATGCTGATGTTGATGGTGCTCATATAAGGACGTTATTGCTTACGTTTTTTTATAGACAGATGCCGAAGCTTTTAGAAAAAGGATATGTTTATATAGCACAGCCACCTTTGTATAAAGTTAAAAAAAATAAAAAAGAAATTTATTTGGATTCAGAAGAAGAATTAGAAGAATTTTTATTTGATAATGCACTTGATGGACTGTCTATGTCATTTATGCAAGATGGAAAAAAAATAAAAGAAATAGACGAAAAAAATCTAAAAAAAATAATCGCAAATATAAGTGAAATTGACTTGCTCTTGAGAAAGCTTAAGAAAAAAGGCGTAACGTGGGAAGAGTATCTTAAATTTAAAGTAGAGAAAAGATTTCCTCTTTATAGAGTGGTAAAAAATGGTAAAATTCAATATATTTACTCAGATGATGAATGGAAAAAATTTGAAGAATGTTTAATTGCGAAACGTAGAGAACTTTTTACTTTTAAAAGTGAATTTTCTGGTACTATCGAAGATTTACAACTTGAAGAAATTGAACTTGAGTATAGAGATTTAGAGGAACTTCCCCGTATGAATGAATTTGTAGGGCAACTTGAAAAAGAAGGGTTGCAAGTAGAACATTATGAGCAGTTGCATTCGAAACCTGTGTACAGACTTCAAGATACACAGAAGAAAGAACATGGTGATGTTTATGAATTGCACTCAACTATGGAGCTAATAAAAACAGTAAAAGAACTTGGCCATAAAGGTGCTACAATCCAAAGGTATAAAGGTCTTGGAGAAATGAATCCAGAACAACTTTGGGAAACTACAATGGATATAAAAAACAGAAAATTATTGCAAGTAAAACTTGAAGATGCTATTAAAGCGGACAGAATATTTACGACATTGATGGGCGATCAAGTAGAACCGAGAAGAGCTTTTATTCAAATGCATGCTTTAGACGTGAGAAATTTAGATATTTGAATAGTTGGAAAGTAAGAATTATTAATAAAATAACTTGTCTGTAGTTATAGTAATATAATATAAAGTGCTTGGTTGTAAAATATTATAATTTATAGCGCACTAAATGTAAAATATAATGTATAAAAATATACTTTAAGATAGAAAAATGTAATCATTTACCCTAGATGAATTATCTATAAAGAACTTTGGAAAATTTTTAGAGTGTATATTATAGGAATAAATAAAGTAGAGAAAATTTAAAAAATCAAAATTTTATAGGTCACTATGATTGTTAAGTAGGAAAAAGTGAGTTATATTTCACCTGTTTCTGAGGATGTATTATAATTTTTATTCAAATTGGAAGGTAATATTAAATAACGAGTAAAATTTAGTTCAATTAACTGTAATGTATGTACAATTTAGTGTAGTTTATCTATTTGTGTTAGTGGTAATTGCTAAACGTAAAGAGCTCTAATATTTATCTTTTTATTTTAAAAAAATATTTTAAAGATCTACCATATATTTTACTAAATGACTGAATGAATATTTAGAAGTAAATAGAAACATGTATTATAGTAATTTAAGTAATGTGTGTATCTAAAAAAAAATTAACTAAGTTAAATTAAATTTTCTCAAAATTATTATATACCAATCTGAAAAGAATGTAAAAAAAGTGAAAAAAGAATTTTATAAAACGCTGAAAAAAGTTTCGTTGTTGTCATAAAATTGCATTATCCTATAAATATTTTTTAGCGATTTTGAAATTTATAATAGAAAAACAGAAACTGTAATATTGAGTAAATTAGTAGGCAAAAACTATATATAAGTTTTAAAAATTGAAGCGGAACGAATTTAAAGTCTTTGTATTTACTGGATTTGTAGCATAGTAATAAAACTAGAAAATTTCACTTTGATGTAAAACATTAGAAAATATATAAATGGAATAAAAATGATGAAAATAATGTTAAAAAATTCGAAAAGAATTTTATTAGTAGAAAGGGAAACAATAGATAAGTATTATATTAGATTTTATAATTAGTATATTAAAAGTATATTAAAAAATGGTATTAATGAAGCATATAGTTAAAAAAATAAAAGCATAATGCGTATTATTGTCGTTAAAAAGGTTTTATTAAATATTTATACTTCTTTTGTTTTTTTTGTATTTTAAAGAAGTAAGTTGTTGCTGTGTATTTTATTTAATTTTGTATTTTTTTCATTTTTTAATACTTTAGCTGATTTGGTAGTATTGTCTTATCCATTATTTTCTTCGACTTGTCTTTTTTGTTTTTATATAATATTAAAGTATTCAATCAATTCGTTTTGTTTTAAATATATATTCAAAGTTCACAAACGCATTTGTAGTGCAATAAAAATACAATAACTGATTTTAAGACTTGTTGATATAATGATAAATTAGGATAAGGTTTCTATATTTAGTAGAGTATTATTTCTTAACATTTTTGTTCACAAAAAATGATGTGAATCTATAATAAGATAAATACTTCTAAGCTGTATATATTTACTTTTTTTATTAATTTCAACATTTCTCTATAAAAGAATTATGAAGTTTGAAAAAAAATAAGAATACAATATTAAAGGTTGTAAAGATTGCAAGTTAATCATATTTTTTATACTATAATAGTAAAGTGAAGAATGATTATTGTTTTATAAATGTGATATTTTAAGTTTGGGAATGGACTAAAAGTGTAGGTATATAAATTAATGTAAATGGAAACTTTATGAAAGAATGATAGGCGATTAAAAAAATGTTATTTTTTGTGTGGGTTTTGTTAATTGATACTTATAAAATTGTTAAACCTAAAGTTGAGAGTGTGTTCTTGATATTATCGTGAAGGTTATTGTTAAGGTAGTTGGTGAAACTGCCGAAAACTATTGATAAAAAAATGATGCATGATGGTATGTAGACTTTATCCAAAAAGTTATAAAGTTTAATTTATATTTATATTGTTAAGTTATTTGGAATGAAAATAAATATATTGGAATTAGGTGTGTGTTTAGCAAATGTTGCTGGTAAAGTAAAAATGGAATAGTCTTTAAATTTTTTTTTCGCGATAACGAAGTTACATTGCAATATATAAGTATAAAGATAAAAATGATTTAATGATGTTTGTCTTGGAGTTTATTCGTAAAGATTATGAATAATTGTATAGAAACGAGAGTTTGATATAAGTCTAAAGATTGGTAAGTTAGAATGTGAGAAGTATATGTTTAATAAATAACTTAAATAATAAGAGGCATTAGCAGAAATGATAAAAGATAAAGAGAGTGATAAACATGAAAGGTCGTTGAATTCAGGGAGCATTTCTCCAATTGTTATTGCGCGAAATATTGAAGACGAAATGAAGACTTCTTATATTGATTATGCTATGAGTGTGATTGTTGGAAGAGCTTTGCCGGATGTTCGCGATGGGTTAAAACCTGTACACAGAAGAATACTTTATGCAATGAAAGAAATGAATTTAAGATATAATACTGCATATAAGAAATCTGCTAGAATAGTTGGAGATGTACTTGGAAAATATCATCCTCATGGTGATTCTGCTGTTTACAGTGCAATGGTAAGAATGGTACAGGATTTTTCTTTAAGATATCCCATGATTGATGGACAAGGTAACTTTGGAAGTATAGATGGCGATTTTGCTGCAGCTATGCGTTATACTGAAGTAAGAATGAATACAATTACTGATGAAATGCTTGTGGATTTAGATAAAAATACGGTTGATTTTATACCGAATTATGATGGTTCTTTAAAAGAGCCTTCAGTGTTACCTACAAAACTTCCAAGTCTTTTAATTAATGGATCATCTGGCATAGCAGTAGGAATGGCTACAAATATTCCTACGCATAATCTTAGTGAAACTTGTAATGCGTTGATAGCACTGATAGATAATCCCGAATTGTTTATATATGATCTCGTAAAGTTTATTAAAGGTCCAGATTTTCCTACAGGTGCAATAATTTTAGGTAAAAGTGGCATTAAAGATTACATGGAAAAAGGTAGAGGTTCTGTAAAGATTAGAGCTAAAGTTAAAATAGAAGAAGTAAAAGGTGGTAGAGAAGCGATTATAGTTAATGAAATTCCATATCAAGTAAATAAAGCAAATCTTATAACTTCTATTGCTGATCTTGTGAAAAACAAAAGAATTGATGGTATTTCTGATTTACGTGATGAATCTGATCGCAATGGTATAAGAATAGTTATCGAGATTAAAAAAGATGTAAATGCACAAATTGTTTTAAATCAGTTGTATAAACATACACAAATGCAATCTTCTTTTGCTGTTATAATGCTTGCTCTTGTAAATAATAAGCCGAAGGTAATGAGCATAAAAGAAATTTTAATGCATCATATTGAACACAGAAAAACCATCGTTACAAGAAGAACTAGGTTTGACTTGCAAAAAGCAGAATTTCGTGCACATATTTTAGAAGGATTAAAAATAGCCATAGATAACATTGACGCCATTATTAAGATTATAAAGGAATCTTCTGATGATAATGTAGCTCGTTTAAATTTAATGTCTAAATTTAGTTTAATAAAAGTGCAGGCAGAAGCTATTTTAGATATGAAGATTCGTCAATTAACAGGACTCAAAAGAAAGGAAATAGACAATGAGTATTCGGAATTAATAAAACTTATAGAAAAGCTTAGTTCTGTATTAGAAGATCCGAGAAAAATTTTAGCGATAATTAAAGATGAAATTATAGAAATAAAGGAAAAATATGGTGATAAGAGAAGAACGTATATTCAAACAGCCGAAGCTGATTTTAATATTGAAGATTTGATACAAGAAGAGGAAGTTGCAATTACAATGTCACATGCGGGTTACATTAAACGTGTTTCTTTAGATACTTATAAAGCGCAACGTAGAGGTGGACGTGGAATTACTGCAATGAATACAAAGGAAGAAGATTTTGTTGAAAATTTATTTATTACAAGTTCTCATTCATATATGTTGTTTTTTACTACTCGCGGAAGATTGTATTGGATAAGAGCGTATGAAATTCCTGAAGGTTCTAGAACGTCGAAAGGGAAAGCCATAGTCAATTTATTGCAATTGCAAGGTATAGAAGAAAAAATTACAGCAGCAATTCCAATAAGATCATTTACACTTAAAGATATTAAAAATGAATATTTGCTTATGTGTACGAGAAAAGGCACTATCAAGAAAATTGCACTTGAAAAATTTAATAATCCCAGAAAAGGAGGTATAATAGCTATTAAGTTGGAAGACGGTGACATTTTAACCGAAGTAAAGGTAATAAGTAAAAATCCTGAAGTAGTAATTGCCACAAAAAAGGGTATTGCTATAAGATTTAAAGAAACTGATGTGCGTTCTATAGGTCGCAGTGGTATAGGTGTAAGGGGAATTTTTCTTGAAAGTGATGATGAAGTTATAGGTATGGAAGTTTTTTCTCCGAATGATGTTTTTCTTTCAGTGTCGGAAAACGGTTATGGAAAAAGAACAGAAGTAGGAAAATATCGCTTACAAAAAAGAGCAGGACGTGGTGTTATTAATATGCAAGCAACAGAAAGAAATGGCAATGTTGTTGGTATTAAGAAGGCAAATGATGGTGAAGAAGTAATGATAATGACTCAAAATGGAGTAACAATAAGATTAAAGGTAAATGGTATTTCTATTATAGGCAGAAATACTCAAGGGGTGAGACTTGTGCGTCTTGACAGTGGCAACAAAGTTGTTGCGATTGCTAGCGTTGTAAAAGAAGAAAGCGAGCATTGCCACACTAGTAAATCAAAAGAGCAAAAATTGTGATTAATATAAATTTTTGTGATTGAATTTATCAAAAAAAGAATCTTTTATCTGTTTTTTTTCTTTCTTTTGAAATTCAGAAGTTTATTTCTTCAATAGTTGATATTGTGTGATTTTATTTGTTGTTGAATATTGTTAAAGTTGTAACATATATTTCTTATATTTGTGTTGAGATATTCAAATTAAAATATTAGCTAAATAACAATTTAAAAATTCTTTAGTTTTTTTATAAGTTGAAAAAAAATTTAATTTTGTTAATTATACCTAACTTTACTAAATCATTGAGTGTAACTAGAAAAAAAATACATATAATAAAAATAAGTCCTGTAATATTATAGACTTGGATAGTCTTTATACTTATACGTTTTTTAATTAATCCTTCGATAAGAAATAATATTATCATACCGCCGTCAACCATAGGAATAGGGAAAAGATTAAACAATCCTAAAGCTATTGATATAACTGCTATAAGTTTTAAATAATTTTGTGCTCCTGCCTTTGTAGCATTTCCCATAATTTGTATAATGCCGAGAGGACCTGATATTTCTGGTTTTTCTAAAGTTCTAATTTTATTCACAAGATATTTAACTGATGATACTGTTTGAAATATTGATGTTTTAATTGCAAAATAAATAGCTTTATGAATTTTTGGTTTGGTTTTTAAAGGATTTATTCCTATTGTTCCCATATCTGTTATTGGATTTTTTGCTACAACCATATTTAAATTAAATGAATAATTGTCTCTTTCTATTACAAAAGAAGTTGTTTTATTTATTTTATTTTTTAAATTATTGTTTAAGTCGTCCCATGTATTTATCTCAACGGAATCTATTGATTTTATTTTGTCTCCATGTTTAAGACCAGAAATAGCAGCAGGATAATTTGCGACAATCTCTCCAATAATAGGTTCTATTGCTGGCGTTACAACTCCCCATATGCTAAAAATTAGAGTAAAAAGCAAAATCGCTAAAATATAATTTGAAAATGGTCCAGCGAAAGAAATCAAAACTTTTTTATACCATTCAAGTGATAAGTATTCTCCTTTTAAACCTGTAGCATTTTCATGGTTTTCGCCTGCCATAGCGACAAAGCCTCCAAATGGTAAAAGATTTATACTATATTTTGTCCCTTTATAAGAGCATTTTAGTAAGCTTGGACCAAAGCCGAAAGCAAATGTTAATATTTTAACTTTACATATTTTAGCCGCAATAAAATGACCTAATTCATGCGTGAAAATTAAAAATCCAAATCCAAATGCAACACAGAATGCTTGAAGAAACAATGTCATTTTTATCCTCCAATAATTTGCTATAACTAACTACTTATTATAGCATGTTTGTATGATTGTGTGTAGATAATAATAAGTTAAGGGAACTTTTTTAAATTTTGTTAAATATAGTTGTAAAAAAACTGATAATTGCGATGAATAATCAAAAAAAATAGAAATAGAAAATTGATCAAATTATATGTAAGAGTTATAAATATAGGAAGAGGTAATAAAGTGAAATAAAGAAAATTTATGAAATAGTGGATTATAATATTGGTGTTATAAGTATAGTAGCGATTGTGAAATATTAGAAAAAATTGAAATAAAGATGCAAGTACAAGAACATAGTCTGCTTGTAAAAAGGTTAGGGTTTGGATTACATGATTAGGAAAGATAAAATCATAAAAATGGATAGTGTAAGGAGAAATAGGGCTAGATGTAAATCAATGCAAGGTTTTTGATTTTATTTGTTTAGCGTAAACAATACATGAATACTAACTATATAACAAGTTGGTTAAATATAATCTATAAATTAAATGATAGTCAAAAGATCAATATAATTATTTATGATGTAAAAATGTAGAAAAATGGGGAAAATTTTTTTACAGATTAAAATAATTGTAAACGTTGTAAATAATGTATAGATGAATATTTTGAATAGTGTTCCAAATATTAATGTTTTTGATTCTATTTTGTCAACTGGCGGTTTTTTGGGATAGTTTTATTTTTTTAATGTTTTTTCGAATAGTATTATTTCTATTTGTGTAAGAAGTTTTACTATTTTTTTAATACTTATAACATTGACATGTCTCTTTATTACATTCTATTATTTCCATAGTTTTACTTTCAATAGATGATCTTATATGTATGTATTTAATTTCAATTATGATTTTTTTAAATTATAAAGTTAATGTTCGTCTCAAATGTTATACTGTATCTAGTTTATTAGATTATGTTTTTCTAATAAAATAATGTTATTTCACAGACAGGCTCTATTTTTATAATAGATTGACTGCTATTGTTAGTTCTATTAGCAATAATAAATTGTTTTTAGTTATTTCATATTTTTAATCTGTTTAATGATCTGAGATTTTTTAGTAGATTCGCTGCTGTTTATGATTGCAATTATTGTTGAGACTTTAATAAATTTAAATTTCTGACTATTTGTATTATAATTCTTTTTTAGAATTTTTCAGTTTTTGTTGGTGATAAAATAGTTAATTTTGCGCGAAAGCTTTTTGTTTTTTTACTTTTTTCATTTAATTTTAATACTATTATTTTTGGTCAGGTTTTATTTTTATACTGAGACTTTTTCAGTTTTTGCTTTAGTTCTTTTAGTAGTTGAACATTGCCTGTGAATTCTTTGTATTCATCTCTATTTGATACTATTTGATTTTCTCACAGCCAATATAACAAGTATTTGCTATATTTAACTTATCACAATATACTTTTGCTACTTTTTAATTTTTTACTTTTTATTTTTGCATTATATCTTAAATATCATTTATTTATTTATATCTTCTCTGTATTTTAATTTATTTACAATTTAATTCCAGTATTTATTGATAGATTATTTGTGTATCTTTAAAATGCTTTTAATAATTTTGCGTTATATAAGTTAAGTTAAATATTTATCAGGATATGCATAATTTAATTTTCAGTGTTACAACAGTTTTTTAGAATTTTGATTTTTCTCTATTTTTTTATTATAATCTATTACAGTTGTGTTATTACAAAAACTAAAAGACGAATAATTTGATAGATGTATAATCTTTAGTTATTATTATGGTTCAGTGGTTTGATGTATTTTGTTTAAAATTTGTGCGAAGAAGAACTGTAATATTGACTGTTTATTAAAGCAGTAAAGATGTTGAAAAATTATCTTCAGCATCTTTGTTTTTTTGTCAAAAATTAGAACGAAAAAATTTATGAAGATGTTTGGGAGACATAAAAATGAATTTAATTAAAGATTCTTTTTCATCAAAATGGGGATTAATTTTTGCGTCCGCCGGGTCGGCTATAGGTTTAGGAAATATTTGGCTTTTTCCATATAGATTAGGAGAATTTGGAGGCTCGGCATTTTTAATACCTTATATCATTTGTCTTATGGTTTTAGGTATTGTTGCAGTAATTGGAGAGGTTACTGTTGGTAGAATAACAGGAGCAGGACCTGTAAGTGCTTTTCAAAAAGCCGCAGAATTAGGTGGTAAAAATAAGTATGTGGGTGCTTCTTTTGGATGGTTATGTAATTTTATAGCATTAATTCAAGCGGTTGGTTATATACTTGTGGTATCTTGGGTTATGCGTTTTATGATAGGTTCCTGCACAGGTTCAGCTTTTCGCGCTGCAGACAGTGTGCAATATTTTGGCATTATAAATACGACACAAGTAATTTTCTGGATTGTAATAAGCATTGTTGTAGTAGGTATTGCTGTGGTAAATGGTATTGAAAAGGGTATAGAAAGATGTTGCAAATTTATGATTCCTATGGTTATAATTCTTCTTTTAGTTTTAGCGATAAGAGTTGCATTTCTTCCTAGTGCAGCAGAAGGATATAAGTACCTTTTTACGCCAAGATGGGAATATTTATTTGATGCTAAAACTTGGATGGCAGCTTTAGGACAGGTTTTTTACTCTTTGTCGTTGAGAGGTTCTACAATGGTTGTTTATGGAGCTTATGCTAAGAAATCTCAGGATATAGTTTCTTCTGCAAAATATATTGTTATTTTAGACACAGTAGCTTCTTTAATTTCGGCTTTGCTAATTATTCCGGCTGTATTTGCTTTTGGAAAAGATCTTCATAGTGGTCCATCTTTATTGTTTATAACAATGCCAGAAATTTTTAAAGGTATTCCTTTAGGGCAAATTTTAATGTTTATTTTTTTTACGGCAGTATTTTTTGCAGCATTAACTTCGCTTATTGGCATGCTTGAAGTTGTAATTGAAGTATTACAGAATAAATTTAAGATATCGCGATGGATATCTGTAACAATTGTTGCTATATTAACAGTTTTACTTTGCAAGTGGTTTGTAATAGGCAATCTTAAAGGTGTAATAGATTTACTTTCTTTGCATTTAATTCCGTTGTGTGCATTAGGTAGTGGAATATTTGTTTTTTGGATTATTCCAAAACATCTTGTTATTGAGGAAATACAAAATGGATGTCCAAAATCAGTTAGTAAATGGATAATGCCTATGGGGCGTTATGTGTTTTGTGGGATCACAATTTTAGTTTATATTTTACGTTTAAATTAAAATGTAAATTTGTATTTTATACATAAGGTAGTTTTTTTAGTTAAGAAAAAGCAATGAATTAAAAAAATTAGATATAAAAAGTAAATTTATTAGTATTTTATAGTTGACATGTTATAAAATAAAATGATTAAATCAATGGAGCGTATACAGAGTGAAGTTTGTTATTCCATTTGTTATGTGATTTTGCATAAAAAGGAGACAAGATGCAATCAATTCACAATTATTATGGTGAATTAGTTTTCACAAAAAAAGTAATGGAACGAAAATTGAGTAAAAATATTTTCAAGAAGCTTGTTGCTGCTATTGATAATTTAGAGCCCTTGGATCAATCGATAGCTGGGGAAGTTGCTCATGCGATGAAGGAATGGGCACTTGAAAAAGGTGCTACGCATTTTACGCATTGGTTTCAACCTCAAAGAGGTGGTACTGCTCAGAAACATGATTCTTTTATAGATTATGGAGAAAGAGGAGAAATAATAGAAAGATTTTCAGCTTTGCAACTTGTTCAATCTGAACCTGATGCATCATCTTTTCCATCGGGCGGCATAAGATCAACTTTTGAAGCTAGAGGCTATACAGCGTGGGATCCAACCTCTCCAGTGTTTCTTCTTGAAGCAGGAAAAACAAAAACATTGGTAATACCTTCTGTTTTTCTCTCTTGGACTGGTGAGGTTTTAGATATAAAAACTCCTCTACTTAGATCTATTGCGATTTTAAATGAAAAAGCAATAAATCTTCAAAAACTACTCGGCAATAAAAATGCTAAACAGATAAAAATATTCGCGGGTATTGAGCAAGAGTATTTTCTTATTTCGGAAGAACTTATAAAATCAAGATCTGATATAATTGTTACAGGGCGTACTTTATTTGGTAGTAAACCTGCAAAAGGTCAGCAAATGGAAGATCACTATTTTGGGAATATCCAAAAAAACGTTTTGGAATTTATGGAAGATGTAGATCATGAACTTTATCGCAAAGGTATTCCAATAAAAACGAGGCACAATGAGGTAGCTCCAAATCAGTTTGAATTAGCGCCTCTTCAACAAGAAATGAATTTAGCTATAGATAATAATTTACAAATAATGGAAATTTTAAAAAGAGTCTCAAATAAGCATAATATGGTTGCTTTATTGCACGAAAAACCCTTTGCTGGGGTTAACGGTTCGGGTAAGCATTTTAACTGGTCTATAGGCGATAATACTGGAATTAATTATTTTGAACCTTCGAAATCTCCTCTTAAAAATGTGTCTTTTCTTTTGGCTATAAGTGCTGTATTGTTCGGCGTAAATAAACTTGGCGGGGTCTTAAGAGCAAGTATTTCGGATGCAGGGAATGATCACAGACTTGGTGCTAATGAGGCTCCACCAGCAATAATGTCAATTTATTTAGGTGAATATGTGAGTGAACTTTTAGATTCAATAGAAAAAGCAAGTGTAATCAATGAAAAAAAAGTAAATGAGATAACATTAGGCGTACAGAATCTTCCAAAAGTGAATAAAGATTATTCTGATAGAAATAGAACGTCGCCGATTGCATTTACAGGTAATAAATTTGAATTTAGATCATTAGGTTCTGCAGCAAATCCTGCTGAAGCTGGAACTGTGTTAAACATTATTGCCGCTTATGGATTTGATGAAATATATAAAAGAATTTATAAAAAGAAGAGTAATAGCGACGTGAAAGAGAAGGCTTTAGAAGTTGTAAAAGAAATAATTAAAGAAACAAAAGACGTAAGATTTGAAAAAAATGGTTATTCACAAGAATGGTATGTTGAAGCAGAAAGAAGAGGTTTGTCAAATGTAAAAAATACACCAGAGGCTTTAAAGTTTTTCCTTAAAAAGGATGTAATAGAGATTTTTTCACGTTATCATATATTAACTGAAAGAGAATTAAGATCCAAGGTTGAAATAAAGCTTGAAAACTATGTGAAAACCAAGGAAATAGAATATAAATATGCAATAAAGATTGTAAAAACTTTGTTGTTACCAGCGATACTTAAACAAGTAGATTCATTAACAAAGATATACAAAAATTTAAATGGGCTTAATATAAAGTCAAAAGAATTATTGAAAGAATTAGAGTTTTTAATGAAGCTTTATGAGGAAATAAAAAGATATTGCGATGATTTAGAAGTATTTACCACAATAGAATATAATAATATTTCAAATATTGCTGATAAATTTGCTACTGAAGGCGTAGCAATTCTAGATAAATTAAGAAAAAAAATTGATATTGCAGAAGATTTAGTTGCAGATGAGTATTGGCCGATGGCAAGTTATCAAGAACTTTTAGTTCCTATTAAAAATTAACTCGAGAATTAGTTTTTAAAATGTTTTAATTAGGTTAATTTTCGTTAAAGTTTTTGTAATAATGTGTCATCAATATTATTGCTAAATTTTGTTTGTTTACTATCTTTTCTAAATCTTCTAAAGAATGGTAATTGTTTTTTATCCCCTCTTTTTTGCTGTGCCCCTATGATATTAACTTTTACACTGGATTTTCTTTGGATTTCTTCTTTTAAGAAAGTTAATTCTACTTCTTGGTTTTTAAGTTAGAGACAATCTTTTCTATGCTTTTAATAGAAAGTTTTTTATTTAAATCTGTTTTAGAATAGTTCTGATTTCTTTTTCGTCTTCTATTTCTGTAAGAATTCTTAGGTGTCTACTATAATTTCTCCTTGTGTTAATCTGTTGATAAAGATAAGAGTCTTATTGTGTTTGATATTACAGTTCTATCTTTTTCAACAATTTCTGGTGTTTCTTCATGGGGTGTCCAAAATCTTCTATAAGTCTTTTAAATGCTTTTGCTTTTTCTATAGGATCTAAATTTCTCTTTGAAATTTTTTCGCGATTAACGCTAAATTAAATCGTTGTTTATCGTTAAAGATTGCTTTATTGTGACTTTTATGTTTTTCCCTTCTTGTGAGTTTTAGAAACTCTGTATCTCTTCTTTCGTCTGCTATGATATGATCTCATACTCTCTCTGGGGAGATATAGAAGCTGTTACTAAAATGGTAGTGCAGGGTCGTATTTTTTATTGAGTTAGCAAGTTTTGTATTTTTCATCATTAAATTTACTTCTAGACTGAAATTTATTAGGTTTAATTTTGTTTAATGGTTACAATATTAGTTTATCATTAGAATTTTTATTTGTTTTTAATCTTGTATTAATGATTTTAATCCTCTGCCTAAAACTTTTTTACATAATGTTTTCTCCATTAACTTTTTATTTTTACGTTAAATAAACAAGTATTTGTTTATTTAACTAAATGTACATATGTGCTTTTTGATCGAGTAATTATTAAAAATTGGGTGTTTTGTATTTATTATAATACTATAAGTTAATATACAAAAACGCTTTGTAATTCTTTAAAGTTTAATTAGTTTAAACTATGTATATATTAATTGATTATTTTTTTTGTTTTGAAAGAAAATTCTTTAGCTAAATTCATGTAAGTTTGCGTACCTCTTTACCTAATGGATCGTACATTAATATCGGTTTACTAAAGCTTGGTGCTTTGGAAAGTTTTATAGTTTTAGGTATTTTTGTTTTGTAAACTTTATTGTTAAAAAAAGTTCTGCTTCTTCAGTTACTTGTTCTGCAAGATTTGTTCTTGAATCAAATATTGTAAGAAGAACCCCTGTAACGTTCAATTAAATTTTTTAATAATTTTATGAATTTATAGATATATAATATTAGATCATCTATACTTTAAAGTATTTTTTGCAGAGATATATTTTGTTAACTATTTGGACAGTTGAATTTTTAAATTAAAAATTCATTTTATTATATTGTTTTATTTTTTGCTTTTTTAAAAAAAACTTTAAAATCAAGAAATAAAATGATATGGCATTAAATCTACTATTACTTTTCATGCATATAAAAAAATACTGTTTTAATTTATTAGTTGTTTCATTTGTCCATTTTCTTTTTGATGGAGTTTTCTATAATAATATAATATTAAAAAAATATGAACAAAAAATACTTATTTCATTCTCTAAAGAATAGTATTAAAATAAATAATGTAATTATTATTTTTATGTAAAATTTAAAAATAAGTTTATAGAATAAAACTTATAGATAAATTTAATTTATTTGCCTATGCAAAATGTTGAAAATATTGTATCTAAAATATCTTGATTAGTATTTATTCCTAAAATTTCATTTAGTGCAGTTTGTGCATTTACAATTTCAAAATGTGCGATTTCGTCCGCATCTTTTGTATCTAGAATTTCTCTTGTTTTTATCAAAGAATTTAAAGCGTTTTGCAATAATATAGAGTGTCGTGAATTTATCATAAAACGATCATTTACAAAGTCTGAGAAACCAGCGACTTTGGTAATTTCATTTAATAAATTAAAAATACCAGTCTCATTTTTTGTTGAAATTTTTATAATAGTGGAAGTTAATTGATTAATATCCAAAGCAGAATCAATAGATAATTTTAGAGGTAAGTCAGTCTTATTTAATACAGCTATAATTCGAACAGTTAATTTGGAAGCTTTTAAAAAAGTTGCTATTTTTAAATCATTTTGATCTAAATTTATTGATCCGTCAAACATCCATAAGAGTATATCTGCGGTTTTAATAGTTTCTTTAGTTTTTTTCTGTCCTAGTAGTTCTATCAAGTTTTTATTATGTCCCCTGATACCTGCCGTATCAATAATAGTAAGAGGTATTCCTTTGTAATTTATAGTTTCTTCTATAACGTCAGTAGTGGTACCAGCAATATTTGTAACAATTGCTTTGTTTTTGCCTATGATGGTATTAAGCAACGAGGATTTGCCTACGTTTGGTTTTCCAATAATAACTACTTTAATTCCATTTTGTAAGATTTTACTGGTTTTATAGGTTTTTAGAAGATTTTGAATGTCTTTAATATAAGAGTCCAATCTTAAAAGTTTTTCTTCACATGACAAAAACACGATATCAGGATGATCTAAATTTGCTTCCATAAATGCAATAAGATTTGTGAGATTATTCTTTATAGTTTTAACTTTTGAAGAAAATAAACCCTCAATATTGTTTAAAGCTGCTTTTATAGAAGCATTTGTCTTGCTTGTTATTAGGTCGCAAACTGCTTCTGCTTCTGCAAGATCTTTTTTACCATTCAAAAATGCTCTGTAAGTGAACTCTCCAGGTTGTGCTGATCTAGCTCCGTTTTTATATAAAAGATTTAAAACTTCATTTATTATTATAGGATTTCCATGTACAGAAATTTCAACTAAATTTTCGCCAGTATACGTATGAGGCTTTTTGAAAAAACTACAAATGACTTCATCTTTTTTTTCTGTCCCATCAACGATATACCCATATTTAATTTGTTGACTGGATTTAGAATTTGTTTTAAATATTTTATTTATTATTTGAAATGCATTTTTGCCAGATAAACGTATAACTGCAATTGCAGACTTCCCGGCAGCAGTTGCTAGTGCAGCAATAGAATCTTCTTTTGAGTAGTTCATAATTTAATGTTGTTGTTAAACCGTTTTAAATACTATAATTAGTGTAATAATATATACAGGAAGTAATCGTAAACCTATTGCTTTAAGAGTTCTCTTGTTAGAAAATTCATAAAGTGTAAAAGGAATAAGTGCTACAATCCCGTAAATTGAAATCAGTAGGGATAACAAATATAGAGTAGAAGATATGAAGATAAGATAAATGTCTTGGTTACGCTTTAATCCTTGATTATCTCTAAAGGTGTAAATAAATACAGATGTCAAAGCGATAAACAAGGCAAGCAAACATGAGAAAGAAAATTCAACACAGAAACCACAAATTAAACCTAAAGAAAAAACTATTATTGTTTGTAAGGTAAATTTTTGCATATCATCCATCCCTCCATCTGATATTAATTATGTTTGTGACTGATTTTTGTGTATTATAATTAATTATTCTACTGACAACAACATTTATTATTACATTTATGTTCATCTTTTAGTGATGGTTGGCACGATTTGCTTTCTGAACATTTTAATGTTGCAAATTTAGAAAACTGTTTCGTCATATTTGTGCTTTTACATTTTGGACACTTTAGTTTTTCATTGTTTGAAACAATAACTTCAAATTTTTCATTGCATTTTTTACATATAAATTCAAATAGTGGCATAAATTTAATCCTTATTTCTTCGATATTAAAGACTGTCTAAATTTAAAATGTTTTACTTTTTTATTTGAAAGATAACTTGTTTTTTTAGCAATTTGAACAGATACTTTTTTCCCTTTAATATTACTTGAATGTAAAGCGGTTATTATTGTATTAACGTGTTCTTTTGGAACTTCAATAAATGAAAATGTATCTAGTATTTTAATGTTGCTTATGGAATTTCCGCTTATTCCAGTTTCACTTACTATAGCTTCTACAAAATCTCCAGCTTTAACGCTATCTCTTTTTCCGATGTTTATGAATAATCTTACCATATTCTGATTTTTTATTTTAATAACAGATTTATTGTTGTACATATTTGCAAAGATATCAACTTTTTGCTTTTGTTCTTTCCTTTCAGACGCAAACATCATTTTTAATAAAGCTGCTGCTACATCTAAAGATGTAATTTCGTCTGAAATCAAGGGTTCTACTAGTCTTAAATATTTTTCTAAGTTTTTCTCTTTTAAAACTTTTTTTACTTTATTAATTATGATGATTGCTTTTGTATTTTCTACATCAACAAGAGAAGGAACGCATTCTCTTGTTATATTTGCTTTTGTATATTTTTGAATATCCTTTAATTTATAAATATCTTTTCCTGAAACAAAACTATATGCTTTCCCTGTTTTTCCAGCTCTACCGGTTCTTCCTATTCTATGTACATAATCTTCATCGTCTTTGGGAATATCGTAATTAAAAACCATATCTATGTTATCTACATCTATACCTCTCGCAGCGACATCTGTAGCTATAAGTATTTCTATTGAACAACTTCTAAACTTCGTCATTACTCTGTCTCTTTGTGTTTGATTCATGTCGCCATGCAAAGAGTCTGCGGTATAGCCTCTTGCTTGTAAAGAGGATGTAACTTCATCAACTCTTTTTTTTGTATTGCAAAAAACTATAGATAATTTAGGATCATACATGTCTAAACATCTTGTTAATGCTTCTAATTTTTGATATTCTCTTAAATCAAAATAATACTGTTCAATCAATGGGACAGTCAATTTTTCGCTTACAACTTTAATTATTTCAGGATTTCGTTGATATTTTTTTGTAAGAAACAAAAATTCTTTTGGCATCGTTGCAGAAAAGAAAACAGTTTGTCTCTTTTCTGGCATACTTTTAAGTATTAACTCTATATCGTCCCTAAAACCCATATCAAGCATTTCGTCGGCTTCATCTAAAACTATAGTAGAAGCTGATGCAATACTTAATGTTTTATGTTTCAAGTGGTCTATAACTCTACCTGGAGTGCCTATCACAATTTGAGCATTTTTGGCCAAAGCGATAATTTGTCTTTGAATAGGTTGTCCACCATAAACGGGAACTATACTGATACCTTTTTTATATTTTGAGAAAAATTTCAATTCTTCCGCAACCTGTATTGCAAGTTCTCTGGTTGGACATAAAATAATTGTTTGTACGATTTTATTTTCTATGTTAATTTTTTCTAAAATAGGAATACCAAACGCAGCAGTCTTACCCGTCCCTGTTTGAGATTGGCCTATAATATCTTTGCCGGTCATCATTTTTGGTATTGCAAGACTTTGTATAGGAGTGGCTTTTTCAAAACCCAAATCTTCAACAGCTTTAACTATTTCTCTGGACAGATTTAATTCTGTAAATTTTAATGTTGTCACTATTTTTAATGTCCTTTTACAATATAATGTCTACTTTAGTATCTGTATATAGGTACAACTTAAATTTAAAATAAACTTGTTATTCAGTTAATTTAATGATTGAATTTTTAAAATATTATACGAATGGTTTATAAAAAAGATTATTCGATGTAATTCAATACATTTTCTACTTTTGTTAAATCTATATCTGTAAATGAACAACCGTCTTTTGTAAGTGGTACGAATTGCATAATTATTTTTTTTTCTTCTAACATTTTAAATGCTTGATAACCTTCAAAAAAACAAGCAAGTCCTAATATGGCTTTAGGTTTTTGTTCTTTTATTATTTTTTCTACTATTCTTCCACCTTTTACAATATATAAGGCTTTATAGTTTAGCTTTTTTACAAGTTTATTTATGTAACTTATTTTACAACTATCACATTTAACACAGATGTAACAACCATCTTTTTCTGTAGCAGTGCAAACACTAGTGTTTCTCATGCAATGAGGAACAAAAACAAGACGCTTACAAAATGGAGTGTTTGCAAATTTTTTTGCATAAAGCTTATTCTGTTTATGAATAAAGACTTCATATGATTTTTTTTTGCTTTCTCGTAATAATTTACACAATCCCATAACGAATTTTATCAAAAATTGATAAATAAAGCAAATAAAATGTTATTATTTTTTATTTAAATCTAGAGGGGAATTAATATAAACTGTAATTTGGTGTTACTAGTATAGAAAAATAAAACGTTTTTCATTAAATTTTAAAATTTGATGTAAAACAAGTTTTTACTTTGAAAAATTTTGACTGAGCAAGTCACAAATTTCTAGAAACTTATATTTTATACAAAAAGTGGTAAAGAAAATTATTTTAGTCTATGTATTTATTTAAGATAGCTGTAAAAAGTAGTTTTAAATTTTTTTGAAACGTTTACCATCTAGTTTTTTAGATTGTTAAAGATTGTTTGAACAAAATTCAATGATTAGAAATGTATAAATAATATAATCAAAGTAATCAAAAGACTAATAGTTAAAAAGATTTTAACATACCAAAAAAGGATTTTCATTATTATTTATTATTTACATAATTTAAATTATAAAGATTTTATAAAATAAACACTTGATTGTTTTGTTTGTGAAAAGAGCGACTTTCTTTTTTTGAAGCGATTATGCATGATGATGGCTTTTAGTGACGAACAGTAGATATTATAAATGAATACGAAGAAAAATATTTCCAAAATACAATAATCTGTATACCAAATTTAGAATCAATAAAAAGATAATGTAATTGGAATATTTATATAAAGAGGTTGTTGATTTATCGTAAAATCAAAAGTAAATGCTGTTGATTGTGCAAGTGGCAATTATTGAATAAATCATTTAAAACTTCAAAAGTAAGTTAATTTTCTAGAAAAGCATAAAGATTGTTCAATATGTTTTCATGTCACAAAAATCTAGTATGAAAATAATGAGAAAGTGTCAAAGATATCTCCAATTGAAAACCAAAAATAATAAAATATATTTTAACATTCAAAGAATTTTTAAAGATAGATAATATAATAGAAACAAGTTATCCATCATTGGTGCTTCATAAACGAAGATATAGTAAAATTTGATAAAAATTTCCTTTATATAATTGGTCACAAAAAAACCATTTTTAAAGATATTTTGCAATCTTGTTGTTAATATCAATGAAATAAAATCTTATTAATATTACTTTTTATGATGCTAATTGTGTCGGAGTAGTAAACTATAATTTATATGTTTTTGTGAAACTCAAAATAATTTGATTAAAGACACAATAGGTTATGTGATTGTGTCAGGTTATAAAAAGAATAGTTTTTGTAGATGGAATAGAAGTCGCTATTTTACTACTTTTTTTGTGTATTACCAACAAACTAATACTTGTTTATGGTGAATCTGTGCTTTGTTATTTATATCTGTGCTAGTGTGTGGTTAGTAAAGAGGTATAAGTGATATATTTGTAATTTCTACGTTTAGAAATATGCTGTCTTATATTATAAACGTATTTTTGAAAATGGTTTTAATTTATAACTAAATATGAGTTTTATGGAGTAAGAAGTTCATAGAATAAATAGTTTGAACTTTTGTTTTATATGAAAAATTTGTAGGTAATGATTCAGTATGTCTTATTTTAGAATACAATATTTTATGACGATAACATGAAGTTGTTATTAAAATCAGTTAAACTTAAAACTGGATTAAAAAATTTACTTATTATGTAAAGAATCTACAACACTACGGAATAGTTCAGATGAATGAGTGTAACAAAAGGTATCCTCCTATGGACGCAAAATTAGATTTAGTTGTTATAGATCTGTGTTTTTAGGATAATACTTGTTATAGAAGTAGTCAAAAATGTGAAGTCTTCTAGAGGAAAACTAAAAAAGTTGATGTTGATTTTCTTACTTACGCAAGAGAAATTAGTGATAAATATACTTAACGTAACTGTGTGGTTTGAAGTGGAAATATTTGATAGATTTAATCAAAGTTCAATTTTAAGACATAAAGAAAACCTGTTTAGAGAAAATGCTTTTGGTAATAGTTGGATTACTAAAAATACATTGTAATATCTATAACTGAAAAGATCAAAGATATCGCTTACAGAAGATGTTTGTTTGATATTGTTTAATTGAATTATGTTATGAATGTGTAAGCAAATTTTTAAATATTAAAAAACTATTTAAGTGATAACTGGAGCAGGTTTTGTAGACAATATTTTATATTGTCTGAAATTGCAAAAATTATTGGCTTAAAGAATCTTTAAATATAAAGAATAATGTAGAATTGTAGATTCACCATGTTTCACGTGATGCAGCAGTGTACGGATCTTTGGTGTGAAATAAAGCGCTTTTTAAGGAAATTACTTTGTACGTTCTAAACTTTCTATATTTTGGTTAGAAAGCATTAAGTAATTTTCTTGCTAAAACTTATTTTGTATATATGAACTTAATTTACGACAAGTAATAGTTGCAAATAATTATGATCGTCGTAGTCAGCATATATTATAAGAAAGACGTTGAATAAAGGATCAATATTTTTATATATGGTGATGAAAAATATAGGTGATTGATTTTATGTTTTAGACCATTGCAAAGATTTAGATTTGATTTTCACAATGAAAAACTGAAGAAACTAATAATATAAGTGATGAAAACTAAAAAATATGTAATATGAGATATTTTAGATAAATTAAAAATATTAAAATGCAAAAGTTATAATAATTTTATAACCTTGTTAAAGGTAAACACTGTTATGATATGCGTTACGCGATTAATGTAACAAAAATAGAAAGAAAATTTGGTTGAAATGTTCAAAAAATGTTTGGTTTAGTATAGAAAAACAGTTAAGTTTTATAAACATAACTTGTAAAATCTACATATTATTCAATACGATTAATTATATTATTATAATAGTTTATTTTATGCTTTTTTAAATACTAAATATCCAATATATTGGAAAATAATATAAAATTGACATATGATTATCTATTTGATATTAGTAATATTATAAATATAGTAAAAGGTTATATTGTAATATTATATAAAGAAGTAAAATACGATATATTTAATAGAAAACTTTCAGCAAAATTAACTCTAATAAGATTATTGAGGTGTGTTTTTCGTATATTTAAAATAAACCATGGCAAGCAGTGGGCCGTTTTGTCAAAAATACGAATAAAGGTAGCCCATTAATTTTAGTCTTGATGCGATAACAAATTTTTGAAGTTATTATCTAAAAATAGATTAGTATAATAAATGTAGTACAATTAAATCGAATTTATTTCAGTATTTTAAAATATCTGTAATATGAAAATCGTATTAATGTTTATAATGCTTGTGGGTATATCTTTTAACGAGGGATGTAAATTATTTACAAGATCGAAATTAGCAAACGCTCTTGTAGGCAGATGATGTCGATATTAACATTATTATCTTATTCAGTCTTTGAATATAAACAAACTGATGTAAATTTTATAGAGAAGTTTACACTGGAAGATTGTTTTATAAATATATCAATGTTGTGATTTATTATAACTATTGTAAATACCACATATACAGACAGATATTGCATTAAATAAGAAAGTGGAAGTCTTAGTTTGTATAATTGTTTTACAAATGGATATTTAAATTTTGAGTAATATTCGCGTGCCTGGATTTTGTATTTATTTTCTTTGTTTTCGCATGTGGTTGGATCTTATCAATAATGTTAATGTAATGAAAAGGCATTTGAGTTGCTGTTTGTAATCGTTACAAAGCATCTGTTATAAATACTTTTATTGTTTTCGAAATCAAACGTTGAGGAGACAAATAAACTAAATGAGTTATTTGTTAAGTCTATGGAATTATATTTGTGATATAAATTTGTATGTCATGTAATAACACATAGAGATATTAAAGATAGTTACAATAATAATCGCATAGTCTTTTTGGTGTGTTTTTAAAATTTTATCCAATTGAAATAAAAGCAAAAGATTGATTTTGTGTTGAAAAATGTAAATGAATATATAATGACCTAGAAGTTAAAGTTGATATTGTTTTGTTTGATAAAGATTTTAAGAATATGCAAAAATTGATCAAAATTGTAGATAATAAATTTAAATAAAGAAGAATAATTATTTGCGCAAAAGGAAGATATTTGGGCATTTCAGTGTGTTGTTTATAGGATTAAATAATAAAATATATTTAGCTTAAACTATGCTTTAATACAAAATGTAAAAAGTTAATTATAAATATGCTAATAGAATGTAAAATATTTTTGCTAATTACAACGATCGATATGTTTATAAAACAAACATTTGTTTTATCCTCGTTATCTTTAAAATTCTATAATATTAATTCCCCTTTTGTGAACTCTATTCCAAATGGTAAAAGTTCAGATATGAAAAGAATGAAGATATAATATTTATACAAAAATTAAAAAATCAGTTAAGAATATAGGTTACTGTTTAAAATGGTATATAATACGACTCATCCTATTTTAGTTTTGTAATCTATTAAAGAATTAGTTAATGGGATAACGTAACGATTAAGATCAAATAACAGGTGTTTTTTATGAGTGCAGAATTTGTACATTTACATAATCATACTGAATATTCACTTCTTGATGGAGCATGTAGACTTACAGACGATAAAGGCAATCCAGGTGAATTGTTTAACTTAATAGCTAAAAAATATAAAATGAGTGCTCTTGCTATAACTGATCACGGTAATATGTATGGTGCTATTGAATTTTATTTAATGGCAAAGCAGGTTAATATAAAACCAATTGTAGGTTGTGAAGTATATGTTGCTCTAAAATCGCGTTTTGATAAAAATACAGATAAAGTTGAAAGTTATAAAAATTACAATCATTTAACTTTGTTGGCGAAAGATTTTGAAGGGTATAAAAATCTTATGCGTATAGTAAGTGTAGGATTTACTGAAGGGTTTTATTATAAACCACGTGTGGATAAAGATACTTTAAGAAAATACAATAACGGCATAATTGCTCTTTCAGGTTGCCTTGCTGGAGAAGTTGCGTCTGCTTTAGCTAAGGGTAATACTGAAAAAGCATATAAGGTTGCTGTAGAATATAACGATATTTTTGGCAAGGGCAATTTTTATATAGAAATTATGGACAATGGCCTGGAAGCTCAACATAAGATAATTCCTGGTTTTATTAATTTATCAAAAAGAACAGGTATTCCACTTGTGGCAACTAATGATTGTCATTTTTTAACAAGAGAAGATTATGCAATTCATGATATTTTACTTTGTATTGGCACTAATAAAATGTTAAATGATCCTAAAAGATTACGTTTTAATTCAGATACTTTTTACTATCGTAGTGCAGATGATATGGCACAAACATTTTCTTACGTACCGGAAGCTATAAAAAATACTTTAGAAATTGCTGAAAAGACAAATCTTAAAATAAATATGAATAAATTACTTTTGCCACAATTTCCAGTACCAAAGGGATATAAATCTGATTCTGAATATCTTGAAACTCTTTGTCGTCAAGGACTTTTAAATAGATATGGACTTGTAAAACAAGAACAAGAGGTAAGGTTAAAGTATGAACTTTCTATTATTGATAGAATGGGATTTGCTTCGTATTTTTTAATAGTGGCGGATTTTATAAAATATGCCAAGGAACGTGGTATTCCGGTAGGACCTGGTAGAGGTTCGGGTGCTGGCTCTATAGTAGCCTATACTTTAGGAATAACTGACATTTGTCCTATAAAATATGATTTATTGTTTGAGAGATTTTTGAATCCAGACAGACGTTCAATGCCAGACTTAGACATAGATTTTGCGGATTCTGGTAGAGATGAAGTTATAAAATATGTGCGTAAAAAATATGGCGAGGAAAAATGTGCTCAAATTATAACGTTTGGCTCAATGCAAGCCAGACTTGTTATAAAAGATGTGGCAAGGGTTATGGGCTTTACGCCTGTTCAATCAAACAATATTACTAAACTTGTTCCTCAAAATGCAAGTATTGCAGAGGCTTTAAAGACTTCGCATGATTTATCTAAATTTGTTGAAACTGATGAAAATATAGCAAAACTTATATCTGTTTCACAAAAACTTGAAGGACTGAAAAGACACACAGGTATACACGCAGCAGGTATGGTTATAGCGAATGAGGAAATTACAAATTTTTCTCCCTTATCAAAAGGTTCAAAAGATATTGTAACAACTCAGTATGATGGCGGGGCATTATCACAGCTTGGTCTTTTAAAAATTGATTTTTTAGGTTTAAGAACACTTACTATTATTGATGATTGTGTTAAATTTATACGCAAGAATGATCTTGATTTTAATTTGGACAAGATTCTTTTAAATGATAAAAAAACTTATAAATTTTTAGCGCAAGCAAAAACAATGGGGGTATTCCAGCTTGAAAGCAGAGGAATTCGTGATTTAATAAGAAAATTACAACCGAGTTCTATAGATGATATAATAGCTTTAATTGCTTTATACCGTCCGGGACCTATGGGATCGGGAATGTTAGATGATTTTGTAGATCGTAAACATGGTAGAACAAAAATAGTTTATAATCATCCTTTAGAGGAGTCTATATTAAAGAATACTTATGGCGTTATTTTATATCAAGAACAAGTGATGAAAATGTCTGTTACTCTTGCAGGTTTTACGCCAGGTGAAGCAGATAGTTTGCGTAAAGCAATGAGCAAAAAGATTCCAGAAGATATTGAAGAGCAAAGAGGGAAATTTATAAATGGTGCAATGGAAAAAGGCATTAATAAAATAGTGTCAGAAAAAATATTTAATAATATTGTGGCTTTTGCAGGATATGGTTTTAATAAATCTCATTCTGCAGCTTATGGTATGATTTCTTATAAAACAGCATATTTAAAAGCCAATTATCCCTTAGAGTATTTAACAGCATTACTTAATAGTGAAATAGGCCGTTCAGCAGTAAAGGATAATGAAGAAAGTAAACTTGTAATGTATATGGATGATGCAAATAATTTTGACATTAAGATATTGCCACCTGATGTTCAATATTCTGATGGAAAATTTAAAATAGAAGGGAATAGTATAAGATTTGGACTTCTTGCTATTAAAAATGTTGGAGAAGGTTTTACTGATTCTATAGAAAATGCAAGAAGAATGAATGAGGGATTAAAAGAATTTAAAGATTGGGATAATTTTTTACAAATGATTGATTTAAAAAGTACAAATAAAAAAGCAATAGAAAGTCTTGTAAAAGCTGGAGCGTTTGACTCCTTTGGTGAAAATAAATGTGCGATAAGATCCAAATTGCTTGCAAATATTGACAATTCCGTTGATAAAGCTGTAAAAATAAAACAAGACAAATCTTCTGCCCAATGTCTTCTTTTTGATAGTGCTGAAATCATTACGATGAGTTTATCATTGCGAGACGTAGCACCTTTAAAAGAGTTTGAGATATTGCAATTTGAAAAAGAAGTTTTAGGTTTTTATTTTTCGGGACATCCTTTAATATCCATAAAAAAAGATCTCGTTGCTTATTCTAATTATAGATTGGATAATTTACCTAAAGTCAAAAAAAATGTTGATTTTAAGACAGCTCAAATTGTTCGTGTAGCTGGTATGATAACATCTATAAAAAAACTTATATCTAAAATGAAAAAAGAACCTTATGCAAGATTTAAACTGGAAGATTTAAATGCTAGTGTTGATGTTATATTGTTTCCAAAAAAATTTGAAAAGTTTAACAAATATCTTACTATTAATAATATTGTTGTAATAAAAGGTGGATTAATATGTCAGCAGGGAGAATCTGAGATAATAGTTGATGAAATTATGACAATAGATGAAGCTAAAAAGGAATTCCCGACGAATTCTGGTAAAATACACATAAAGTTTCCAACTACGAGATATGACAATAGTTTAGTTGAAAATCTTAAAAAAATTTTTTATAAATATAAAGGGAAAAATAGAGTTTATCTTATTTTAGAAGATCCTATACATGGAAATTTTTCTATTGAGACAGAATTTTTATCCGATTATTCAGATAAATTTATATACGATGTTGATGAAGTTGTAGGCTTTAAAGATTCTGTGAAATTACAATACTCAATATGATATAGGAGAAAAAATGTTAGATATTAAAGTTATTAGGAAAAATGTTGATGTTGTAAAACAAGCGATGATTAATAGAAATAAAAGAAAGGTCGATTTTGATCAACTTTTAAAATGGGACGATGAGCGAAAATTTATAATAAATGAAATTGAAAAATTAAGAATTAGAAGAAATAAGGAATCTGAAAAAGTAGGTAGACTTAAGATGGAGGGCAAAGAATATTCATCAGATTTGCTTTCTGCAATAAATGAAATGAGAAATACCATTCAAAAGCAAGAAAAACAGTTGCTTATTACAGAAAATAAAATAAGAAACTTTCTTCTTAATCTTCCTAATATTCCGGATGAAAGTGTGCCAATTGGCAAAGATGAAAAAAGCAATAAAATTATAAGATTTGTAGGAAATCCCAGAAAGTTTTCTTTTAAGCCTAATCATCATTTTGAAATAGGAGAAAGATTAGGTATTCTTGATTTTACGATAGCATCAAAAATTTCAGGTTCGCGATTTGTAGTTTTAAAAAACGAAGGATGTGCTCTGGAAAGAGCCATAATTTCTTTTTTTCTTGATGTTCATAAAGGAAGAGGATATAAAGAAATAATGACGCCTTATCTTGTAAATCGTACTTCAATGGTTGGTACAGGTCAACTCCCTAAATTTGAAGAAGAAGTTTTTAAATGTGCTAATGATGATTTATATTTGATATCAACTGCTGAAATTCCTATAACAAATATTTATAGAGATAGTATTTTAGATGAATCTTTACTGCCACAAAAAATAGTTTCTTTTTCAGCTTGTTTTAGAAGAGAAGCTGGTTCTTATGGTAGAGATGCAAAAGGACTTATAAGAAATCATCAATTTAATAAAATTGAACTTGTAAAATTTGTTGCCCCTAAAACTTCAGATGAAGAATTAGAAGTTTTAATTTTAGAAGTTGGCAGTGTTTTAGAACTTTTAGAACTTCCTTATAGAGTAGTGCTTTTGTCAACTGGTGATATGGGTTTTTCGTCAGCTAAAACTTATGATCTTGAAGTGTGGTTTAGTGGAGTTTCTATGTATAAAGAAATTTCATCATGCTCAAACTTTAAAGATTTTCAAGCGAGAAGAATGAACATAAAGGTGAAATATAAGGATAAAAGGAAAGAACTTTTGCATACGCTAAATGGTTCAGGATTAGCAGTTGGTAGAACTTTTGCAGCAATACTTGAAAATTACCAACAAGAGGATGGTTCCGTAGTTATTCCAAAAGTACTGCGTAAATACACAGGATTTGATATTATAAAATCCTGTTAATTTATTTTTGAAAATAAAAAATGTCTTTTTAAAAGTAAGTGTTTTTTATTAAATCAGTTGTTTATTTTGTCTTTTTTAGTATTCTTATTATCTAATTTTTCTTCAGTAACGTTTTTTTGGGTTTTGCATCTATAAGCTATGATCATGTCCTTTTATGAAGAAGAATGTCGCATTTTGATTTCTGCAAAATGTTAAGAATTTCGTATACAATACTATAAAATGAAAAATCAAATTTGTTTTAAATCACTTGAAATCTCGCGAGAGAAAAGTTTGATGTTTTTCATTTTAAATCTTCCTGAAATAATTATATCAATAAAATAAATGCTATAAGTAAGTGTAATGAATTACCCAAAATAGTAGTGAAACCTGCAATCATAAACGAAGATGCAAAAAACAACTAGACTTGTTTTAAGGTATTTTAATTTTGATGATATTAAATTTGTAAATGTTTGTAATTTGATAATTATATTGTCCATATTTTACGTAAGCAACTGTAAGTAATGGAAATCATGTAAGATAAACAACAAGTAGATTAAATGTTTATGTTCTCTTAAGATGGTAAAATTTTAAAATTTGTTGCCATAATTAATTAAAGCAAAAATATCATAAAAGTTTCTTAACACAATCTGAAAATTTTATTGATTTGAATCCAATTCCCCAAATAACATAGAACGAAATTTATTTATACGTTTCACTCTTTAAATGCCATAAAAAATATATTTTGCCTGCTAGAAATATGTAAAAATAAAGTTATTATAAAATTAAAATCCATTTTTATTTTTTAATATTAGTGTGTGTATTATGTGAGTTCATTTTTTCAAACCGTTTTTTTTATTAAATGCTTTAAGAGTATTTTCTAGAAGCATTGTTATTGTCATTGGGCCGACTCCGCCAGGTACTGGAGTTATTTTAATATCCAGGTCTTTTACATCATTCAAATCAACATCTCCACATAGTCCATTAGGGGTTCTATTAATACCTACGTCTATAATGGTTGTTCTATCTTTAATAAAATCTCGGTTAATAAATCTTGGTTTGCCGATAGCTGTAATCACGATATCAGTGTTTCTACACACTTCTTTTAAGTTTTTTGTTTTTGAATGAGTCATTATAACTGTAGCATTATTTGCAAGTAAAAGCATTGCGATAGGCTTTCCAACAAGGTTTGATCTTCCAATAATAACAGCTGTTTTTCCTTCAATTGTAATCCCTAATTTGTGCAATAAATATATAATCCCTAATGGGGTGCAGGGAACTAAAATATTTTTTTTAATTATTTCTATCCAACTTTTTGACAAATTGAGAAGTCCGATGTTAATAGGATGAAGTCCGTCGACGTCTTTTGAGGGAGCTATCGCATTAACACAATCTTGAACATCATTATTGTTAGGAAGGGGCAGTTGCAATAAGATGCCATCTACTTCAGAATTCTCATTCAATTTTTTTATCAGATTAACAATGTCTTTTTTTGATGCATTATTGTCAAGGTTGTGGTGAAAAGTCTTTATTCCTACATTTTCGGATGCTTTAATTTTGGATTTAACGTAAACTTGACTTGCTGGATTTTTGCCTACTAAAATTGTCGCTAGACCTGGAATTTTTCCTGTTGTTTGTTTAATTTTGGCAACTCTTTCTTTAATTTCAGCTCTTTTATTGTCTGAAATCTTTTTAGCATTGAGTAATTCCATTTTTTTACCTTTACAATATAATATCTATAAAATATTATAACATATCAACAAATACATAAATTAAATTTGGATGTTAATTTATGAATTATATATAAAAAATTATCTAAAATCTTTACTTTTCTATTTTTATGCCCTATTTAAAATTAGTTTATCATTTTTTCTTCTTTTTTCATAATTTTTTGGATTCATAAGTTTTTCTGCACAAAACTTATATCAATTTAAATAAAATAGTAAAATAGTAAATTAACAAATGAGCAAATAAAAAAAGTTGTGTTATATTAGTTCATTGTTTATTATTTAAATAAAACTTATTTAAGAATAAAATTGCTTTTTTATAATTCAAATTAAAATTATAGTTTTAAAATTTTAACATGCGATTATTTAATAGTATTGTTTTAAATGCATTATTAAAATAAAATGTTCCAAAGTAGTAAATGCAAAGTACTTGTTTGCCTGCGATAAAAATTATGTTGATTTAACAAAAGATTTTGAGTAAAACAAAGAAAAAGAGAGTTAAAATGAAACTGAAAAAATAAAGAAACTTTGGTAAAAATAAGCTCAGATAAACTAATAATTCATATTTTTATAATTCGAGTAAAATACGAGAAGTTTTGATAATGATTGATTGTATTAAAATCTTATTCTAGAACAAATTTATATATAATAATTGATAAATGGAGAATCTAGATTTATTGTTGAAAATAAATCTAAAGACGATATTTTGAAGATGATTATAATGGTATATTCAAAGATAAATATAATATATAGTTGCGAGTGTATTATTTTAAAATGTAGACAGTGTACAAAAATTTTGCAAATATTTTTTAATTTAGAATAATTTAACAAATACATTAAAGTAGATATAAATTTATTTTTAATAAAAACGTAAGAATATGTTTAAGCGATGTAGAATATGTATTTGCTTACATAGGAACGTTTACGTAAATTTATAAATATTTAATTTTATTAAAGGGATGAATTTTCTGAAAGTTATAATTATGTAAGCAGAGTCAAAATTACAATTTTATTGCTTTGCAATTTATTGACTGCTAAGTTTCTCTTTGTTATAATCACGTTTAATGAGATCAGGTATATAAGAGTCTCTTTTTCTTAGACAGATTAATAGAAATCTATCTGAATTATTTTGTGCTGTAAAATATTCTATCATCGAATGATTTTTTTGTTATTGATAAGTCTAATTATAGATGTTTGTGTGTGTTGAAGTTTTAGTAAGGCATCTGTAATTAACTGTAAACATAAAGTGAAAAAAAGTATAAATATAAGTTGTAAATAGGATTAGTAAAAATGAATCTTGCACTTCAAAAAGTTTTGGTTAATGGAAAAGAAAAGCTATTAAGAATTTTTACTAAAATAAGTAAAAGTAATAAATTGAAACTTTTTGCAATTGTAGGATTTTTTTTATGTGTAGTTTTAATAGGATTATCTATTTCTACTTTTAAATTTCAAAAAATGAATAAAATAGCTTCTGAAAAATTATCTGCTGCGTATATAGCTTTTAGTCAAGGAAATCAAGGAGTTGTACTTAATCTTTTAGATGAAATAATAGCAAATTTTTCAAAAATGCCTTCAGCATATCAGGCAAGGCTTATTAAAGCTGATATTTTTACAGAACTTCATTTTTATGATGAGGCTTTAAAACTTTTGTCAGAAACTATAGAGTCGGGTGTCCCTGATACTATAAAGCCTCTTGCAAGTGTAAGAGTTATTTATGTTTATGATTTTAAAAAAGATTATTTTAACGCTATTATTGCATCAAAAGATTTTATAGATAAATATCCGAATCATTTTTTGACAAAAGATGTTTATTTAAATTTAGCAGAATATTACGTTTCTTTAGGTTCAAATGATGAGGCACTAAAGATATTTAATGAAATATTAATTAATTTTCCGGTTACTCAAGAAGCTGAAAAGGCACGAAACAGAATTAATGAAATAAAATAATTATGCAAAAGTTTTTTAAATAGCGTATTTTTGAAATAAAATGACTAAGAGTTCTAAAAAAGGCGCAGCTGATGAAAGTAGTTTTTGCTAGCGGATGCTTTGATTTGCTCCATTTATTTTTTAAAAAGCCAAAAGCATGTGAAATATGTTTTAATTGTTGTAATAAACTTCGATAAATTTTTAAGTTGTCGCAAAAAATTTAGAAGTCTTTTGTTAAACAAAGAGATAGAACAAAACTATTCTTAAAAGCCGTGGATTATGTTGTTATTTTTAATGAATAAATTCCTAAAGAGATATTTAAAAAACTTTATCTTGATGTATGTACTAATAAATGACGATAATGATTAATAAGGTGTCTAAAGTAATCTAGGTAGAATATAGTAAGGCAGGTGTATAGATTTTCTCTTTTAAAAAAGAAAATCTATTACAAATCCAATAAATTTAATAGTAAAAAGTATGGTTTTTAATAAAAATAAATCTAGTAGTTTTTGTTCTGTTAAACATGATAAAATTACATCTTGTAACAGTCCTGTAGATAGCTTCAATGAGAGATTCGTTTTAAGAATTATTGATGCAAATCTAAATCGTTGTCGTGAAGGTCTGAGGGTTATTGAGGATGGAGTGCGATTTATTTTGAATGATAAGCTTCTTTATGAGAAGATTCGCAATATCCGTCATAATGTTGATAAAATTTTGAGAAGCAAGTATAAAGAACTTATAAAAGAAAGAAATTCGGTTGATGATGCAGGTAGACAAATACCGGAAGTATCTGTAAAAGAGTTACAAGAAATAATAATGGCAAATCTTAAGCGTTCGCAAGAGTCTTTAAGAGTTTTAGAAGAATACTCAAAAGTTTTTATTCCGGAAATATCTGCGGAATTTAAAAAACAAAGATATGAAGTTTACACTTTGGAAAAAAAAATATTTAAAATGTAGAATTTTATCAATAAGAAATGAAAAAAATAAAATAATTATTTTCGCAGAGATAAAAGTTAAATACATAATTTAAAAAAGTGTAAATACTATAAGTTGATGAGACAGTTTCCTCATTTTTAAGTAGAAAATGTGATAATATTTTACTAGGAATTAAAGATAATAGCGAAATTATTGGCATTAATAAAAAGAATATATCTTTAATTAATCAGAAATTTGTTAGTACTATAAATAGCCAGTGAAATTATTGTACTGCTAACATTTAATCTTTTTGTTAATGAAATTTTAATATAGGAATATAGTGTTTTTCATATTTTTATTTCGTAAAGTTTGTAGGTACATAAATGAGATTATAAAATATTTATTCGTAATAATTTGGAAATTTGATATACCAATAAGCAATTAGAAATTTCAAAATTACATATTAGTAAACAAAGTTTTTATTTTGAAAGCAAAATATTTTTTTCCTATAAAGTTAGAAGATTTAAGAACAGATTTAAATCTGAAACTATAAAACTTGTAAATATACAATGCAGTGACAATTAATAATAGCATATGACTAATATAAAATTTTAAAAATTTCTACCTTATATCAAAAGGATTTTATTGCGAGAAGGGTGTTTTTTTATATTAATAGGTATATTTCTTATACTTAGAAAGATTATGTTATTGTGTCATTGGTTCTAGGTTTTGGATAGGTTTAATTAAAAGATTTATAGTCCTATAAATATATGATGATAAAGTAGGTTCGTGCAAGATATCATTTAAGATAGGAAGGAAAAAATACTGTCATTTTGCAGAGTTTCTAGGACAAAACTAGGAATATAAAAACATGTAAAAATAAAAATACAAATTATTTTAAGAGGTATATTTTAAATCTGCTTATTTAGGAATGATAAGTTAGAATTGTCAATATTCTAATAAGTCACGTGATAAAAATCAGAAATATTTTGTAAAAAAGGTGTAATAAATGACATTAATGGAAGATGTTTGTAATAAAAATGTAAATAATTTGATAAAAGAGGTTGCATTGGCTGAAAATTTGAGTGAAGACTTTATTGAAAAGAGTATCGCTGCTGGGACTATTGTAATACCTAAAAATATCAATAGAAATTTGAAAACAATTGTTGCTGTAGGTGCTGGATTGAAAACCAAAGTTAATGCTAATATAGGAACATCGCCTGATAGTATAGACATTGCAACAGAACTTGCAAAGCTTGATGCTGCTGTAAAGGCAGGTGCGGATGCTATTATGGATTTATCAACTGGCGGTGATTTAACCAAAATAAGAAAGGAAATTCTTGCAGCCTGTCCAGTACAGGTTGGTACAGTGCCTATTTATGAAGCGGCTTGCAGAACAGTTGCAAAAGGTAAAAAAATATCTCAGATTGATGGAGAACTTTTGTTTGATGTTATAGAGGAGCAAGCTCAGCAAGGTGTGGATTTTATGACAGTTCATTGCGGTATTAATAAGTCTACAGTAGAAATATTAAATCGTCAAGGACGACTTATAGGTCCAGTGAGCAGGGGCGGTTCTTTTTTAGTTAAATGCATTAATGCAACAGGGAAAGAAAATCCTTTATATGAGCAGTATGATAGACTTTTGGAAATAGCTAAAAAATACGACATAACTTTAAGTCTTGGCGATGGTTTTAGATCTGGTTGCATTCAAGATGGTTCAGATGGTCCTCAAATAGTTGAACTCATGGTTTTGGGAGAGCTTGTTTTAAGAGCAAGAAAAGCTGGTGTTCAATCTATGATAGAAGGTCCAGGTCATTTGTCTTTAAATCAAGTTGAAGCAAATGTGATTCTTGCAAAAAAATTAGGACATAATGCCCCTCTTTATTTTTTAGGTCCTTTGGTAACAGATATTGCTCCTGGTTATGATCATGTAACTTCAGCTATAGGTGGATCTTTAGCTGCATCTTATGGAGTAGATTTTATTTGCTATGTTACTCCTGCCGAACACCTAAGACTTCCGAATGTGCAAGATGTGCGCGAAGGAGTTATTTCTGCAAGAATAGCTGGACATGTGGCAGATATTGTTAAGGGCGTTGCTGGGGCCAGAGAGCGTGATAATGAAATGTCTAAATGGCGTAAGGCAAGAAACTGGGAAAAGCAAAAGGAGTTTTGTATAGATCCAGTTAAATTCGCAGAAGAAAGAGCTAAATTACCTTCTAATAATCAAGAAGATGTGTGTACAATGTGTGGAAAATTTTGCTCTATGAGAGATGAATAAGACTTAGACTGTTATTGCTAAATGTAATTTGTTGTAAAGATTAATATAGCAAAATTGAAGTAATGTGATAAACTGTTAGTGCGGATTATGAAATCAAATTTATAAATATTGATAATTGGAACTTGTCCGTACTATATTTTGTTACAAGTGCTGCATTTTTTCGTTATTTTGAATTCATTTTTTTGAGTTCTTGTGTTCTTTTTTTAGAAAAGAGATATAATTTGGAAATGGTACTATAGTTCTTGTTTTGCCAAGCCATACATATGCACCTAGATTTTTTTGAAACTTGATTTTTATGGGATTTTTAGGATCAATGTTGTTGATGTACCACGCGGAGCCTATAATATTTTTGTATTTAATTTCTTTTTTAACTACTGTAAATGCTTTTTTGTTTGATATAAGTAATTGTCCGTATTTTTTTAGTTGATTTTTTACTATTTCTTCAGGATTTGAAACATCGTTTATAAAGTTAACCCGTAATGTTGCTGCCATTTTTGGTGTCTTTTCTTGAAATTCAACAAAGTAATCTATTCGCTCTACAAAATTTCTAGAGCAAATAGTGTTGTTTATTGCAAATACTATTATTAAAGTAATTAAAAGATATTTTTTCATGATAATTCCTTTATTTTATTGATGGTCTATTATATCGAAATATCAACTTTAAATTTGTTTTTAATTTTACAATTTTAATGTTTTATAGTAAACTTTATAAAACAAATAAAAGAAGGGGAAAAATGGGAATTATAGGTGTAGCTAAAAAAGTGAAATTATTTTGTGGCATAATTTTTTCTAATGAAGAAATAAAGCAAAAATCTTTAATAAAACTTAAAGAAAAGTTTGGCGGAATTGATTTGATAAGCAATATTATACCGTTTGATTTTTCAGATTATTATAATCTTGAAATGGGTGGTAATTTGAAGCGCTTTTGGATTTCATTTAAGGATTTGATTTCAGCAGCTGATATTGCTGGAATAAAAGTTTTTACAAATTCTATAGAAATTAATTTTACAATAAATAATAACAGACAAATAAATATAGATCCAGGCTATGTTACTCCTGCGAATGTCATTTTGACTACAACTAAAAATTATAGTCACAGAATTTATCTTGATAAAGGTATATATGCGGAAGTTACCACCATATATAAAAAAAGCAGATATATTAAGCTCCCATGGACCTATTCAGACTATCTTTCTAAGTCAGCGATAGATTTTTTTTTAAAAGTACGTGCAGATGTTATAAATCAATTTAGGCGAAAATAATGTTTATTATTGTAGCGACATTAATATATTTTATTGGCTATATTTATGTTGCATGGCGTATAAGCTCAGGATTAAATCTTTGCAAAGTATATAAAAGATACTTATATGTGATGTTTATTATTTTTTGTAGTGTAAGCGTTTTTGCACTTCTTAGTAGTAAGTTTAAAGTTCATTTTGCAGGCTTTTTTGTTTTTTTAGGTTATACATGCATTGGGTTTTGTGGAATACTTTTTTCATTTCTTTTAATGAACGATATAATAAATATATTTAATCTTATATTTAAAGTTAAAAAATTTAGGTATTATTCAACCTTAATAATGACAACTTTAGGGGTACTTGCATCAGTTTGTGCATTGTTAAATTTTGCATTTGTTTTGAGTATAAAAAGTGTAAAAATAAAAGAACCTAATCTTCCTATAAAATCTCTAAAGGTAGTTATGCTTTCAGATATGCATATAGATCAGTTTACTTCTACAAAAGTTATTAATAAAATTTTTGATAAAGTTGTATCTTTAAAACCTGATATAATAGTTATTACCGGTGATATAATAGATGTTGATATTAATAAAAATGATAAGTATATTGAGTACGGGTTTAATAAGTTGACGGCAAAGTATGGTGTTTTTGCCGTTACGGGAAATCATGAATACTATGCGAGTGTTAATGGATATACTGCAATGTTTGAAAGATTAGGATTTAAAATTCTTAATAATGAAAATATTTTATTAGAAAATTTAATTAATATTAGTGGTATAGATGATACTGCTTACAAAAATCGTGAAATTATTGTAAAGTCTTTATCTAATATTAATAAAAATTATCCAGTAATTTTTTTAAGTCATCGTCCTGAATCTTTTGATATAGCTTCAAATCAAGGTATAAAAATAATTCAACTTTCAGGGCATACACACGCAGGTCAAATTCCACCTATTTCAATAGTAAGAAAATTTTTTATGAAATATAATTATGGTTTGTATTATAATAATGATTCAGTTATGTATATAACAACTGGTGCTCGTCTATGGGGACCGTCTATGAGGTTATTTAGTTCAAGTGAGATAGCTGTAATTACAATAGAAAAAAGATAGGACTTGTTTCTCTATGGTTTGATAAGTTTTAAAAAATGAAATTTGGCAAGAAAGTAACAAAGACGAAATTGAATAGAAGTAAAAGGTATAAAGTGGCAGTTTTTTGACCTATAAGAGCGAAGAAATGGAAAACGGTTTCAAAAGCATGGTGAAATAACAAAAAATATAAAGCTATGGTCAAGGTAGTTGATATAACAACTAGTAATGCCAAGAAGCTAAAAAGTAAAACTTATCTTCATATGTCAGATAAAATAAATGACGTTGATAGAGATGAGAATGGTAGGCAACAAACTTATTTTTAATGCTTTTAATAAGACTTAAGGATTAGTAGGTTAATAGGCAGAGAAGAATATCGTGGTAAAGACCTTAAATTAATAGTGGAATTGGTATTAATGAGAAACTTATATTGACGATTATAGTAATTAAAGTAAAACTTGATGGTGTTGTGATATGTGTGGGGGTGATAAGCATAAAATGTAAAATAGATTAGTTATAATATTTATTGTTAAGTATAGTGTGCTGTTTTCGAACAATACTCGAGGCAGAAGAAGTAGTAGAAAAATCGGTTTTTGTTTAATATAGTGAACGTATTTCTGAAGGTCTACCAATGTCTTGATATAAAGAGCTAAAATGCAATATTAAAAGTTTTGTAGAAAGATTAAATGGGTAGATGGGCAAAGATAGATAAAAGCGAATATAAAGTAACAAAGGATATAAAGATTTGTGAGAAAAAGAGTAAAAGTAAAATGAAATTATTATGTTTCAAAGCAATAGAGTTTCAAAATGGTGTTGCAAGAGCCATAGTAGATTAGATGCTAAAAGTTGTAGATGTGTGAAGTAAAATAGGCAATGGAAAATTAAGAGAAGAGATAAAAGAGAAGACTTTGGAATGGTAAAATAAAGATGGATATTATTTATATGATGTTAAATTGTACAGTTAAAAACGGTGAAGAAATATTAAGTAAAGTTTTTAAAGTTCTTGTAAAATTGAATTGGATATAGTAGTTCTCATAGCGAAGGTTAAGATAACAATCAATATTTTAGGAATTAAGAGTTTAAAATATAAAAATGTTGAGCAGATTGGTGCAAGATAGCAAATTTTTTATGGTTTAAGATAACTTTTAGAGACTCTTAAACAATAGTTTATGTATAACAAATAGACTTAGAAATATAAGTTTGTGGCATAATAATATTATATTATAGAAAGAAAATAAAATGGGTGCGGTATCTCTAGTTCGATTAAAATAGATATAGGTTGTAGCTCATATTATTTACGACATTTGGCGCTTGGAACTCTTTACAGTTTTCAGCAGAATGTGATGATCAAAAATTTAAGGAAAAAAAGAAAAGTTTTTACAGTAGTTTTAGTAGAAGGAGTAATATTTCTTCAAAAAATAATAGCACAAGAGACCATATTGAAGTAGAGTTAAGATTGGAAAAGTTAAGTGTAGATTGTAGATGTTTGTAGATTTGTTTGAAAAATTGTGGATTATAAGGATGCTGATAAAAGAGTATAAATTTTTTGAAGATTTTGCGTCACATTAAAATATATTTGTAATTATAATGAGATTAATTAAAATATGGATTTTAAGTTTTATTCAATGGTAGAAGAATATATGAAGTAAAGTTATGGTATGGATTTTATTGGAAATTTTTTATCAAATTTGAAGTAATTTGTTTTTATTCGTATTATTAAGAAGTAGTCAAGTGAAGACATTGTGAATTGTTTATATTTGCTGTTTTTTAGCGTCAAAACTAAATGTATTATAAAATTCCTGAAAATTGCCAATATTCTTGTTATTTTGTAAAATTATAGAAATTCATTAGTGCGAAGTTTTATCAAAAGACGATTAAAATGTCTGTTATGTAAGTTATATATTTCAAGAAGATAATAATCTTGACTGATAGACAAACAACGTGGGTTTGTGGTTTAAAGAAAATGTTTATCAGAAACGGGAGTGAGTGAAAATTTTGCAGATATTTTAGTTTTTGTTGTTTTTGTTCTTGCAGCGGGTTTTTTGGACAAATATATGTTTTAGTTGGATTTTTCTTTGATGATTTATTGTAAAGCATTATGAGAAATATTAAGCAGTTTATTGTACTTTAAGAGAAGTTATGTGGTGGGAGATTAAATGAAAGTATTAGTTATAGGTTCTGGTGGAAGGGAGCATGCGATATGTTGGAAATTTTCAAAAAGTTCTAAAATAGAGAAAGTATATTGTGCTCCAGGTAATGGCGGCATATCACAAATGGCTGAAATTGTTAATATTGCAGTTTCCGATTTTGAAGGACTTTCTTCTTTTGTCAAGGCAAAAAAAATTGATTTTACTTTTGTAGGTCATGAAATTCCCTTGTCGTTAGGAATAGTTGATTATTTTGCATGTAAAGGTTTAAAAATATTGGGTCCATCAAAAGATGCTTCAAAACTCGAAGCAAGTAAAATATATTCAAAAGAATTTATGCGTAAATATAATATTCCAACGGCAGAGTACAGAAGTTTTTTTAATGTTAATGATGCTTTAAATTTTTTGGAAAATTGGCAAGAATTTAAAAAAATTGTAGTAAAGGCTGATGGACTTGCTGCGGGAAAAGGTGTTTATGTGTGTTGTGGTCGAGAAGAAGCTAAAAATGTTGTTAAGCAAATGATGAAGGACAAAATTGTAGGAGATGCTGGAGCAAGTGTTATTCTAGAAGAATATATAAGTGGAGTAGAATTTTCTTATTTAGTGTTTACTGATGGAATATCTTATTCAATAATGCCTGTCTTACAGGATCATAAACGAGTATATGATAATGATAAAGGTCCTAATACAGGTGGTATGGGTGCGTATGCTCCAGCTTATTTTGCAAGGAATGAGATTAATAAAAAAGTAGAAGATATAGTTTGTAAAGCTATTGTTGGTATAAATTCAGAGAAGCTTGATTATAAAGGTGTTTTATACGTTGGTATAATTATGAACGGTGATATGCCTTGTGTGTTAGAATTTAATTGTCGTTTTGGAGATCCTGAAACGCAAGCAATTTTGCCATTACTTAATACGGATTTACTAGATATTTGCGAATCAATTCTGAACAGAAAACTTTTAGATATTGAAATTAAGTGGAAAAAAGGAGTTTCTGTATGTGTAGTGCTCGCATCAGGTGGATATCCGGGTAGTTTTAAAAAAGGGTTTGAAATAAAAGGTCTTAATAATATTGTTGATCCGAATACAATAGTATTTCATGCAGGGACAAAATTTGTAAACGGTAAATTTGTTACTTCTGGTGGTAGGGTATTAGGTATTACTTCAGTTTCGGATGATATAAAAAATGCTATTACTGAAGTTTATTCAAATGTTAAACTTGTGCAGTTTGAAAATATGCACTATAGAAGGGATATAGCGCAGAGATTTTTAAATGAAAAATAAAACAGATGTTGCGATTATTGTTGGTTCAAAGTCTGATTTAGTCTTGATTAGGGAGACTATTAGGATATTAAATGAGTTTGAATTAGCTTATAATTTAAATATTGCTTCGGCGCACAGGACCGTAGATTATTTAAGACAGTGTATAAAAAGTGTTGAAGCAACAGGTGTAAAAGTTTTTATTGCTGCTGCAGGAATGTCTGCTGCACTCCCTGGAATTATAGCTGCTGAAACCATTTTTCCGGTTATAGGTATTCCTGTAGCTAGTGATAATCTTTCTAATTTGGACTCTTTGTTTTCAATAGTTCAGATGCCAAAAGGAGTGCCAGTTGCGACTGTTGCTGTAGGTAAATCTGGTGCTGTAAATGCTGCGCTTTTAGCAATCAAGATTATGGCAGTTGGTAATGATGATTTAAAAAATAAATTGAAAGCTTATAAAACTAAGATGATGAGGACTGTAATGAAAGAAGATTTAAAGCTTCAAAAGATTGGGATAGAAAAATATATTAAAGAGATTGATAAATAAAGTGTCTAAGGTTATACTTGATTCTAAAGCATTTCAAAATACAATAGATAAAATTTCAAAAGATATTTTTAATGAAAACAAAAATGTTAACAAGCTTGCTGTTGTTGGTGTACAAAAAAAAGGTGTATTTTTGGCTAAAAAAATTCTTGCCTCTGTTGTAAAACTTGCCAATATTAATGAAACTCAGATTCCATTTGGTACTTTGGATATAACTCTTTATAGAGATGATCTTGATAATTTTGATCAGAATATGCCAGTCATAAAAGATACTGTGGTACCTTTTGATATGAATTGTAAAAATATAATTTTAATTGATGACGTTCTTTATACTGGTAGAACTGTAAGAGCAGCTTTAAATGTTTTAATGAATTTTGGTAGACCTGAATCCATTCAACTTGCAGTTTTAGTTGATAGAGGTTTTCGCGAATTGCCTATAGAGGCAAAATATGTGGGTGTAAAATATAAAAGCAAAGAGTTTATAAAAGTTGAGTGTGAAGAAATGGATGGTATAGATAAAGTTACGGTCTCATATAAAAAGTAAAAAAAGTATTTTTTAACAAACTTAAATAGAATGGAAGTTTGATGATAATGATAAAACTTTTTGATGACTATTAGGTAAAAATAATGTAAGTAAAAGTCACAAAAATTGTTGGTGTTAGATTATCTATAAAATTTAGTTTCATATTTTGTACTGTTGCAAAATTACAAGTTTATGTAAAAGAAGTTTTAACAGAAATTATAAAAAGTTATGCTAAGTATAATAAGAATATAGTAAGTTACTTTAAAAATAAATTTTAATAAATAATACAAGTACGATGAAATTTTTTTGATGCATTTGTTAAATAATTAAAACTTTTAACTAGTACATTGGGTAGTATTTCAATTTTTTTGAGACAGTTCTCAGTAAAATAAAGTTAGTTTTGTAATTTTAATATTTGTTAAGTGATAATTAAAGAATTGTATTATAGGGGAACAAGAAAATGTCTTTTAATCATAAAGACTTACTTGGTCTTGAGCATTTAGATAAAAAGACTTTGCAAATAATTTTAGATACAGCAAAGCCTTTTAAAAGTCTTTTCACAAGATCTGTTAAAAAAACTCCAACCTTGATTGGTAAAACTGTTGCAACTCTTTTTTATGAACCTTCAACGCGTACAAGAACTTCTTTTGAAATTGCTGCGAAAAGACTTTCTGCGGATGTTGTTAATGTTGCAATAAATACTTCTAGTGTAGTTAAAGGTGAAAGTCTTATAGATACTGGTAAAACTCTTGAAGCTATGAAAGCGGACTATATAATTATTAGACATTCTTTAGCAGGAGCGCCAGATATGCTTTCAAGAAATCTTAATGCATCTATAATAAATGCTGGTGATGGTTTTCATGAACACCCTACGCAGGGTCTTCTTGATTTATATACTATTTATGAAAAGAAAAAAAAAATTGAGGGTTTAAAGGTATTGCTTGTTGGTGATATTCTTCATTCAAGGGTTGCAAAGTCAAACATATGGGCATTGACAAAAATGGGTGCAGAAATTGCTGTTTCAGGTCCACCCACTTTAATTCCTTCGTGTATTGAAAGTTTAGGCGTAAAGGTGTATTATGATTTAGATAAAGCTGTTAAAAAAGCTGATGTTGTGAATATTTTAAGAATACAGCTTGAACGCCAACAGGAAAATTTATTTCCTTCAGTTCATGAATATGTGGAACTGTATCAACTTACAAAGGAAAGACTTGCAATTGCTAAATCCGGAGTAATGATTATGCATCCAGGTCCTATGAATAGAGGGATAGAGATATCTTCAGATGTTGCTGATAGCATAAATGCTGTAATTAATGAACAAGTTACTAATGGTATAGCTGTAAGGATGGCGGTTTTATATCTTTTAAAACCTAAGAGGAAAAATGTGTTTTCAGATTAAAAATGTTAGAGTGATTGATCCATCACAAAAAAAAGATTCTATAGATGATATTTTTATTAAAGATGGTAAAATTATTTCAAAATTACCAAAGAAAGCGGATAAAGTTATTGATTGTAAAGGAAAAATTGCTGTTCCAGGTCTTATTGACATTCATTCTCATTTGAGAGAACCTGGTGAAGAGGGGAAGGAAACAATTTACACAGGTACGCGTTCTGCAGCGAAAGGTGGTATAACCACGGTTTTTTGTATGCCAAATACTAAACCTGTAATTGACAATACCCCAACTGTTGAGTTTGTTCTTTTGAAAGCTCAAAAAGAAGGATTGGTGAATGTTTTTCCGATAGGTTGTGTCACAAAAGGGTTACTTGGTGCAGAACTTTCTGAAATAGGTGTTCTTAAAAAAGCTGGGATTGTTGCTGTAAGCGATGATGGTTTTCCAATATTAAGTTCACAAATTATGCGTCGTGCTTTGGAGTATACAAAAATGTTTAAACTTCCTGTTATTTCTCACAGTGAAGATAAAGAGTTAAGTAAAAATGGTTCTATGAATGAAGGGAAAAATTCTACAATTTTAGGATTAAGAGGTATTCCAAAACAAGCAGAAGAAATTATGGTAAGTCGTGATATAATGCTTGCAGAACTTACAGGCGGTTATTTGCATATTGCTCATGTTTCTACAGCTGGTTCTGTTGATTTGATTAGACGTGCTAAAAAGCGAGGTATTAATGTTACTGCAGAGACGTGTCCACACTATTTTACTTTTACAGATGATGCTGTAAAAGTTTACGATGCGAATACAAAAATGAATCCTCCTTTAAGAGAAAAAGAAGATGTTGACGCCATAAAACGTGGTCTTACAGATGGAACAATAGACTGTATTGCTACAGATCATGCACCTCACATGCAAGAGGAAAAAAATAAAGAGTTTGATTTAGCTCCTTTTGGTGTTATAGGTTTTGAAACTGTTTTAAGTTTGGTTTTAAATGAACTTGTTGATAAAAATGTTTTAAGTTTTTCAAATGCTATATCAAAAATGACTTTAAATCCTGCTAGGATTTTTAATTTAAAACGAAGAGGTTCTCTTAAAGAAGGAAGTATTGCTGATATTACAATAATAGATACGAAATATAGTTATGAATTCTCGGAGAAATCTATTGTTTCAAAAAGCAAAAACTCTCCTTTTATAGGTAGACGGTTCAAGGGTGGAGCGGTTATGACTATAGTTGCAGGTAATGTTGTTTGGCAAAAATAGTATTGTTATTGCTTATATTTAATATGTTTTAGAATTGGTGAGGGGGCTATGTATGTGTGTGTCTAAAAGATTTGATGGAAATTATATGGTAATTTCAAATAAGGAAATTTGTCCAGGATACTTTGAATTAGAGGTTAAAGCTTGTGACATAGTTAAATATTGTTTGCCAGGTCAATTTTTTATGATTGTGGTTCCAAATGTTTTTTTGCGTCGTCCTATGAGTGTACATAATGTAAAAAAAGATATTATAAGCTTTATATATAAGGTTGTAGGAAAAGGCACAAAAGAACTTTCAAATATTCATGGAGGAGTACTTCAACTTTTAGGACCTCTTGGTAAAGGATATAATTTGGAATGTTATAAAGATTTAAACAATGTTATTGTTTCAGGTGGTACGGGAATAGTGTCACTTTGTTTTCTTGCTTCTAAATTAAAGAAAAAAGGAATTTTATATTATGGAGTACGTTCGAAAAATGATTTAATATGTGTTGATGAGTTTAAAAAAATAGGTTGGAAGGTTATAGTTTCTACAGAAGATGGTACTGAGGGATATAAAGGGTACATTACAGATGTATTAGAGAAAAAATTAAAAATGGATGATGTATTGTTTGTATGTGGGCCAGTGGATATGATTAGAAAAGTTTCATATATTGCCAAAGAAAAGAGTATAAGAGGATTTGTATCTCTTGAAGAGAAAATGGCATGCGGAGTTGGGAATTGTCAAGGATGCGCTGTAAAAATAGGAGGGTTAATTAGAATGGTGTGTAAAGACGGTCCGGTTTTTAAGGTAGAGCAAGTTGAATGGCAGTAATTGGATAACAAGAAACGAATAATAGAAATGATTTTAATATATATGTAAAAAGTAATTTTGCGTTTAATAAACTGAAAAGATCTATTGTTAAAAGAACTGATTCAAGTACAAATCTGTATGATATAATTAAAATAGACTATTTGTTTAAGTTATCAGACAATATTATTAAAGGGAATTGTTTTATAATTTATTTAGAAATGGTAATCACAAATTTGTCAAAGGTATTTAAAAGGTTTTTCAAGTTTTGAAAATATAGGAAATAATGAAATTGTTGAATAGCAGTATCGCTCAAATATTTTAAATGATTTTTCAATATCAGAGGCTAGTATTTTGTCTCTTGTGAATAATCATAGGGTTTTCATAATTTCTTTTGTCAAGATTAAGTTGATGTTGTTACAAGGTGTATAATAGTGAAAGAAAATGGGTAATCCCATTTGAGTATTTTTTTGGCAAGAAAAATTAAAATTTAAAAAGTTGCGAATATAAGTAGATTTAAATGATGTTGTTTAGTAAATAAAAAATTTGAAAATGAATGATGTTATAAAAGGTGTTTAATAACACTAAAAATAATTTCAGTAATTCTTTTGGTATATATATATGTTTATGGTGAGAACTTGATTATGAGATAGTATTAATTATAAAAGTGGAAAATATATTCAGAAATAGAATGAATATTTTGCATGGTAATTAGCAGGAAAATGTACGAAAGTTATAAAGTCAGAAGGCAATTTATTTATGATAAACTATTTCAAATGAATGTTTGTCTAAGAGTGAAATACTTATAGTGTTTTGATTATATTTAGATGTATAACGTGTTAATATTGACCGTTTTAATAAAAAGTTTACGATGGCTCATAGATTTATGTTTACGAAATCAAAAAATAATAAATTTTATTAGGATAATTGATAGATTAGATGTAACAATGGTATGATAGCAAAGATTATAAATTAAAGTTTAAGAATATGAGTTATAATACTAATAATGAAATTTGTTTTTTAGTATAAGAAATATTATTTATAGAAGAAGTTAAAAATTAAAAACAAGAAACATATTGTTTATGTGGATATATAAATATGATTAGAGGTATTGAAGTAGGAATTATTTAAAAAAGTAAGATTAGAGTTTTCTATTGATAAAGTTATATATAGTTGTTTTTGCTGTAGGTTCCTATATGTAATAGTGATAGTACACTGCTGTTAGGACAGTGCATTGTTAAAAAAATAGAGAAATTTATAAGTTATGTAAAATAGAGTTAAAGATTATGATATTGGATTTAGGTATAAATTTTGCAGGTATTAAATTAAAAAATCCAGTGCTTACCGCATCTGGAACTTTTGGTTATGGTTATGAAGTTGGAGATTTGATTTCTTTAAAGAAACTTGGTGGAATTATAACAAAAACAATTACTTTAGAGAATCGTTTGGGCAATGTACAACCAAGAATTGCCGAAGTATCATCTGGATTATTGAATTCTATAGGGTTACAAAATATTGGCATTAAAGCTTTTGTAGAAGGACCTCTTTTTAAACTGAATAAGATTGGAGTCCCTATTATAGTTAGTATTGCTGGAAATACGACTGAAGAGTATATTAAAATTGTAAAAATATTAACTATGCAAATAGGAATATCGGCGATAGAACTTAATTTATCATGTCCTAATTTAAAGAAGAAAATAATTTGTCATGATGTGTTTTTGATGCAAGATATAATAAGAAACGTAAAAAAAATATCTAAAGTTCCCATTATTGCTAAACTTTCTCCGCTTGTTACCGATATAGCAGAACTTGCCTTATTTGCTCAAGAAGCAGGTAGTGATGGAGTGACGCTTGCAAATACCTATCCTGCGATGGCTATAAATGTTAAAACTTTTAAGCCTAAACTTTCTAGTGTGAGAGGAGGATTGTCTGGCGCTTGTATAAAACCTATGTCCTTACGTTGCGTTTATGATGCTTATCAAAATATAAATATACCCATCATAGGTTGTGGAGGTATAACAAATGGTGGTGATGCGGTTGAATTTATGTTATCTGGTGCCACAGCGATAAGTGTTGGTAGTGCAAGTTTAATTTCACCTAAAAATTTAATAAAAATTATTGATGAGATTAAAGATATAATGTATAGAAAAAATATAGTATCTATAAAAGAAATAATAGGTTTTGTTAACACCAAAAATGCTTGTTAATATTATATTTAACTATGGAAGATAAATAATGAAAAAAATTATACTAGCTCTTGATGTTTATAATTATCAAAAAGCGGAAAGTCTTGTGAAGGAAACTAGTCTTTATATAGATATTTATAAAGTGGGACCAATATTATTTTTACATGCTGGTAAGAAAATAATGAAAATGATAGAAAAATCTGGCAAAAAAGTTTTTTTAGATCTGAAATTTCATGATATTCCTTCCACTGTGGCGCGATCAGTTGAGATGGCAAGGGAGCTTGGTGTGTATAGTTTGACCATTCATTCAGTTGGGGGTGAAGAAATGGTCAAAGCAGCAGTATCTGTTAAAAACAGACCTAAAATTTGGGTCGTAACTGCTTTGACAAGTCAGATTATAAAATCTTTTGAGGTTGTAGAAAGAGCAAAATTTGCAAAATTTTGTGGGGTTAATGGCGTAATATCATCTCCGCTTGAAGTATCTCTTATAAAAAAAGAATGTGGGAATGATTTTGATGTTATTACACCTGGAATAAGACTTGTAAAATCTGATGATGATCAAAAAAGAATTGCGGATCCAAAAATTGCGGTGAAGAAAGGAGCCGATTTTATAGTAGTTGGTAGGCCCATTATTGAGGCTATAAAGCCGTCTGAAGTTGCAAAAAGCATTTATGAGAGTATTCTGACAAAATGAATCCTGTAACGAATATAAATAAGTTATTTTGGAGCGGTTTAAAGATAGGTCTTCTATTGCAGATTGGTGGTATAGGGCCGATTTGTATGATAGTTTTTCGGCTTTCTTTATCTTTGCCGGTGAGTAGGTTATTGATAGGCATTATTGGTATAACCCTTGCAGATTTTATATATGTCAGCTTTTCAGTGTTTTCAATATCTGCTATTATGAAAAAAATGCAACACTATCAACGTGTTTTTGATGTAATTGTGGGTTGTGTGTTAATAATTTTTGGAGTATTATTTATAACCACTGGGCATGTAATAAACTCAGATTCCCTGCAAGGACATGATTTGTTTTTGGGGTTGTTTGGATTAACTATTGTAAATCCTATTACCATAATATTTATTATGGGTATTTTTTCTCTTGAATTAAGTAAAAGAAGTATGAGTTTAAGGGAGTCTAGTGTTTTTGCATTGGGTTTTTTATTAGCAACTCCTTTATTTATGATTTTTATTGTTTTTGTAGGTTGCTTTATTGGTAAAATTTTGCCAGTTTTAGTTGTTCATACCCTTAATTCTATAATGGGTTTTGTTTTAGTTTTTTTGGGATTGAAAAACATATTTTTAAAAAATAAAAATTTAAACTTAATGAAAGGATAAATAAATGTGTCAAGAAGAGTTAAAGGAATTATTTAAAAAGAATAAAGCTCTTTTAAATGGACATTTTAAGCTTTCCAGTGGACTTCATTCAAATACATACTTTCAATCGGCTTTGATTTTACAACATCCTAAAGAATCTTCAAAGCTTGCTTTGAAACTCGCAGATAAAGTTAGAAAAGATGATATAGCTGTTGAAGTTGTTGTCTCACCTGCAATAGGTGGTATTATTATTGGACATGAAATAGGAAGAGTATTGAATGTGCGTGCAGTATTTGCAGAAAGAGTTGATGGTGAGTTGTTATTACGTAGATCTTTTACAATTGACAAGCAAGAAAGAGTTTTAGTTGTGGAAGACGTTATAACAACTGGTCTTTCTACGCGTGAAGTTATAAATACTATTAAAAGTATAGGAGCTGAAGTTGTTGGTGTTGTTTCTCTTGTTGATAGAAGTGCTGGAAAAGTTGATTTTGGCGTTCCTAGATTTTCGCTTCTTAATTTTGAAGTAAAAAATTATAAAGAAGAAAATTGTCCTATGTGTAAAGCTGGAAATGCTATAGATAAACCTGGCAGTAGAAAATAACATAAGAGAGAATCTAAATGGAGACAGAAGTTGTAAATGGTTTACTGACTTTAAAATTTAATATGATACAGACTGTTGCATTGGGTGTTATTATGTATTACTTTGGAGTATTTTTTAGAAATAAAGTGCATTTGTTTGTAAAATTGTCAATCCCAGCTTCTGCTATAGGAGGACTAGCTACAGCTTTTTTTATAGCTTTTTTACGATATAAAAATATAATTGGTGTACATTTTGACTTAACTTTGCAGAATATGTTAATGATTATGTTTTTTTGTACAGTTGGTATGAATGCTAGTTATAAATTGTTAATGAAAGGTGGACTGTTAATTATTGCTTTTTGGGTAATTTGTGCTAGTTTAGCTGCTTTGCAAAATATTGTCGGCTTTTTAGTTACTAAGGTACTGGGAATGAATACTCTTTTGGGTATTATTAGTGGTTCTGTGTCTATGATGGGCGGATTGGGTACTGTTGGGACTTTTGGGAATTTTTTTGAAAACGCTTTTAAAGCTAATGGTGCTGTAGAAGCTGGTGTGACTTGTGCTACGTTGGGGATGGTAGCTGGATCTGCTCTTGGAGGTCCATTAGCTGAGTGGATTATAAGAAAACATAGGTTAACTACTCCGCATACTGAGCTTATTGGACAATCTAAGAGTAGTAAAAGTGATCAATCTTCCGATTACGAGGAAGTTGGTGCTTTTGTTCAGGAAGAGGGAATGCTTCTCGATCCTTTGGACGAAAAAGAGGATTTTGTTAATGGTCCACATTTAATGAAAAATCTTTCTTTGGTTTTGGTTGCTATGGGTTTTGGTTCCGTGATTAGTTATTATTTTAACAAAACGGGTATTTTATTGCCAGCATATCTTGTTACTATGTTAGTTGCTGTTTTTTTTCGCAATATAGGAGATTTTTCTAAATTGATTAAAATAGATACTAAAGCTATAGGTATGATATCAGACGTATCGCTTGCTATTTTTGTTACTATGGTTATAATGTCTTTAAACTTACCACAGTTACTAGAATTAGTATTTCCTATTTTAATAATAATGGTTATTCAGATTATTTTAGTTTTGATAATAGCTTACTTTGGGGTGTTTTATTTGCTTGGTAAAGATTATGAAGCAGTAGTTATGTCAGCTGGACTTGTCGGTTTTGGATTAGGTGCTACGCCCAATGCATTAGCAAATATGCAGACATTAATGTTAAAACATGGAAAGACTAGTAAAGCTTTTTTTGTAGTTTCAATAGTAGGTGCTTTTTTAATAGATTTTACTAATGCTATACTTATTATATTTTTTATAGGTATAGCTAAATAATTATTTGATTAAGGAGACAAATAAGTGTCTGTTGCATATAAACAAGCTGGTGTGAATGTTGATGTGGGCAATGAACTTGTAAAAAGATTAAAAAGAAAGTTTTCTAAAATAGGTGGTTTTGGCGGGCTGTTTCCATTAGTTGGAACGAAATATGATCTTGTCAGTTCTACAGACGGAGTAGGGACGAAGCTTAAGATTGCTTTTCTTACTAATAAACATGATAGTGTTGGAATAGATCTTGTAGCTATGAATGTAAATGATTTAGTATGTACGGGTGCGAGACCTTTGTTTTTTTTAGATTATTTTGCTTGTGGACAACTTAATATAGGGCAAGCGGAGAGTGTTATTAAGGGAATAGCTGAAGGTTGTAAATTATCTGGAGTCCAACTTATTGGTGGTGAAACTGCCGAGATGCCTGGATTTTATAAAGACAATGAATATGATTTAGCTGGTTTTTCTGTAGGAATAATTGAAAGAGGTAAAGAAATTAACGGCAATAAAATAAAGCATGGGGATGTTGTGATAGGATTGCCTTCAAGTGGTCCGCATTCAAATGGTTATTCCCTTATAAGAAAAGTGTTTTTAGATAGTGAATTAAAAAAATATTCAAAACAATTGCTTATACCTACAAAAATTTATGTTGAGGAAGTATTGTCAGTCATTGAGAAATTTAATTTTAAAAAACAAAATATAGTAGGGATTGTTCATATAACTGGGGGAAGTTTTTATGATAAGATAGCAAGAATTTTACCTAATAACACAAGAGTTATTATTGAAAAGAATTCGTGGGAAGTGCCTAAAATATTTAAACTTATTCAAAAGAAAGGAAATGTTTTGCTAAAGGATATGTATAGAATATTTAATATGGGAATAGGTATGATTTTAATTGTTTGTCCAGATGTTGCTATGAGAGTAAAGGAATTGTTTAAAGATGCAAAGATAATAGGATATGTTGAAAAAGGTAAAACTGGTGTTGAACTTATATGATGTGTCTTGCAGTTTTAGTTTCAGGCAGTGGTTCAAATATGCAAAGTATTGTAGATTCTACCAAAGTCGGTATATTAAGAGGAGTAGCTAAAGTTGTTTTAGTTATTTCTAATAATCCTGATGCTTACGCTCTTGAAAGAGCCAAAAATGAAAATATAAAAGTAATTTGTTTTAAAAGAGAAAAATATGATGATGAAGAATCTTTTAATGATGTAATATTAACAGAATTGCAAATTGCAAAGGTTGATATTATTTGTCTTGCGGGTTATACGCGAATGTTAGGACAGAAAATAATAAAAACATATCCTAGAAGAATTCTTAATATACATCCATCTCTTTTGCCTAAATTTGGTGGTAAGGGAATGTATGGACATTATGTTCATGAAGCTGTTGTAGAAGCTAAGGAAACCAAATCTGGAGCTACTGTGCATTTTGTTGAGGAAGAGTATGATACTGGAAAAAGCATTATACAACGGGAAATTAAGATTTGTAACGCTGATACATCACAAGATGTTGCTCAAAAAGTTTTAAGTATCGAGCATCAGATATATCCAGAAGCGATAAAAAAAGTAATAGAAGAACATAGTTAATATTTTAAAGAGGTGTTAATAATGATTCCGCGTTATACAAAACCTGAAATGGCTATAATTTGGTCGGATGAGAATAGGTTTCAAAAAATGCTTGAGGTAGAAATTTTTGCTGCTGAAGCTATGTCTAAATTAGGAATTGTTCCCAGTAGAGCCATTAAAATAATAAAAGAGAAAGCGAAAATTAATGTTAAAAGGATAAATGAATTAGAGCTTACAATAAAACATGATGTAATATCTTTTTTAACAGCGGTCGTTGAAACTATAGGATGTGAAGGAAGGTTTTTACATTTAGGGTTGACTTCTTCTGACATTTTAGACACTGCTACTGGTGCTCAGCTAAGGCAATCTATGAAATTACTTATAGATGAAACAAAAAAACTATCTATTGTAACGGCTAAGCTTGCTAAAAAGTATAAAATGACTCCTATTATTGGAAGGACACATGGCATTCATGCAGAACCGATGACGTTTGGGTTAAAAGTTGCATCTTGGTATTGTGAGATTATGAGGTCATTAGATAGACTTAAATATGCTTTAGAAACTGTAAGTTATGGGAAAGTCTCTGGTGCTGTAGGTTCTATGGCACATTTAGATCCTAGTGTTGAAAAATATGTTTGTCAAAAAATGGGGCTGAAACCGGAACCTGTTTCAACACAAGTTATCCCGCGTGATAGGCACTCAGTTTATATTTCTAGCCTTGCGCTTGTAGGATCTACTCTTGAAAGAATTGCTACTGAGATAAGACATCTGCAAAGAACTGAAGTTGCAGAATCTGAAGAACCTTTTACAAAAGGACAAAAAGGTTCTTCGGCGATGCCTCATAAAAGGAATCCCATAATTTCTGAAAATATATGTGGTCTTGCACGATTGCTAAGAGGATATGCTCAAACAGCTATGGAGAATATTTCTCTTTGGCATGAGCGCGATATAAGTCATTCATCAACAGAAAGAATTATGTTCCCAGATGCTTCAATAATTTTACATTATATGCTTGTAAGGATGAAAAATTTGTTAACTGGTCTTAATGTTTATCCTAATAATATGTTAATAAATTTAGATAAGACTAAAGATGTTGTTTTTTCAGGTACTGTGTTACTTTCTCTCATTGATAAAGGAATATCCAGAGAAACAGCTTATGCTATAGTTCAAACTGCTGCTTTTAATGCTAGAGATAATAAAATATCTTTTGAAGAATCGTGTCTAAAGAACTTAGAAATACAAAAATATTTAACTGCGGAAGAAATAAAAAAAAAATGTGATATCAGAATTCATTTTAAAAATATAGATTATATATTTAAGCGGACATTTAAATAAATTGATTAAATTGGTTTAAAAAATCGAAAACAATTATAAGAAAAAATGTTGTGAATACATATAAAGAATTAGTAATAGAACAAAATATAGAGTAATATAGGCGTTGAGTAAAATTTATTATCAAATTGATGATTTTAGTAATAAAACAATTGTATTTTTTAATTCTTAAAATGTATTTACAAAGTTAAATTTAAAATGTTAAAATTTTATTTGTATTTTTCAGTAACGCGAAAAGTCTGGTAATTATTTTAAAATATAACAATGCAATATTTAAAGTAAAAACATGTGTTTTAAAATATTAAATATTAAAAAATTTTAAAGATTAAAATTTAAAAAGAGTATTTAAAAATGTTTATTGTCAATTATTTTTTTTGTGTTATGAGTGTTAAAATATATAATTAATATAAATCTTTAGAGTGATTATTTAGTTTCCTGTAATATAAAGATTTGCTGGAGATGATGAAAAGCATTTTAAATTTTTTGTTATTTATAACGGTTCATTTCATGCAAAAAAGAATTCAATTTTAAAAATTTATATACATTTTGCATTTATTATTTATGAGAGTTGTAATCATCAAGAATAGAAATAGGAATTTTTTGGTGATTGGGGTTCTGGTGTATTTTCTGTTTTATGCAGTTGTTTTAGAAGTAAAAAAGAATAAACAAGAAAACAACAAATATCGTAATTAAAATCCAGTTTTTAGCTATTGCTGGAAAATGTAGTGGTGGTAAAAGATTGTATCTAAAAACAATATGGACACATTAAAGAGTTTGTAAATTTGATGCAGGAAAATGAAAATATTTGATTGGCAAAGAGTCTAAAACACATTTTTAATGGTAATTAAAATATAAGATATGTGTTTTGAGGATTTTTGTTTTAACTTTTAAAAAATTTATGAGAATATTATAGTTAGTTAAATGTATTTTCAGAAAGACTAAATGAAGAATATTTTAACTTTTGTTATATTGTTAAGTCGTATAAAAAATTAGCCTTTGTTATTGTGTATGATATGGATGAGCATTAAGTTTCATAACTTTTTTGTGCACTTGCAAATGTTAAAAGTTAAAAGATAGATTTTATTTTAAGGTTTATCGTGAAAGTGTATCTGTAATTTCAGATTTTCTGGAACTGTTGTTCAGAATTTGCGCTATTCTTTAGAGTTAAATTTTCTATAAATTCAATTATAGTATTTGAGAATGAGCAATTAGTAGCGAATGTAGATAGGATTGTGATATTTGAATATAAAAAATATATGTTTTAGATTTGCAAATATATTAATTTGGGGAAAAGTTTAAAAAGAATGTTGCCATTTCCAGATAAGCTCTTAAATCTATTAGCAGTTTCTGAATTTAAAATTATATCTGACAATTCTGAATTTGTGGCCAGTCGGAAAAATGTGAAAAATTATATCTTAATGAGAGAAACAAAAATAGAGGATATATTTTTAATAAATTAAGGTAGACATTATATATTTGAATATTGTTTATTCAAAAAGTAGAAGGTGATATCAAAATTTAAAAGAGTGATGCAATTGATAGTTATTTCAAAAGAGATAAAAATTAGGTTGTTAAAATTGGCCAAATTGTATAATGAATATAATCTTAAATGGTTCTTAGTATTTTATATAAATTTAATGACAATTATAATATTTGGTAAAATTTTTTTTAGAAGTAATGGAAGTTATATCAATTTTTAGTAATTATTTAAGATAGATTTAGATAATTAAGAAAAGCAACTAAATATAGAAATGTACAAGAAATGCTACGTGATGTTTTTTGTAAATATTAATATGTAAGCTGAAATTAAATATTGATTAAAAATAATTCAAAATTTAGTGTTACGTTCTTTTTAAGAAGTACGAAAAGAATTATTAACTTCTTAACAACATTAAGTGGAATTAATAGAGAAATTGTATCTTCTCAAAATATGTTAAGATTTTACTTAAAATGAATAAGTATAGTGAAAAGTTTTTTCTAATAAATATAATCTTAAATTTACCTTAATTTTTAACTTATCCAATGGTGGTATGTAAAAATGAAATTTAAAAGAGAAAAGTTGAATGTTGTCAAAATGCATTGAACTAATTGTAAAAATATTGAAAAATTCTTTTTTATAAGATCTTTGTCTTTGGAAATTATGTTATTTTTGAAAGTAGTTAATTATACTATTTTAAAAGTTAAGATGTTATAGTAATCTCAAAAATATTTTATTTTTATTAACTTTAGTTATCTCATTTTTAGTTAATACAATAAGAGAGTGTGGTGAAACTTAAATGCGATAAAGAAAGATATTTTTAAAAGAATAATGTAAATAATGAACTTATTGTGTTTAAAAGACGTATTTAAAAATGATACTAAATTTGTGTTTAGTAATATTTGAGAAAAAGGAGGTTAGAATAATAACCGAATGAGTAGGAAAAGATTTGAAAAAACAGCAGATAATTGGATAGTTTATAGTATCTTCATGCAAATATAGGTTAATAATAAAAGTTTTACTAGTTTGGTGAATGATATAAAGTATATAGAGATAAATTAAAAGATTAAAAATGAAAAATTGTGATAAGAAAAAAGTCTGTAAAAAATACCATTAAAAGTTTTATATTTTGTAAGATAATTCACAAAAAATCACAAGCAAATATTTGAGGGATGTGTGTATAAGAAGTTAAAAATAGAAATAAATGGAAAAAAGAGAGTTTGGTTAAAGAGCAAAAATAAAAAGAATAGCAAGTGTTTTGATATGAGTGTGTAATGAGTAAAGAAGAAGTATTAGAAGGTGGGAACGAAGTGAGTTTGGATTTAGAAAAATGATAATAGAAGATAATTGTGATAATGGACTAAGAGTAAAAGAAGGAGATTAAAGAGATGAAAAGAAATAAGAATAAGAAGAGGATATGAGTAACAGATAATAGTTTATCTAAGTTAGAAAAAATGTCGGCAATAATAAAATATAAAGGAAATGTTTGCCTAATTACAGTATCAAACGTTGAAAATGCTATAACTGTGTAGTTCTAGTGTGTCATAAAGCTGCAGAATTTGAAGTTTTAAAGCAGATTAGTGGTAGGAAGAATTATGAATCTAAAAAAACGTAAATACTAGTCAGATTGAATTATTAATGAAGTCGTAAGAAAATACATTTTAAATAAAAAATTAGACAATTATGTACCTTTTTGACTGGTGTTATTATATAAAATATTAATGTTTATAGAAATGTTGGCAAAATATTATATATCTAAAAATAAGATATTAGAAAAATTTAAACAAAATAAGAGAATAAACAGTTACAGAAAAAGATAAATGGAAATTATGTTTGTAGTTTGATAGTGTAAAATCATAATATTAAGTTTAATATTACACAGTGTGTTGTTATATCTTTTTTTTAGGCTTATTAAGACAGATAGTTAAAGGAAATCAATAAAAGTAATTTTATATGTTTTTTGAGTACGGAAATATTGGTTTTTATGAAACTAACATTAAATTATAAAAAAAAAATATTGTGTGCTGTTACAGGTTTGCTTGCAGTATTTGCTTTTCCTAAATTTGATTTATTTTTTTTGATATGGATAGCTTTTTTGCCGTTAATTTCTGTAGTAGTGAAATCAAAAACAATAAATTCTTTTTTTTATGGATTTTTTTCAGGATTTGTTTTCAATGTCATGGGTCTTTATTGGCTTGTCCCGATGCTTCAGTTTAATACAGGTTCCTTACTGCAGGCAGTAGTTGCTTCTTGTGTTTTATGGTCATATTTGGCGTTATATTGGGGAATATGGAGTTTGTACTTAAACTTATCGGTAAATATAAAGCTTGAAGTTATAAAAAATAAATTCTACTCAAATATTTTAATAATTTTTTTTAATACATCTTTTTGGGTATTTTTAGAATATATAAGAACTTATTTTATCATAGGTTTCCCATGGATGCTTATAGGATATTCTCAATTTAAGTTTATTGAGATTATACAAATAGCAGAATTTACAGGAATTTACGGTGTTTCATTTCTTATAATGTTTTGTAATCTATGTTTTTATTTTTGGATTTTTGAAAAAAAAGGTGTTGATTATTTTTATGTTGTAGTTTTAATTCTTATTGCAGTTTGGTTATTTGGCATAGTTAGAGTTGATAAATTTAAATTTTGTGGAGAAAAAGAGTTTAGTGTTTCAATTGTACAACCTAATATTGAACAGAGTATAAAGTGGGTTAAGTCTTATGAAGATAATATTTTATTTACTTTAAAAAAATATGCTTCTGAAATTAGCAAAATTAAGACGGATCTTGTTCTGTGGCCAGAAAGTGCTATTACAGGTTTTATTCCATATAATGAAAAATTTTATAATAAAGCAAAAAAATTAGTAAGTATTGCTGGTGGTTTAAATATTATTGGAACGCCTTACAATGAAGGATATAAAACGTATAATGCTGTTTTGTATTTTGAAAATGCTTTTGAATATAAGACTGTTCACAAAAAAAATCATTTGCTTCCTTTTGGCGAGTTCATTCCGTTTAGAAAATTTTTAGCGAAATTTTTGGGTGCTTTAAATAATATGGGAGATTTTGAAAGAGGCAAAGATACAAATGTTTTTAGTAATGGTGAAATTTATGTAGGGTCTATAATATGTTCTGAAAATTTTCTCCCTGATATATCAAGAAAATTTGTTCTTTCAGGAGCAAAAGTTATTACAAATCATACAAATGACGCATGGTTTTTTGATACAGCGGCACCTTATCAGCATTTTATAATGAATGTATTTAGGGCTATTGAAAATCGTAAAGCTGTTTTAGTGTCTGCAAATTCCGGTATTTCTGGGATTATTGAAGCTTCAGGTTTGATTGTTAATATGGCGCCATGTTCAAAAGAAGCGTTGATTAGAGGTGTTTTTTTTCAAAATAATTTTAGAACTTTTTATACGAAACATGGCGATGTGTTTGTTTACGTATGTATGGGAGTAGTTTTTGCTATGATTATGTTTTTATGTGCGTTGTTCTGATTGCAGTGTTAATAAGTAAAAAAAATTAACTGTTTTTAGAGTTTACATAGAGAGGTTATAAAATGTTGATACAACAAAAAGAAAGAATGGATGCGTTAAGGAGGTCTCTTTGATATTGATGCAAAATTAAAAAGAATCAAGGAGCTTGAGCTTAAAATAGTGATTCCTAATTTTTGGAATGATCAAAATATGGCTAAGCAAATCATGTCTGAACTTGATGGGTTAAAAAAAATAAATAAAGTTTGGAATAATTTAAATCTGCAGATTAAAGAGTTGATTGATCTGAAAGAGATTGTAGAAAATGAAAATGATGAAAGCACTTTAAAAGAGATTGAAAATGCTAGTTTTGAACTTGAAAGAGCACTTATTGCTTTTGAGACAAAAATTAAACTTAACGATCATCATGATAAAAGTAATGCCATTGTATCTATACATGCAGGTGCAGGTGGTACTGAATCGTGTGACTGGGTGCAAATGTTGGTAAGAATGTATTCTAGATGGTCCGAAGATAAAAACTTTGAAGTAGAAGTTGTTGATAGTTTAGATGGCGAAGAAACTGGTTTGAAAAGCATAACTATGATAGTAAAAGGCGAACATGCTTATGGATTTTTACAATCTGAAATAGGTGTTCATAGACTTGTTAGAATTTCTCCTTTTGATTCAAATAAAAGAAGACATACGTCCTTTTGTTCTGTTGACGTTATACCTGAAGTAGAAGATAATATAAATATAGTGATAGAAGATAAAGATATAAGAATTGATACTTATAGATCTTCCGGGGCAGGTGGACAGCATGTAAATAAAACTGATTCTGCAGTAAGAATTATACATTTAACTACTGGAATAGTGGTTCAGTCACAAAATGAGCGCTCACAAATAAAAAATAGAGCGATAGCGATGAAACTTTTAAAAGCAAAATTATATGAATTGGAACAAAAAAGACAACGTGCTTATTATGATAAGCATTATGATGAAAAAGGTGCTATAGAATGGGGTAATCAGGTGCGTTCTTATATTTTTATGCCTTATCAACTTGTAAAAGATCATAGAACCGGTTATGAAACTTCGCAAGTTAGCTTAATTATGGATGGTAGAATAGATAATTTTATAGATGCTTATCTATCTTGGAAACTTAAAAAAAATGGATAACGATATTTTTTTTATCGCTAGCTTGAAAATTAGAAAATATTATGGTACAATAAAAAATATGGTTGTTTATATTTTATAACTGACATAATTTAAATTTTGATTGACCTTTATTTAAGATCCTTGAAATTATAAAATTGTCTGAGAATGTAGTGATAGAAGTGTCTTTGTTTGTAAATAGTTTTAAAATGAAATTAAAATTTGTGTTCGTTAAGTTGATAATTATACAAATTGACTTTAATTTGACAAAATAAAATTAATTTATATACAATCTGATTTCGCAAAATTTATAGTGTGGAGGCGTAAAATATGACGGTTCGTTTGCGTTTACAAAGAATGGGTAGACCAAAAAGACCTTTCTATAGAGTTGTTGCAATCGATCAGAGAGCCAAAAGAGATGGAAAACCTATAGAAATACTTGGTCAATATTATCCTATTTCTGTAGGTAAAAAATTTAATATTAATATTGAAAGATTGAATTATTGGTTATGTGCTGGAGCTAAAGCTTCAGAAACAGTTGCTGTATTAATAAAAAAAAATCAAGCAAGTTGAGCGAAATAATTGCTTGGTAGAGGAGAGGACGTATGAAAGAACTAGTGCTTTTAATTGCGCAGGCTTTGGTAGATAATTCGGATAAAGTAGAAGTTAAAGAAATTGCTGGCGAGAAAGCAACTGTTTTAGAGTTAAAGGTAGCTGACGGAGATAGAGGGAAAATTATTGGAAAGGAAGGTAGAATTATAAAAGCAATAAGAATTATTGTAAATTCAGCTTCGGCAAAACTAAGTAAAAGGGCAACTGTTGAGGTAGTAGAGTGATGATATGAACTTAAAATGGAAAATATATGATATTTTGGGTTTTGAAGTTTTTAACCAAAGGGGAGAGCGGATAGGGATTCTTTCTAATGTTATAGCTACTGGTAGCAATGATGTTTGGATTGTAAAATATTATAATGAGGAGATATTAATTCCAGCTTTAAAAAATATAGTGAAAGAAGTAAATGTTATGAGAAAAAAAATTTTTATTGCTTTACCTAAAGAATATGAAGAAATTTATAATCATAGTCAATTGAAGTCTGCAGATGATGTTGTTGAGTATAATGGCTATTTTGTTTATGAAGATTGATATTCTTACAATATTACCTAATATGTTTAAAAATATTTTTTCTGAAAGTTTAATAGGTAAAGCCATAAATAGTAAAATTCTTAATATTACTGTGATAGATATAAGATCTTTTTCTAGTGATAAGCATAAAAAAGTTGATGATAAGCCTTTTGGCGGTGGGTCTGGTATGGTTATAAAAGTTGAGCCAATATATAATGCTATCAGGAAACTAGGCGTGATAAAGAAAAATAATACTTATAGAAATCCTTATTTAAGACCTTATGTTGTCTGCATGTCTCCACAAGGCAAAACTTTAAATAACAAAATTATAAAATATATTTCGAAATTTAAGCACTTGATTATTGTATGTGGTCATTATGAAGGTATCGATGAACGTGTTGTAAATTATGTTGATGAAGAAATATCAATAGGTGACTATGTTTTAACTGGTGGAGAGATTCCCGCAATGGTTCTAGTTGATACTGTTGCAAGAATGCTGCCCGGAGTTATAAAAGGGAAAGATTCAGTACAAAATGATTCGTTTTTTAATGGTTTATTAGATTATCCACATTATACTAGGCCTTCGGTGTTTAGGGGTTACGTGGTGCCAGGGGTTCTTCTGTCTGGGAATCATAAAAAAATTGAAGAATGGCGTGAAAAAGAAGCACTTAAAAGAACAAAAGAGCGACGTCCGGAATTGCTAAAAAGAAGAAATTAAGATATACTTGACTTACAAAAGATGAGATTTGAAAACGATAAAGTTGTTTTTATTAAAGGAGCTGTTTATGTCGTTGTTAGGGTATGTTCAATTGTTGCAGAAAAGAGATTTGGGAATATCTTTTAAATCTGGGGATCAAGTGAAGGTATATTTTAAAATAATTGAAGGTATAAATGAAAGAATTCAAATTTTTGAGGGTGTTGTTATACGCAGGAGGGGTAGTGGACTTTCAGAGACTTTTACAGTACGGAAGATTTCTTTTGGAGTTGGGGTTGAAAGAATTTTCCCTATACATTCTCCTCGTATAGAGAAAATTGAAGTTGTAAGACGTGGAAAAGTACGTAGAGCTAAACTTTATTATTTAAGAGGGCTTTCAGGTAAAGCTGCAAGAATTGTAGAGGATTCTGGAAGGTTTGTGAAAAAAGCACTTAATTCAAAGTAATTTGTTAACATATAAAAATCTAATGGATTTGTTTTCTTTTGATGAGAGCTTTTATAATAAAAAAGTATCGTTAATCGCAGGTATTGATGAGGCTGGGAGAGGCTCTATAGCTGGGCCTGTGGTGGCCGCTGGTGTAATTTTTCCTAAAGGTTTTAAAATACCATATTTAAATGATTCGAAACAGTTATCAATTCAGAGAAGAGAAAAGCTTTTTGCAATAATTAAAAAAAAATCTTTGGCATATTCTATTAAAGCTGTTGATAATAAAACCATAGATAAAATTAATATATTGCAAGCAACATTTTTAGCAATGTATGGTGCTGTTTCAGGATTGCCAATACAACCCAATTTATGTTTAATAGATGGAAATTATATCATTCCAAATTTTTCTTTAAATCAAGTAGCTATTGTAAAGGGTGATGCTAAAAGTGCTTCAATAGCAGCGGCTTCAATACTTGCTAAAGTTGCAAGAGATAATATTATGATAAAATATGCAAGAAAATATAGTGTTTACAAATTTGAAAAACATAAAGGATATGCTACAAAATGGCATATAGAAAGTTTAAAAATGTGTGGAGTATGCCCTATTCATAGGTTAACATTTGCACCAGTGAAGAATGTTGTTTCCCAAATTAAATTTGGTATATAACTCTCTATATAATTACTATATAGAAACTTCTTCGTTTAAAAATATCGACTTTGAGTAAAACAATAAATATTTTAATGCTTTAGAAGTATAATTATTTAAAATTTTAGATACAAATTTTGAGATTCTTGAAATTGATAGATTGTTAGCTTAATAAAATATTAAAAATTATAAAGTTAGAGTCAAGATTATATTAAGATAATGTTGGTTTTAATTTTTTGTTGTAGAAATTATTTATTCAGGTCATTGAATCTGTTTTCTTTGTAATGTTTAATTTTTTTTAAATTTAATATTTGTATAGGATGATTTACAAAAAATCACAGGCAGGTATTTTGGAAAGATGTATGTGAATGATTAGAATATAAAAGTGAAGCGAGAGGGGAAGCGAAGAGGTAATTTATAGTACGATGTTAGAGTGGTTTAAGTTTTGTATCAAGAGGAAAATGGAACTATGATGTTTACTCATTAAATAACAGTGAAGTATTAGGTGAGTAATAGTTGATGAAACAGAAAATAAATCAGTAGAAGTTAGTATGAGAATAGTAAAAAAGTAGAATAAATAATGCAACTTAGTATTTTGACTAGTTGGCTAGGATGCAAGGAAATTGTTCAGAGTATATTAGAATTATACGAGGAATGGAGTGATTCGTTAAATAAAATTAACTTGTAGTAAAGACGGTTGTCTTAAGTAAAAACCAAGATAATAACAAGTAAAATAGAGAAAAATGCAGTGCAATATGGAGCAGATATTTTAGAAGAAAAAAGCAAAAGCATTAGTGATAATTGATAGATTGTGTGTAAATATATACAATATCATAGAGGTAGTAATGTTTAATGTGATGGGTAGTGGATAAAAAATATAGAATAAAGCATAAAAGATAATGGAATAAGCAAAATAACTAAACTGATGATGAGTTTAGTTGAGTGACAAAGTTTATAGAAAGAAATAGGTTAGAATGAATGTTGAGGTTAGAGTTAAAATATTTGCGAATAGAAGATAGTGAAGGAAATTTTTGTAGCAAAAAATTTCCTATTTCTTGTTAGAGCAGAAAAAAGAATAAGTGTCGAAGTATGTAAAGTTATAGCTTAAGTTTTATATATAATTGAAATTTTTAAGAAGGATAGATTATAACGTAATCTAACAAATGATTGATCTAGTAAAGTTTTTAGTTTGTAATAGAAATTAAGTACCGAGACTTGTGAAATGTAGTGCATTTTCATTTTAATACTGAAATAAATATAAGTTAAAGAAACAAGAAGAAAAGTTGATAAGATCGATTTTCTAATAGGGTTGAAGTATTTTTAGATTTGATATATAGTGGGGATAATAAGCGCAGCAGATAAATTATTAACTTCAGTGAAAGTTGTAAAAGTATAATAAGATGGAGGGACGCGATTGATAGTTCAATTTATAATAAGAAGAAAAATTTAAAAAGAAGAGTTTAGAAGAAAGAACACAAAGATTGATGATATTGAAATATTTTCGTTGTTGATACTGATGTAATAAAGCCGAAAAACAAGGTTTTAGTATTTGCAAGTAAGTATTAATGAATAATTGATTATTAGTGTGGTATAAAAATGAGTTATTTTTCTGATAGAAATGTATCGTTGATTCGTGAATCAGTCTAGAAGAAAGAGTAAATTGTTTCAATGTAAAATTGTAAATTATATAGAATATATTCAAAAAGAAGAAAAAAATTAGAAATATATAAAAGAGGTTGCACAAAGTTACTCAGAAGAGTATTAAATATTAAAAACAACAATTCGAATAATATATATGTATCGTTTATAGAAGAATAGATAAGTTGGAGTTTGATATTAATGTGAATTTTGTTTAGTAAATGACGGATGAGTTGTTGTAATATTCAATAGTTATTGTGTTTGTTGTAGAGGTTCATTTTAAAATTTACCATAAGTTTTTTTGCGTTTTGTTTGTGTTGAAAACATGTCTGTCCTTGTTATGGGTAATAATTTCTATTTACTTTAAAACAAAACCTTGCCTGCAAAAATAAAGTAGATTAATTAGTTGTTATAATCAAATTTATAGGAAAGTAGTTTTATTTATTTTTTAAGAGAATTCCTTAATATTATTTTCAACTACTTTTTTAACAACTTTTTTAACATGATTTTCATTCTACATGAAAATTCTATTAAAATTAATTTGATTTTTTACAATTTTTTTGAATCAACTGATATTAATACTATTGCAGGTTTTGTTCCCATTAATCCGAAAAGGCCAGTCGTGCCTTCACTAACGATTTTTATTGTAATATCTTCTCTTTTGCATCTAAGTTGCAATAATCCATTATTTATTGCCTCTTCTACAGTTTTGCCTTTAAATTCTATTTCTAGCATTGTTTTATTCCCAATAAAGACTTGTTGTTAATTATTTAAAAACGCTTTAAGTTAATAGAATCTTTTCTTAGTATAAAATATTGTTCTATCATTGAAAATATATTATTTGTAATCCAGTATATAACAAGACCTGAAGGGAAAGCCCAAAACATAAATGTAAATAGTATTGGCATTATGTACATTATTCTTTTTTGCATAGGATCGGATGTTGCTACTGTCATTTTTTGTTGAAAAAACATACATATTCCCATTATTAAAGGAAGAAGATTAAGATTAAAAGCTTCGAAGCGCATAAATTGATCCGCAGCTGATAAGTCCTTTATCCATAAAATCCACCCTTCATTTCTAAGTTCGTAAGCATTTCTCAACATAGTGAAAAATGCCCAAAAAATAGGTAGCTGTAAAATCATAGGCAAACATCCACCTAAAGGATTAACTTTTTGGGTTCTGTAGATATTTAGCATTTCAGCTTGCAATCTTTTTGGGTCATTTTTATATTTTATTTGAATGTCTTTTATTATAGGCTGTATGTGTTTCATTGCGGCACTTGATTTTAAACCTTTTAATGTTAATGGCAATACTAAAATTTGTATAAAGGCTGTAATTATTATGATAGCCCATCCGTAATTAAGAGTAAGTTTATAAAAAAATGTTAAAATCATAAAAGCGATTTTACCTAAAAAACCAAAGAATCCGAAATCAATAGTCTTTTCTAATCCTAAATTATAGGTTTTTAAATATGTGTACCCTTTAGGCCCCAAATAAAAATTTAGATTGTATTCTTTTTTTGTAACATTGTCAGGAACTGTTGCCATAAAGGTAAGAGAATAAGGGTGTTTTTTATCAAGTCTTGATGATATAATTTTGTCAAAATCATTTGAATGTTCTGGTATAAATGCTGCAAGAAAATATCTATTATCTATGGCTACCCATTTATAGTAATGAGCAAGTTCTGAGTTGTTGTTTAATTTTTTAAGTTTATTGGGCTTAGTTGTTGTGTAAGCCAATGCTCTTGTGAGTGAGATATTTTCTTTAAGTTCTTTATCATCGGTACCAAGTCCAGGTCCCCATTCAAGTTCTATCGATGGAATGGAAATATTTTTTGTTTTTTCTATAATAATATTTAAATTATGCATATAGTCATTTGATAAAGTGTAAGTCTTTGTAATTTTCCATCCTTCATGAGAATCATGTTCAAAAACTATTTTGTTGTTAGTTTGGGAAACAATTTTATAAATTGAATCTGAAAAATTTCCCATAACTGGAGCCGATTTTGGAAGAACTAAATCTACCCACTGTCCATTTTTTTCTTTTATAGACCAGCTTAATATTGCTGCGCCTTTATTTGTTAAAACAGTTTTATATTCTTCGGTTGTAATATTTATATGTTTTTCCTGTTTTTGTATATAGTATTGATTGTTTAATTTTTGATTAACTGATTTTGCATTTTGGAACTTATTAGATTGTGTTATTAAATTGATTGATTGTTGGGGAGTGTTTTGAAGAGTTTTTTCAGTGTGAGGTTCGAAGAAAAAAAACCATGCCAATATTGTGGTAATTGATAAAATTACAAATAAAACAGAATCTCTATTCATTTTTAACACCTTTTATATTATTTTTCTTTTTTCGATGAAGGTACGGAGTCAAATCCACCATTGCAAAAAGGATGACAGCGAATAAATCTTTTAAGAATTAAATAAGAACCTTTAAAGAAACCATGTATTTTTATTGATTGATAAGCATATGTGGAGCAAGTTGGCTGGAAACGACATCTACTAGGAAAAGATTGGGAAGCAAATTTATAACAGTTAATTAAAAAAAGCGCTAAATATTTCATATACTACTCCAAACCTGTATATAATTTTGCGCTTTTAAGCAAATTTAAAATACTTTTTTCTAAATTGTAATAATCCAACGACGCAGTTCCTGAATTAGAAATAAAAATTAAATCTAAACACGGTTTCAATAAGTGCTTATTAGTTCTGAAAATTTCTCTTAACCTTCTTTTTGTTCTATTTCTTACAACGGCCGTCCCCACCTTTCTAGGTGTAACAAGCCCAAGTCTCCTTATAACTTGTCCATCGTTTCTTTTAAAAGCAAACACCTTTATGTTTTCATTTTCGAGTCTTGAACCATTTTTAAATATTTTATTAAAATCATTTTGCGTATGCAACCTTTCTGCAGAAGTAAAAGAAAACATCTTTTTATTACAATTATACCTCATTTATTATAATCGTTTAGCGAGTTTTGGCATTTTTATATGTGTAAGTTTTTATGCGCAAATTATTTTACGTCCTTTCCTTCTGCGCGCACTTAAAACTTTTCGTCCTCCAGTTGTAGCCATTCTTGCCATAAAACCTATTTTCTTTTTTCTTCTATTTTTATTTGGCTGAAAAGTCCTTTTCATCTTAAATCCTCTTCAAATTCAGTTACTTTATCCATGAATTATCTCCATTATATCTAAAAATACTATTGGTGTCAACTTTGGATATTCTCTAGTAATTATCAAGTTTGTGTAATATCTAAATAAGATTTGCTTCAATATATCTTTTATTTTAATTATGCTATTGTTATATTATTTTAATTCCAAAATAAAAAAAGTTTCTTGTAAAAGGTGTTTAAATTTGCTTCAACATAAAAATGTTGTTTAGACTTGAAAAAATAGAAGTTGAGTAATATGAGTAGTCGTTTCCATTTTCATGTAACTTAGTAAATACTTGTTAAAATAATAGTTATAAAGTTTTGTAAAAAAATATTTGAATTTTGGTTTGCTAATTAGATAATAAGTTATTGTTTTTTTAAATTGCGTAAACATAATATAATCTATAAAAGTTTTCAAGTTATTGTTTTTAGTTAACAAATACCAACAAAATGAATTTAGAAAATTAGTTATAGTTAATGGTAATTAAAGTGTTATTAATGATTCATACTTTTTCACCATCGTATTTGAAATGTTTTTATATGCAATTGGGAAACTAGAAATTCAATAGTAATTAAAATTAATGTTTTTTACTAATTTCTATTTACTGGGTTTTTTTTATATTTTTAATCTATTTCACTGTCTGTACCTTTAGGCTTAATTAAACTTTTTTTACTGTTGTTTTTAAAATAGTGTTTTACTATTTCTAATTGGTATTTTGCTTATGTAAGTTTTGCACATATTTTTAAATCAGTTTCACAAACAGTGTTCATAAACATATTCGCTGCATTTTTTCAATGTATTTTTAATTCTTATCGTTTCGTATTTAAACTTTCATTTCGAAGTCACTTATTTTACTTTATTTTCCACTATATATTTATTTTACTCACACATTTTCATCTTCCATTATTGCAAACTTCTTATCTCTCTCGTTTTTATTACTTACCACCTCTGCTCATTTTATTGTTTCCCTCATCTGTTTTTTCTATTTTTCATTATATTATTTATGCATTTTACGTTGCTTCTTGAGGTTGCTTTATCTTTTATTTTACTTGAAACTTCTAATCACATCTTCTACTGTTTGTGAATTCCTAAAACAATTTGAAAATAGTTGACAATCTGTGAAAGACTATTTGTAAACAACGGTATTACTACTCTATAGTTGAATTTTTTTGTAATAAGCTTTTATTTAGCTGGAAAAATTTATTGTTATATGTACAATAACTAGTGAAATTAGTTTTGTATCTTTTTGCCCTTGAGATTTGAAGATTTGAGAGGTTTTAGGAGAAGCAGATATCTTTTATAGCTGAATCAGTTTCATTTATTATATTAGTGTGTATCAAATCTTGAGTTTGTTTTTTTCTAAGACTGATGTGATGCTTTTAAAGTTGGTAAGGCAACAAAAAAGATTTTGTAATTCCAAGAGATCGCAGATACTAAAGTTATTTCTGAATTTTCTGCATGTACTAGTATTTTTCTATAAGTTAAGAGAGATTTTAGCTAATATGATACTTTTATCAGTAAAGGATAAGATTTTATACTATTTTTTTACCACTTCGTTATTTTTTTATAGAAACATAGTATAAAAGTTAGCGATATTAAGCAGTAATTATTCTTTTCATGTTTAAATTTTTCCTCTATTTCTCTTATTTATTGTAGTTAAATGTCTTTCTTATGTTAGAGTTTATGTTTTTTTCAATCTTTTGCTTTGGTACTGCTTTATAAAGCTATAAGGCAGTAGAGTCTTATGTATGGGAATAAGTCTCACTTAATTCAAAAATATTTTTCATTTTAGTAATACCTTTTATAATGGAATATAGTAAAATCAATAAGTGTGAGTTTATTATGTTAGTTACATTCTAAACCATAAAAATGATTGTATTATTTTTTGAGGTCTATTAAATTAGAATTAACAATAATTAACCTATAGCGTAAAATTTAATAAACTTGATTTTTAATTATACAAGTGTTTTATCAATAAATAAAGTTTTTAAAAAGTTATAATGTTTGTAAAATCTTATTAATAGTGCTAATAGCGATTATTATAACTGTGATGAAATTTCACCTCTTAATTACAAACTTTAAGAGTTTGTTTTTAGTAGTAATTTGTATACGATAGCTAAAAAATGTAAAATAAACTGTAAAAAGATAATTTATATAGATTTACAATAATATAATATGTGTATTGATACATAACGCATGCGTCAAAAATACGGCCAAAACTTTTTAATTGATAACAATATTGCTAATAATATTGTAAAAGCGTCTAATTTGAATAAACACGATAAAGTGCTGGAGATAGGACCTGGAAGGGGCATTTTAACAAAAATTATACAGCCACAAGTGAAGCAACTTACTTTAATTGAAATAGACACTAACTTATATCAACAATTAAAACATTATTTTTTCTTTCATGATGTTGAAAATGTTAATGTTGTAAATGTTGATTTTCTTAAATATAGCATTCCGGATATGAAATTCAAAATTATTTCTAATTTGCCATATAATATAGGTACGGCAATTATTCAAAAAATTTTGCCTTTACAAAATTGGACTACTGCTATTTTTATGCTTCAAAAAGAGGTTGTTAAACGTCTTTCAGCTGAAAATGATCGTAAAAATTATGGATACATGTCCATATTTACTTCATACTATGCAGATTGTACCATTTTGTTTGATGTTTCGCCAAAATGTTTTAGACCATCACCAAAAGTTGTTTCTTCAGTTATAAAACTTACGAATAAGTTTTCTTTGCCACCTGAACCTATTTTTTTTGACTTTGTAAAACATGCATTTAGTATGCGTAGAAAAACTATTTTAAATTGTATAAGTTCTTTTAAAAGTATAGGAAAAGATAGGGCTTTACAAATTATTGATAACTTAAATTTAGAATCAGCTTTAAGACCGGATAAAATGTCAACTTCGGATTTTTTAAATTTGACAAACAGAATGAAAAAGTATACAATTTCTCATATCTAGGAATATCGTCGCTTTTTTATAATCTTGTATTTTTTAGAGTTGTTAGTAATTTATTAGGGATAATATGAGTATTTCTGTTTCTGATTTATGGGAAAAAGTTGTTGATAATCTTAAATTGTCGGTTGCTCCGGAAACTTACAATTTATGGATTTCTCCACTAAAACCTTTAACTTTTAAAAACAATATTTTTACTTTAGAAGTTCCTAATATATATTTTTCGCAGTGGATAATCAATAATCAAAAAAAAAAAATTGAAACTGTTCTGTCGGATTATTATGGCCAACAAGTTGTTCTTGAGCTAAAACCGCAACGAGATATTTCAGTATTAATAAAAAAGGTTGAAGATACACCGGAACACACAGGTAGTTTTGCCCCTATAATGCAAAAAGATCAAATAAATCCCAAATACACTTTTGCAGGGTTTGTTATTGGTGCTTCCAATAGATTTGCTCATGGTTGTGCAGAAGCTGTAGCCAAAAGTCCTGGGAGACAGTTTAATCCTTTATTTATGTATAGTGGAGTTGGTCTTGGAAAAACGCATTTATTACATGCTATAGGGAACTATATTAAGCAAACTAATTCTAATTTAAAAGTTTTGTATATTACATGTGAAAAATTTGTCACAGAATTTATAGAGTCAATTCGCTTTGATAAAATTTCTTCTTTCAAGAGTAAATACAGAAATCTTGATTGTTTGTTAATAGATGATATTCAGTTTTTAGTTGGGAAAGAAAGTTCTCAAGAGGAGTTTTTTCACATGTTTAATAGTCTTTTCAACTTAAAAAAACAAGTTGTTGTTTCTTCAGATAGGCCACCAAAAGAACTTGAAAGGGTAGAAGAGAGGCTTATTTCAAGGTTTGAATGGGGGATTATAGCCGATATTCAGTCTCCTGATTTAGAAACAAGAATAGCAATATTGCGTAAAAAAGCTGAAGAAGAAAAGATATATATTCCAGATGATGTTGTTTTATGCATAGCAACTCAAGTAAAATCCAATATAAGACAACTTGAAGGTTCTCTTTTGAGAATAAGTGCCTTTTCTTTGTTTACTGGAACGCCTTTGACTGTGGATTCTGTACAAAAGATATTAAAAGATATAATTAAAACTGACGAATCTGCTCGTGTAACAATAGAGACTATCCAAAAAGTTGTTGCTGAAGAGTTTAATATTGATATTAGAAATATGAAATCTAAACGTAGAACTGATGCAGTAGCTTTTCCTCGGCAAATTGCGATGTATCTTGCAAGGATGCTTACAGATGAGTTTTCAACAAATGCGATTGGTGATGCTTTTGGTGGAAGAGATCACTCTACAGTTATGCATGCGTGTAACAAAATAAAAGAAAAAATGAATTCTGATCCTTACTTTAATGCTAAAATTAACCAACTTATCAAAAAAATTCATAATTCAGATTAAATTTTTTTGTCTTGTAAATAAAGTAATTTCTATTGGTTCCTAAAAAGTGTCCTTATACTTATCAAATATCTTATAGTGATTTATAGTGAAAGTATTGAAAGTGTTAAAAATTAAAAATGTAGTTGATTTTGATAAGGTAAGTAGCGTTGTGTATATTTTTATTGCAGATAGTTAAGGTTGTTTTTTAATTTTCAAATAAGGTATAATACAAAAACTGTTATTTAAAGATTGGAGGTTTGAATGTGCCAACCTCAAAAGAGTACGTTACAACGCAAACTTAAAGGTCGTCATATACAATTTATAGCACTTAGTGGAGCAGTTGGAACGGGTTTATTTTTAGGCGTTGGCAATGCAATTGTTTCAGCTGGTCCGTCTGTTCTTTTAGGTTACTTGATTTCGGGACTTGTAATATTTTTTATTATGCGTCAACTTGGTGAAATGGATACTGATGAACCTATGGCTGGTTCTTTTAGTTATTTTGCCTATAAATATTGGGGAGATTTTCCGGGTTTTCTAGCGGGTTGGAATTATTGGGTTTTATACGTTATGATAGGCATAGCTGAGCTAACGGCAGCAGCGGTTTATATTCAATATTGGTTCCCAATGGTAGCAACTTGGAAAACTGCTCTATTTTTCTTTACGATAATGAATATATTAAATCTTATTGCTGTAAAAATTTATGGAGAAATAGAGTTTTGGTTTTCCATTATAAAAGTAACAGCTATATGCATTATGATTTTAACTGGTTGTTACATATTGTTTATAAATCCTAATTTAGTTGATGGCGCAACTGTTAAAAATTTATGGCAATCTATCGGAGACGTACGAACAGGGAATAGTATTATTAGGGGTTTTTTTCCTAATGGTGTTGTAGGCTTTATGACTGCTATGCCAGTAATAATATTTGCTTTTGGTGGATTGGAACTTATTGGAATAACAGCTGCTGAAACGGAAGAGCCAACCAAAACAATTCCTAAAGCTGTAAATCAAGTTGTATTTCGTATTTTATTTTTTTACATTGGAGCTATTGCTACACTTTTATCTTTATACCATTGGAGTAATTTAAAGTCGAATGATAGTCCTTTTGTATTAATTTTTGATAGAATTGGATTTAAGTATACTGCATGGACGCTCAATGTTGTAGTTTTGACTGCTGCGTTGTCTGTTTATAACAGTTGTATTTATAGCAATAGTCGTATGCTTTATGGTCTTGCTTTACAGAAAAATGCTCCTAAAGTTTTTACTGAAACCGCTAAAAATGGCATTCCAGTAAAGGCACAATTATTATCTGCTGCTTTAACGTTTGCTGTTGTGCCATTAAATTATTTTATACCACGATGGATTGACGCTTTTAAAATAACTGTAAATTTTGTAGTTGTATGTGCCCTTGTTAATTGGATATTAATTACAATATCGCATCTAAAATTTAAAAAACAAAAGATCCTGGAAAATCATAAAACTTTATTTCCAGCTTTGTTTTATCCTTATTCAAATTATATTACACTTATATTTTATGTCTTTATTTTATTTGTAATGATGTTGCCTCAACTTAGAATGACAAAACAAGTTATAGCCACGCCGATTTGGATTTGTATTGTTTATATTTGGTATAAGATTTCCAAGGCAAAAAATATCTCATTTTAATTTTTGTTATTTATTTTGGAGTTTTATTATGCAAGAAATTTTTCAAACAAATTCTTTAAAACGTAAACTTAAGAATAGGCATATACAATTTATAGCTCTTGGAAGCGCGATTGGAACTGGTCTATTTTTAGGTGCGAGTGCAGCTATTTTTTCAACAGGTCCTTCTATTATTTTGGGATATGTTTTAATCGGATTTTTGGTTTTTTTAATAATGCGTCAACTTGGTGAGATGATTACTAATGAACCTGCAGCTGGTTCTTCTAGTTATTTTGCCTATAAGTATTGGGGAGATTTTCCGGGTTTTCTAGCGGGTTGGAATTACTGGGTTGAATATATTCTTGTTGGTATAGTGGAGCTTATTGCAACAGTAGCATATGTGCAGTATTGTTTTCCCAGCTTAGAGGCATGGCAAATTTCTTTGTTCTTTTTTATTTTAGTGAATTTTGTTAATCTTATAACTGTAAAAGTATATGGTGAGATTGAGTTTTGGTTTTCTTCAGTAAAAATATTTGCTGTTTGTGCTATGATTTTAGCGGGTTTATATATTCTTATTTTTAATCCTGATTTGGTGACTGGAGCCACTGTTAAAAATTTGTGGCGTGTTGCAACTGTGGGTGTTCATATTGGAGATCCTTTTTTTGGTGGGTTTTTTACTCATGGTTTTATTGGATTTATGATGTCATTTCCAATTATAATTTTTGCTTTTGACGGTGTGGAATTAATAGGTCTTGCAGCTGCTGAAACGGAAGAGCCAACCAAAACAATTCCTAAAGCTGTAAATCAAGTTGTATTTCGAATTTTGATTTTTTATATAGGGTCACTTAGTGTGCTTTTATCTTTGTATCATTGG
>JAISHK010000010.1 GCA_031262585.1 Endomicrobium sp.
AGAAGGGGTCGATACCTCCCACATCTAGTGAACATCGTTTACAGCTAGGACTACCAGGGTATCTAATCCTGTTTGCTACCCTAGCTTTCGTACCTCAGCGTCAGTATTGGGCCAGGAGACTGCTTTCGCCATCGGCGTTCCTCCTGATATCTACGCATTTCACCGCTACACCAGGAATTCCATCTCCCTCTCCCATACTCAAGTCAAACAGTATCCTTAGGCCTTTTTCGGTTGAGCCGAAAAATTTCACTAAAGACTTATATGACCACCTACATACCCTTTACGCCTAGTAATTCCGAGTAACGCTCGCCACCTACGTATTACCGCGGCTGCTGGCACGTAGTTAGCCGTGGCTTTTTCTGAGGGTACCGTCACTTTATTCGTCCCCCCTAAAAGGAGTTTACAACCCTAAGGCCTTCGTCCTCCACGCGGCATCGCTGGATCAGGGTTTCCCCCATTGTCCAAAATTCCTCACTGCTGCCTCCCGTAGGAGTCTGGACCGTGTCTCAGTTCCAGTGTGTCCGTTCACCCTTTCAGGCCGGATACCTGTCATAGCCTTGGTAGGCCTTTACCCCACCATCTAGCTGATAGGCCGCAGGGCCATCTCAAAACGCATCACTGCTTTAACCACTCTGCTTGATGCCAAACTATGGTCTTATGCGGTATTGACTCCAATTTCTTGGAGATATTCCCCATTTTGAGGGAGGTTCCCTACGTGTTACTCACCCGTTTGCCGCTAAATTTTGCGATACTCTGCAAAACTTCGCTCGACTTGCATGTGTTAGGCATGCCGCCAGCGTTCACTCTGAGCCAGGATCAAACTCTCCATAATAAATTATAGAGATTTGTTAATAAGCTCTCATTTACTCCCACCTACACAAACAAAAAGTTTAACCCTTTTATTCGAATTGACTCTTTACAAATGACTCTTGAATTACACAATCGCCTCTCCACGAGGCGCTCACTTGAGTGTTATTTAGCTTTCAAAGAACTTTTTTACAGAGAAAAAGGTACGCTCACATCTACTTGCCGTTTCCTAAAATTCTAGTAAAGATTTTTATTGCTATAAAACAGCGCAAAATTTCTCTTGTTTTCACTTTAAAAAATTCAGAACTACTACGACTTACGCCCATAAGTTTGAATATTACTTTTTATGCATAACAAAAAACTTTCCAAACCACATTAGCAATATACAAAACTTATTTTATTTTGTCAAATTTTAAATTTCTCATTCCACACTGCTTTGCTATTGTAACACAATATATATTTTCTGTCAAGCTTTCAAGATTCCATTTCGTAAATTTCTACAAAATTATCCTAATCTAGCTCATAATAAAAATCATATATTATAAATTACCTTTTAAATTTCCATAATCTCTAAAATTCATAATCTCTAAATAAAGAAACTAATCACGCGAATTGCTTTAATCTTAAAACTTCATCAACTGACATTCATAAATTTTTAATATTCAAGATCCATTTTTCTTATCTCTATAAGTTCCTTTTTAATACCCTCCTCAACAATTTCATTTCTGAAGATACAGTTTTATTATGATTATAATTTATTTTCTTTTATTTTATTAACTCTCACTGCTTTAACATTTTAACTAACCTCAACATATTTTCTCTTCTCATTTCATTATAAAAACTAAATTACCTGCAAATTTTTATATTTACTCACCAACTTCTTAATATTAAATCAGATTTTTGTTATTGAAAATGACAAATTTTGCCATACATAATATCATTTTAATATACAAATCGCCATTATTTGCTAAGCGAAACAGTCATGTTTGTTGTCAAATCAAAATAATTCGACAACAATTCTTTTAAATTTAATTACTTCCTTCCCATTTGTAGCTATTTTACTCTTCAAAATTCTTACATTCGCACATGCCAACATAGTATTCATTTCTACGATAATATTTAATAAACTTATGCTTAAATTATTTGCCATTTCTGCGAACAATGTTTTAATAAAAATTTAGCAAAATTTTTCCATGTATGTTTTTTAGATAGAGTATATATGACTACTCATTTTTTATTGTTTAATCATATTCACATATGACAAAAATTATACATTAATCATTTATTTTTTTAAATAATCTAAAATTCTATTTTTCCCTTATCACATAAAATCACTTTAAATCTATTTAAACTTTCATACGTTCACAATTTTAATAAACAAGTCTTTTACGCCTTCACTATTTCTAACTAATTGTCAAAATATTTCACAAATCTTTCAAAAAATATATTCTTCTTACAGAGATCAAATTTATTATTTTTCTAATTAATAATGAATTCATTTTTGAGCATTTTTCTGATCCAAACTTTTCTTACTCTTATCTCATTATATTCAAGTAGACTTTACTAAATAACTTAAAGAACTTGAAATTCTCATAAGTAAACATACCCCAAAACACTCTCAAGTCGTTTAAATTACTAAATATCACTTTTTTACAAAATCTTCGTTTATTAAATAATGAGTCTCAACATCAATAAATAAATTTTATTTTTTTTCACTTAAATTTTCAAACTTTAACAACACACATTAATAATACGCTACTTCCTTTTCACAAATAAAAGAAATATACATTTTTAAAATCATTAAGTAACATTATAAACATTTTTACCATGCTTTAAACTTCCTGACTTCCTAAATTTCATAGAGCAAAGCCATCATTCAAATATTAAAGAAACATCTTCAGTTACTCTACTAATTTGATATTGTGTCAATATTGCAACTAATTCTTTCGAGATATTATGACTTACTACTCTTTAACAATCTTACAAGTAAACATTTCCACCATCCTTTGAAATCTGTTAGTAAACTCTAATCCTTCAATATAGTCACATTTGTATCTTTCCCTTCTATCTATTTCTAAAATTTCTTTAACTCCATTTACTAATAACTGTTCACCATTACGTTCTTTAAAAAATTAATAAAATATTTACAACTATTTTTACTACAATATTCCCCTTCCTAACAATTATTATAAAAAAGATACAAGCACTAAGTGGCGCGACACTTCAATTACCTTTTGAAACTAACAAGGCTTAACTCTACTAAAAAATTTACGTTACTCTATACTCATCTCCTTTAAAACTTGCCATTATCTTCTTCTAAATTCTATCTAATTGCTCAACACTAAATCCAAAATATCTTTGTCGATTTTTTGGGCTACCTCAGACATTATTTCTATTTGCCCTGTCAGCATTTCGTCTATTTTTTTATATCTTTGAATTAATAAATCTTATTTTTATATTTACTACTCCTAGTGATATTGTACTTTAAATACTTTTAACACATCTTCAACAACTTCTTTTATCTCTCTTTTTTAGTTATATTTTTCCTCGCTATCGCTACCTACAACAAATATTCATATTCTTACTTTAACACATGCATAATCACGTTTAGCCATTTAACAATTGTCATTTTTAAAAAACCTTTATTCCTTTAGTCTACTCTCTTTTCATATTTATCATTTAAAAGTTAATTAAATCGCAACACAGTCTACAAATCTATACCAACCATATTATACTCTATATTGAAATTCTTATTGCTAAATCTGCCATTTTTAATTCTATCAATAAAAATCCTTTCTCTATTTTATACCTCACATATCTATTATTTTAATTAGAATTAATATTTTTGAAATCATGTTTATTATTGCTTCACATATTTGTAACATTAGAACATTACAACTTACTCTCAATGTTGATATTATATTCAACATAAACTTTGTGCTATCAATACTTCAATTTACATAACTCACATTCTACACATTATAAACTTATATTCCATTCTATTTAACTATGACTCCATCACTGCTCAGTTTCTATCTCTTTTTACCCTCTAATTTCCTTACACTTTATTTTCAATATCTAAACTTTTGATCTTATTCTACCTTTCTTTCTTCTTCTTTTATCTCTATCTTCTATCTTTTTACTATAATCCTTTTTTATCTTTATGATTTTTATTATTTCATTTCTATAAACTTTATCGTTACTTACAATTCAATTTGTTCTCTTCATTCATTAAATTTTGTATAGAATTGCTTCTTTTAGTTATGTTAATAAGCTTCCTGATTATCTAAAATATCTCTCGAAGAAGAAGCTATAAAAACATATTTCTCTTTGATTCTATTAAAGAATCTAACTAATTAGCTTAAATTACAGCTAAGTAACATAGAAATTTGCTAAACACTATCGACTTATTTATTTGTATATTAAACTAATTTATTATTTATTAACATTTATATTTGTATTAGTGATTCCAATGCCGTACTTTGTTCAGTAACTATAAGATTTGGTGAAAAATTCTAATCTTCTTGCTGATGTTTTACTTGATTATCTGAAAACATATCATCATTTTATTCTAATGAAGAATCATCTAATCATTCCTTAATAGGTGGTATTTATTAGAAATCGTCATCAGTCCATAGTTACATTACTTTTTTTGCGTCGCCAAAATTTTTGCTCTCTCAAAATCCACTCAATAATTATATACTCAACTCACTAACTATAGCGTACCTATTCTTTATTAACGCTTCGTATACACAACCCCACCACAATTTAAGAACTCCATTTTATTTATGCACTTCTTAATGTATAACCTTATAACTTAATCTTAATATTTATTTGTGATTTTTTATGAATTCTTGTATTCTTTTTCTTTTTAACAATTATTTTGATCCTCATATAAATTTTTATCAATCATTTTAATATTTATACATTGACTATCATCTTCTATTGTATTTTCTTATATACTTTACCAATAAAATTTTCTTTTGTTTTGATTATATTTTATGTATAATTATTTAAAGAATTTAATGCTATAAATATTTAATATGAAACAAGATATAAAAATAAGTTGTTTAAATAAGAAATGTAAATATGATAAATAATGTTATAATCTTATTTACATATTGGTGTTTTTTGAGTTTAAAACTTAATATTGACTTTTCGTAGGTATTCAAAATTATTGCTTTTGCTTTTAGTAAAAAAATTATAAATACATTAAAAATTGTATAATAATAACGATTTTTTTATATAAAAATTATTCATTAATAAGTACATTAAAAAAGTATTTGTTATATCTAAATTTATAATGTCATTAATGTCTAGACGGATAATTTTAGTAATTTTGAAAATAGATTTAGAACTAAAAAGTTTTCGATCGAATTTTTGGAGAATAATCAAGTGAGTTTAAAAGTTATCGCAGGCACTGCTAAGGGAAAATTGTTAAAAACTTTTCCCAAAGATGATTTAGCTGTGCGTCCTATGCTAGGTAGAATGAAAAAATCAGTTTTTGACATAATACGGTTTAAAATTCCAAATTCTGTGTTTATAGACTTATTTGCTGGAGTAGGTTCAGTAGGTATTGAAGCCCTTTCACGCGGAGCTAAAAAAGCAGTGTTTGCTGAATTAAGCGATGCTTCTTTATCCATTATCAAATATAACGTAAATGCTCTTGGTTTTAATAATAATGCAAAAATCGTCAAATGTGATGTAATAAAAAATTTTAGTGTTTTACAAGATAAATACGATATAGTTTTTATGGGGCCACCATATTATAAAAACAACGAAAAAACTCGCGCTCTTGTATATCCTACATTAAAAAATGTGGTACATTATAATATTTTAAAACATGACTCAATTTTAATAGTGCAAAAACACATAAAAGAACCTGTGGGAGTTATTGAAGAATTAGAATGTTATAGAATAAAAAAATACGGCGATACGATTATCTATTTTTATAAAAAAGCAAGGTAAAATAGAAAATGAGAAATGATTTTAAAATAAGCTATTCGAGAATAAACACATATTTGTTTTGTTCTTATAAGTATAAATTGATATATGTAGATAATCTTTATATTCCTCTAAATGCAAATATAACATTTGGGCATATAATTCATAAATCTCTTGAAAGTTTTCATAGAGGGCAACGACACTCTCTGGAGATTTTATTTGAATGTTATGATGAAGCATGGAAAAATGATGGTTTTGCTTACCCTCAGCAGATATTTGAATATTATAAACACGGTCGGCAAATACTTAAAAATTATTACAAATCTTTTTGTAAGATAAAATCAAAAGTTTTATATGTGGAGAAAGCATTTGATACCAATATAGGGAAATATAGATTTATAGGCATTATTGATAGGATTGATAAGTATCCTGATGGCTCATATGAGATTATTGATTATAAAACGCATATGAAAGTATGGAACCAAGAAGATGTAGATAAAGATTTACAGTTAAGTTTTTACGCATATGCATGCAAAAATGTTTTCAATTTTTACCCTAGTAAGATCTCAATGTATTTTTTGTCTGAGAATAAAAAAGTTTATACAAAAAGATTACAAAACGAAATATTGGACGCAATAAGTATTGCAACAACAATTGCTGAAAATATAGCAGCAGAAAATTTTAATCCAAACATTTCAAAATGTCAGAATTGCGATTTTAAATTAAAATGTAAACATTCAAAATATAAAACAGAAAAGTAAAAGGTTATAAATGAAATTGTTAACTATAATAAAATTAGGAGGAAGTTTAGTTAAAGATTTACAGTCACAAAACAAGCTTATTAAAGAGCTTGTAGTACTTTCACAAAAACAAAATATCATTTTGGTGCATGGCGGTGGTCATGAAATAAATATTTTACTTAAAAAGTTTAAAATAAAAAATAAATTTATTAATGGTTTAAGATTTACAGATAAAAAAACATTAAGCATTGTCGAAATGGTATTAAGTGGGAAGGTTAATAAAATTTTGGTTACAGAACTTATAAAAAATGGAGCACAGGCCGTAGGGATATCAGGTAAAGATGCGAAAAGTGTAATATGTAAACAAATTAGACGATTTGGTTTTGTTGGTGAACCAATTAAAATAAATAAAAAACTTATAAAAATTTTAACAGATAATAATTTTTTGCCTGTTATAGCTCCTATGGGACTTGATGTTAAAAATAATGTTATGAATATTAATGCTGATACTCTAGCAGCGGCTATTGCTATTGCTTTTAAAGCAAATAAACTTATATTTCTAACCGATGTTTTAGGTGTTTTTGATAAGAATAAAAATATGATTAAAAACATTAAAGTAAAAGATATGAACACTTTAATAAAAAATGGAGTAATAACAGGTGGAATGATACCAAAACTTTACAGTTGCATAAATGCTGTTAAAAAAGGTGTTAAAGAAGTATGGATAAGCAACAAAATTAATGGCATGCAAAAATCAAAAGGAACGCTGATAAAAAAATGAAGATAAAACAAATCGAAAACAAATATTTTATGCATGTGTATAAACGTAGTAATTTAATTGTAAAAAGAGCAAAAAATCAATTTATATGGGATATGAATGGGAAAAAATATCTTGATTTTTTCGCAGGCATAAGTGTCTGTAATGTTGGTCACTGCAATAAGACTGTTATAAAAGCAGCAAAACTTCAGTTAGATAAGTTTGCTCATATTTCAAATTTATATTATGCTCCTCTACAAATTAAATTAGGAGAAGAACTTGCCAAAAGGACTTTCCCTGGAGCAAAAATTTTTCTTTCAAATTCTGGAGCAGAGGCGAATGAATGCGCTATAAAACTCGCAAGAAAATGGGGATTTATAAATCACTCAAAAAGCGGAAATAGGTATGAAATAATTTGTTTTAATAATTCGTTTCATGGTAGAACTATAGCTACACTTTCCGCAACTGGACAAGAAAAATTTCATGAATATTTAAAACCGTTACAGGAAAAATTTGTTTTTGCTGAATTTAATAATATTAATTCTGTAAAAAAACTTTTTAGCGATAAAACTGTTGCTGTTATGATAGAACCTGTGCAATGCGAAGGTGGTGTTTGGCCTGCCAATAAAATATTTTTAAGAAAATTAAGAGAATTTTGTGATGAAAAAGATATTCTTTTGATTTTTGATGAAGTACAGTGTGGAATGGGACGTACAGGAAAACTCTTCGCTTTTAAACATTATGGAGTTAAGCCTGATATCATCTCGTTGGCAAAATCATTAGCAAATGGTTTTCCATTAGGGGCTACTATCGCAGGTGAAAAATGCGCAAAATCTTTCATATTTGGTGATCATGGCTCTACTTTTGGAGGAAATCCTGTTTCCTGCGCTGCCGCTATTGCAGTACTAAAAATTATGAATACTAAATTTTTAGATAATTCTATAAAAATTGCGAAATATCTTAAAATTAAATTGGAAAATTTAAAAGATAAGTACTCTATTATAAAAGAAATAAGAGGATTAGGAACAATATTTGGAATTGCTCTTAGTATAGATGGGGGAAAAATTGTAGATTATTGTTTAAAAAATGGATTGATTATAAATTGTACACACAACACGGTTATAAGACTTCTGCCTCCACTTATAATTACTAAAAACGATGTGAATCAAGCTGTAAAAATTTTAGATAAAGCATTTGAACGTATTAAAATTTAGACTCATAAATTGTTGAATTTATATTAAAATAAATATAACATTACGAGGTTTTTCAATGATTTTGATAAATAAATCAAAAATTAAAAAAGTAGTTGTAGCTTATTCCGGCGGACTTGATACTTCAGTCATTTTATCTTGGGTAAAAGAGCACTATAAATGCGAGGTTATTGCATGTTGTGTTGATGTTGGGCAAGGAGATGAACTTGAAGGATTAAACGAAAAAGCAAAAAAAACCGGTGCTTCAAAAGCATATATCATTGATGCAAAGGAAGAATTTGTCACAAATTACATTTATCCTGCATTAAAGGCAAATGCTTTATATGAAGGAAGATATTTTCTAGGAACAGCTTTAGCAAGACCTGTGATTGCAAAAAAAATCGCCGATGTTGCAAAGAAAGAAAAAGCTGATGCTGTGTGTCATGGAGCAACTGGAAAAGGTAATGATCAAGTACGATTTGAACTTGCCTTTAAGGCATTAATTTCAAATGTAAAAATTATTGCTCCATGGAGAGAATGGGATATAAAATCAAGAGAAGATGCTATTAATTACGCTAAGAAAAAAAATATTCCAATTTCTGTAACAAAGACAAAACCATATTCTTCAGACGCAAATTTATGGCATGTTTCTTATGAAGGTGGTATCTTAGAAAATCTTAATAAAGAATATGATAACACAATGTTTAAAATGACGATTTCACCTGAAAATGCCCCAAATAAACCAACATATATAACAATCACATTTAAAAGAGGTATTCCTATTGCACTTAATGATAAAAAATTACAACCCGTAAAATTAATTACAGAACTAAATAAAATTGCAGGCACAAATAGTATAGGAAGAGTAGATATAGTTGAAAATAGACTTGTAGGTATGAAGTCTAGAGGTGTGTATGAATCACCTGCGGCAACAATTTTATATATGGCTCATGCAGAACTTGAATCAGTTGCTATCGATAGAGACACATTGCATTTCAAACAGTTTTTATCTTTTAAATACGCTGAGATAGTTTATTATGGTTTGTGGTTTTCACCTTTAAGACAAGCTCTTGATGCATTTATTAATAGCACACAAAAATATGTTAGTGGAAGCATTAAATTAAAACTTTATAAGGGGAATATTACGATTGTTTCAAGGGATGCTAAATATTCTTTGTATTTAAAAAAACTTGCGACTTTTGAGGATGATGAAATTTACAATCACAAAGATGCAGAAGGTTTTATTAATCTTTTTGGGCTTCCTACAAAAGTTTCATCAGTATTAAGAAGAAAATAATTTTTTATAATAAAAGACTATCATAACTTTTTTACAAGAATACTAGAATTATTTTTATTATCAATAACTTTGTAACCTTTTTCTTCTATAGATTTTCTAATTTTATCCGATTCAAGCCAGTTTTTATTTTTTCTTGCTTCATTCCTTCTATTTAAAAGATCTTGTAGATTTTGTGCTATGTTTTGTTTTTTTGGTAAAACAATTCCCAAAGATGTTTCAACAAAATCTTCAAAAAGCTTTTTTAACTGGGTAAGTCTTAAAGCATTTGCGTGAGATAATTCATTTAATATTATATTTTTTAGTTCATGAATATATGATAATGCTCTTTCTGAATTAAAATCATCATCAAGAGTTTGTAGAAACTTTTCTTGTAGTTTTAATAAATCCTCATAAGTTATTTCTTTAACATTGTCTTTAACCAAAAAAATAAGTCTTAAATAAGCATCGTCAATTCTTTCCAAAGTACTTTTGGCCAATTCAAGACCATTTTCTGAAAAATCCAAAGGATTTGAATAATGTTGTGTTAAAAGATAATACCTTACTACACGCGGATTATACTTTTCAAAGATAACTTTTAATGTAAAAAAATTATTTAATGATTTTGACATTTTTTCTTTATTTACAGTGACAAATCCATTGTGTATCCAATATTTAACAAACTGTTTGCCAGTTTTAGCTTCGCTTTGAGCTAATTCATTTTCATGATGTGGGAATATTAAGTCATATCCACCGCCATGTATATCTATTGTATCGCCAAGCAATTCTGAAGACATCACTGAACACTCTATATGCCAACCAGGGCGACCTTTCCCCCAAGGACTTTCCCATGAAACTTTTAGAATCTCATTTTCTTTTGCTTTTTTCCATAATGTAAAATCAAAGGCCGACTTTTTATTGTCGCAAATATCCACTCTAGCACCAATTTTTAAATCACTAAGTTTTCTTCTTGATAACTTACCATAATCTTTAAATTTTGCAACATCAAAATACACATCTCCATCTACTTCATATGCAATATTTTTGTTCATAAGAATCTTAATAAAGTTAATTATTTCAGGTATCATTTGAGTAACACGAGGATATTTATTGGCTTTTAAAATATTTAATTTATCAGTTTGTATAAAATAGTCGTCTATATAAGTTTGAATAAGTTCTGAAGGTTTTATGTTCTTTTCTTGAGATTTTTTTATAATTTTGTCGTCAATATCAGTAAAATTTTGTATATGATTTATTTTATAACCTCTTTTTAAAAAATGCCTTTTTATAATATCAAATACAACGTAAACTCTGGCGTGTCCTAAATGAATATAATCATAAGGCGTAATACCACACACATACATAGATACAAAATCTTCTTTTTGTGGCTTAAATTCTTCTTTTTTATTTGAAAAAGTGTTATAAATTTTTATCATAATAACATCCTCTTTGTTATTATTATTTCAAAACTAATTATGGTTAACGACACTTCATCGTCTCACACACAATCTTAGTAACTTTTTAAACTTAAAATTACCGAATCTCCTACAGTTTTAGATACAAATAGCTTATTTACTGACCATTTATCTGCTTTAAGAAATTCTAAAACCGAATTGCTGTTATAACATTTATGTCTTTTAATAGCTTCTATGTTAAAATCTCTATCAATTATTTAATCCATTTTTACAAATAGAAACAACAGCCATAGCAGCTATACCTGCATTACTCCCTAAAAATCCCAATGTCTCATTTGTAGTTGCTTTGATACCTATTCTTTGCCTGTTTAATTTAAGTATTCTTGATATATTATGTTTCATTTCATCAATAAAAGGATATATTTTTGGATTTTCACAAATGACAGTAATATCAATATTGATGATGTGAAATTTTTTTTTATTTAATTCTCTATGAACAAAACTTAAAAGAATAATACTTGAAATATTTTTGTATTTAGGATCTGTATTAGGGAAAAAATGACCTATATCATTTAACCCCATAGCTCCTAACAAAGCATCCATTAAAGCATGTATCATAACATCAGCATCGCTATGACCATCAAGTCCTTTAACATTTTCTATCTTCACACCTCCTAAAATAAGATTTTTACCTTTTCTCAATCTGTGAACATCGTATCCAAAACCAATGTACATTTATTCTCACCTTTTATTAAATAATTTTCATACATAATGCCTATATTACTTTACAATACAAATTTTTCTATTCTTAGTCATTCTTCATTATAATTGCTATCAATTACATATTATAAATTTATAGAATTAGCATTTAATAAATTTTATTGAGATTTCTATTTATTCGCTTTAAAATTTAAGAAAGTTTTTAAATTTATTATTTGATAAGCACTGATTCTTTTTCCTTAGATAGTTATTACAACATTATTTGTTATAACATTACGAGCTACATTTTATTACTACACTTGCACAAACACATCTGAAGTTCTTATTGATTAACTAAAACCTTGAAAGGTACTATAAAAAAATTTCTAAACTCATCAATATTACATACACTATTTTAGTATTTATATTCTTTGATTTCTTTACATGCCAACTAAACTCTATTTTATTTATACTATTGCCTTATTTCTTACACTCTCGCTATCTCTTCTTCACTCTCTAATTTTAACTCCCTTACGATTGATTTATTTCCAATATCTACACTTTTGATCTTATTCTACTACTTCCCTTTCGTCTTCTTTCATCTCTATTTTCTATCTCTTTTAGCATAATCTTTTATTTATCTTTATAATTTTCATTACTCCACTTCTATAAACTCCACCATCACTTATAATTTAGTTGTTCTTTTTTCATTAAGAGTTTCATATAAACTTGCTCATCCCTTGTACTAATAAATTTCCTAATCACCTAGAATACTTTTCAAAGAAGAAACTATAAAAACGTATTCCGCCCTGATTCTATTAAAGAATCTAATTGATTAACTTAAATTGTTGGAATAAATAGTAGCAGAGCACAAAGGATTTGCTAGACACTATCGCTTATTAGTTTGTATATTAAACTATTTATCACTTATCGATATTTGTGTTTATTTATATTAGTGATTTCTAATACTGCATTTTGTTCATCACTAACTGCAAAACTCAGTAAAAAATTCTAATCTCCTTACTAACCCTTTACTTAATTATCTGAAGACATACTATATAATTATTCTTTAACAAACAATACCTATTTAGAAACGTCATCAGCCCATTGTTACATTGCTTTTTCTGCGTCGCCAAAATTTTTGCTACTTCCAAACATCCACATAATAATTATATACTCAACGTTGCTAACTATACCACATCTATTCTTTATTTAGCCTTCGTATACACCACAAACCACCTCAAAATATAAGAGCTCCATTTCACTTATGCACTAATATATACCTTTTTCTTTCCTATTTTAATATACTTACAACTCAACCTCAACATTCACTTGTGATTTCTTATGAATTCTTGCATTCTCTATTATCTCAAAAATTATATATACCTTTCATTTTAGGCTTTTTTAATTTTTCCGTTTCTATACTTCTTTTTAAATTTTTTGTACTATATTTTAATCTTTACTAACTTTCTTTCTTCTGCCTTTTAACTCAACAATCGACGCAACTGGATTTGAACCAACATCATCTCATACCAATAAAGAAGAGTACATTTAACCATCAATTAAATCCACCTTTTACTACTCATCATCTGATAAATTTTTTTTTGCTTGTCTAAATCTTATTTTCTTTTTCGGTCCTATTATAAGATCTTCACCTGTTTTTGGATTTCTTCCTTTTTTTATTTTTGTTTCACATATCTTAAAACTACCAAACCCTGTTACGACTACTTTATCCCCTCTTTTTAAACTGTTTTTTATCGCTTCAAAAACTCTATTTACTATTTTTATTGCTTCCTTCTTCGTACATAATCCTTTTGACAATTCCACAGCTATATCATTTTTTGTCATTTTCTTCCTTTTGTTATTTATTCTCATTCTTGTTCTAATTTTATTATTATTAAATCATTTATAGTCTAAATTAACTCTTCTCTGCTTCAAATAAACATTTTTCTTCCCCAGCAGAGAGCTATATTCTCTACACACAATTTCTTGAATATTTTGAAAAACATATTATCACTAATCTCATATCTGACAACTAATAAAAAGTTAATCACTGCCACCTAATGCAACACAAATCCTTACAAGTTCTTTAAGCATAAGCACTCCTGAAACTTATAGCATACAATCCACCCAATGTTTAAAACTGTCAACAATATCTAAAGCAACTGAAAAAACACTTTTTAACGCAACTACTACTTCAAATACTAACGACATCAAGTTGCGCATAAAAACTCTAAAATAATTATTTATAAAATATCACTACTCTTTCTATAGTCTCAATATTTATTCACAGCAGCAACCATTACTGTAAGAATTTCCATACAAAATTCCTCGTAACATAACTAAAACCTAAACAATGATACAATATTTTTGTAAACTCCCTTAAAAACATCTTTCATTACTTCAAATATTATTAAAAAATTTCATCTTTCATGCCTTTAGCAGTACTTATATGCTAAATAACATTTCCTTATTTTTTAAAAAAGTATACATAGATATTAAAAAATGTGAAAGTTTTGCAAATAAAACTTTTTTAAAACCATCAAAATTATTTATAATGTTCAACTCGGTAAACAGTAAATCGCCAGTTTGAAAGATTTTATATTTCTATTATGCATTTTTCTGCCATTATCACATATCAAACTGCTAAAAAACAACTTCATTCCCACTTTCAAATAAAAGACTAACAGAGATTGATCACTGCAAATCAGTATCTAAAATAGTAATTTTATTTTGTTTTTTTCTTAAATATTCTAAATTCATATTCAGTACCATTTTTTAATCTTTCTATATTCGTTTTATGCTTATAAATAATCAATATTGCAACAACAAAAGCAAATATCGTAGCTTCTACTCTACAACTTAAAAAATAAGATGCTAAAGGCAAACCCACAGCAGCACATATAGAAGCTAATGCAACATAATTCGAAAATATAAAAACTAATACAAAAATACTTAAGGCTATTAATGACGGCAATGGCACAAGAACTAAAAAAACACCTAACGCTGTGGCAACACCTTTTCCTCCTTGAAAATTTAAAAAAATTGAGAATATGTGTCCTAAAATTACAGCACCTGCAATAATAACTAAATAAAAAAAAGAAGCATCCATAAGCATTGCAAAATAAACAGGAATAAACCCTTTTAAAGTATCTGCAATAAATGTAACAATTCCAGCAAATTTTCCTACTGTTCTTAAAACATTTGTAGCTCCAGGATTACCTGATCCGACGCTTCGTATATCAACATTCACTACTAACCTTGCAATAATATAGGCAAAAGGAATTGAACCACATAAATATGCCAAAATCACATAAAAAATTTTCATAATCATATTCAGTTTTATCTTATTCTATTTTTCTTTTATAGTATTTTCTAAATTTCAAAACAAGAGGAGTGCCTTGAAATCCAAATTCAACTCTTAAACAATTTTCAACAAATCGCTTATAAGAAAAGTGAACTAATTTTACATCATTTACTGAAAAAACAAACACAGGTGGCTTTGAAGCAACTTGAGCATATTCTTTAATTTTTAATATTTTACCTTTGCTTGTATAAGACTTTTTCGTAATGATATTTCTTATAGATTTGTTAAACTCTTCTTGACTAAGTTCCTTTGAATATTGTCTAAAAACACACTCTGCTTCTAAAAAAACACGCTCCAATCTTTGCCCAGTTTTGGCAGATATAAAAATAATATTTGCCCAGTTCATAAACTTTATTCTTTCTTTTATTTGATTTTTAAAATACTTTGCAGCATCTTCTCGTTTTTCTACTAAATCCCACTTATTAATAGCAAAAATAATAGGCTTGTTTTTTTTAAGCAATAATCTTGCTATTTTAATTTCGGTTTCACCTATTCCCTCTAAAGCATCCACAATCAAAATAGCAACATCACCATCATCAATAGCATAACCAACACTTAAAGTTGAAAGATACATTATATCATTATCAATTTTACTACCCCTATGCAGACCTGCAGTATCTATAACCAAATACTCTTTATCATTAACTTTAACACATGTATTTATAGAATCTCTTGTAGTTCCAGGAGTATTATGAACGATGATTCTTTCCTCTTTAGCTACAGCATTAACAAACGAAGATTTTCCTACATTAGGCTTTCCAACAAGAACTATCTTTAATATTTCTTTTGCTTTTTTTGTCTTCCTATTATACTTAATATTATTACAGATTTGATCTAGTAAATCATTAATGCCTCTGCCATGATTTGCAGATATAAAAACAATATTATCAAATCCAAGCTCATAAAATTCATAACCTTTTATTTCTTCAGCTTGACTATCTATCTTATTTACAACAAGAATTGTCTTTCTCTTACTCACTCTTGCCTGTTGTGCAACTTTAAAATCAACAGAATGAACACCCACTTTACCATCTACTACGAATAATAACATATTGGATTTTTCAATAGCAATATTAAGTTGGCTAGACATCTCTTTTGAAAAAGTAAAAATATTGCTACTCCAGCCTGCTGTATCTGTAATAATAAAACTTTTATCTTTCCAAAATACTTCATAATCATTTCTATCTCTTGTTGTCCCTGGAGTTTGATAAACAATTGCCTTTTTCTTTTCTATAATTCTATTAAAAAGAGTGGATTTTCCTACATTAGGTCTGCCGACTATAGTAACTCTAAACATTAAAAATCCTTTCTAAAACTCATACATTATAACTATTTATTATTTAAAGCTTAAATAATTTTATAAAAACCGCAAAATACTGACAATTAAAATAGGCAGTCTTCAAAGACTACCTATACGATCTATTATTTAAGATTAAGAGCGGGTGATGGGACTTGAACCCACGACCTTCTCGTTGGCAACGAGACATTCTACCACTGAACTACACCCGCAAAAATTTAAATTCAGAAAAAAATGCTGAGGACGGGAGTCGAACCCGTATCCCCGATTAAGGACACGCCCCTCAAACGTGCGCGTATGCCAGTTCCGCCACCCCAGCACAACCTTATTATTTCAAATGCTCTAACAATGAGAGAGTTTATTGAAATTTATAAAAATCAATCCATAACAGACATCATACTCATATTAGTAGATACTTTGGTAAGCATCAAAGAAGTAAATAAAAAGATACAAGCCATTACTATTGTTAACTTTTTTATAAAAGCTATTCCTGACGGACCATTAAAAATTTGTTTAGACCCACCACCAAAGATGCACATCACACCCCCACTTTTGCCTGTTTGCAAAAGTATGACGAAAACCAAACCACAACTAACCACATAGTGGATCATTTTTAAACACCAAAAAACTACTTTTATTGTATCCATAATTGATTTATTGTATCACAAAAAGCTAATCTCTGTCAAACGATTGAAAATACTCATCTGATTTAATATTTATTTGATTTGTTTCATCTGATATTATTTCTATATCTTTTTCCAACGATAATTCTCTAATAATATCTGTAAATCTTTTGGCAGGTATCGTTATGCTGCCTTCTT